>JARUHJ010000004.1:0-300000 GCA_029667085.1 Deltaproteobacteria bacterium IMCC39524
AGCCAAACCCAATAGGCCTTTGAAATGAAGCCTCCCTACCTCGGAAGGTTATTAGCCAGAGCAAATAATTATACCCTAAAATTAGGCATGCATTTCTGACACACAGAGAAATTCTCAGTACCCCTGATAAATAAAAAAATGGAGGCAACCCCCACTGCTGCACTCAACTTGATCTTACAATGGATGTAAAATCAAATTTGACCTACTACACTTTAACCAACGATGCGACAAGAACCTCGGCCTTCTGTCTAAACTCCTCCAGAGTTCCGTCATTGAGGATTTTGCCATCCCAGGCGGTATAATCATCCAGAGAGGTCTCACTGGCATGGTTATTCGCACCATCGAAGCCGGGACGCTCAATTTTAACGATGAGACCACCATGTTCCTTGATAACGTTCAACTCGTTCATGAAACGTACGTCGTCTACCAACACATACATCTGTTCGACGTCATACTCTGATATTTTTCTCCCCCAGGCTTTGGTCCAGTAATCAGGATCTTGATCTCTGCGATATTCAGTGCCCCACCACTGCAGGATGCGTCTCACCGTGACCGCCGTCTGACCTGGGCGATCCTGAATCTCCTGGTGTTCCGAAATGAAATGTGGCCACTTGGGACATTCTTGCAGAGCCTTCTTCTCGTCGACGTAAAAGACCCGAACCTTGTCATCCTGGCAACCATAGACCAAAGGCACCGACTCCTCTGCGCCAATAGCACGAAGAAAAGCCTCCACTTCATCTCTCAGCACCATCGCCATAGGAATGATTTTGCATTCTTTATTGAGTAAGGGCTCCACATGCTTTGCAGCCGTAGTTTTTCCAGTCGCCGCCTTACCGGCAAAACCGAGAATCATAGTATTTACTCCGGGGAAATATTGTAGGTTGAATTTGAGAGTGTACTTGAATCGACCTTCTGCATCAATCCTAACCGGCGGGTAGACGCAAAAGATTTATCACCGTCTCTCCGGCCCCAAGAAACATAGATTTGTCAGCAGTTTAAAACACTTGAAATTACAGGTTGTCTCTGCCTTACAAACAGCTATCCTATAAATATGAGGCAACGACCATGAACATCATTTACATCCTTGACCTGATCGGCACTGCTGCTTTTGCTGCGTCCGGGGCATGGGTCGGAGTGCGCAAACATATGGACCTGTTTGGTGTACTGGTCCTTGGAGTGGTCACCGCTGTCGGTGGCGGGACTCTGCGTGACCTGCTACTTGGAGACATTCCACCCTTCTCCCTGAAAAATGAAAGCTATATCTACATCGCCATTGTCGTCTCACTGATCGTTTTTGCCAACCGCGTACAGTTCAAGACTTTTGAGAAACCGCTTTTATATTTTGATGCCATCGGCCTGGGAACCTTTGTTGTGATCGGCACAACCAAGGCCCTTGACTTTCATCTGGGCCTGCTCGGAGCCATTCTGATGGGGGTGATGACAGGAACAGCAGGGGGCGTCATTCGTGATCTTTTTGCCAACCAAGTGCCATTGATTTTCCGCCGTGAGATTTACGCTTCAGCCTGCGTTGCCGGTGGACTGCTTCTTGTTACCCTGGAAACTGTCGGCACGGCTCGCCCGGTCGCAGCACTCCTATCTGCAGGCACAGTCATTTCGGTCCGTTTGCTGGCAATCCAATACAATTGGGCACTCCCAAAATCATAAAACTTAAGCTGGTAGAGAGGGCTGGAAAAGTGGCGAACAAATCATGAATGGCCACCCGACGCTGTTCAGGTGGCCAATCATATAGGCTTCACGGATATTGCGATACTTATTAAAGGCCGGTGTAGCTGAACTTCTGCCCGCCAACCGTGGCTTCATACATAAGGCCACCTTTCGTAATGGTGTATGTCGCCATGCCTTTGTTGTAGCCGGCGCCGGTCGTGGAAGCATTATTTTTGCCTCCGCTGGCGGTCGCGGAACTCCCCGAAGTATTGGCGGAGGCCCCAGCGGCAGCGGTTATTGCGGTGGCTTGTGCCTCTGCACCGAATTCGAAATTACCCTTTGTAAACTCTTCAAGAGCACGTTTATCCTGGAAGAAAACAACCTGGCTGAAACCCGCTCCTCCGAGTTGAAAGCCAACGGTCGCCTGGGTCATTGTCGTATTGCCAATGTGTTTGCCTTGTTGATAAACACGCCCTTTCCCGTAAGCACCCCCGACTAAAAAACCAGCTTTGCCAATAGTCGGAAACAGTGCATAGCCGTGGGCGCTGTCAAACATATTTGCAATGCCGGCATCAACGAACATTTTCTTGGTGTCCTCATACTCACCGGCATAGACACTTGCACAGGACAAAGCAATGAGCAGCCCGATCATCAGAATCTTTAGTGTTGTCTTCATGGAGGGTCTCCTTTTGCATGATTTATCAGATCTAAAAAGTGACATTCTGACCACACTTTAGCGAGGATTTTGAAATATTCAATCCAGGCACAATTATCCTTTAACGAATAAACAGGCATCGAGAATAATCCGTTATCGATGTCTGCTGATTATTTTTTCTTATTTTTACCACCCTTGCTTTTCTTACCATCTCTCTCTTGCTTGGCATCTCTCTCTTGCTTGGCATCTCTCTCTTGCTTGGCATCTCTCTCTTGTTTGGCATCTCTCTCTTGCTTGGCATCTCTCTCTTGCTTGGCATCTCTCTCTTGCTTGGCATCTCTCTCTTGCTTGCTATCTCTCTCTTGCTTGCTATCTCTTTCTTGGTTGCTTTCTCTGTCCCCTTTATCAAGATCATCGTCATCATCATGCATCTTTCCAAACCGTCCATGCTCTTCATCTTCATGACCTGGGCTCTTGTCTCGCTTGCCCTTTTGCAGATCATCCTCACGATTGAAACGTGCGTTGTCAGACGCATTATCCAGTGCATTTTCATTCGGGTTCGGGGCAGACAGAACGGGCAGAGGAAGGACAAGACAAAGCATCAAAACATAAACCAATACTCGACACATATTTATCTCCTTATCAGAAGCAGACTTCAAAATTTTTGAAATACTCCAACAGCGCACTTCTTTGAGAAGAGAGGGGCGCCATCAACATTCAAACAGTACCGCGATTCATGATTTTATCAACAAGCAGCAACAACGGCACGGGACAAAACCGCTCACAGCTGTTCTCTCTGTTCTTCCTTAGCACATACCTGACAACATCTACCATGATTTGACCTGAGTCTTGCTTAAAGAGAAACATAGCCCTGGGCTTGAAGAAAAGTATCTGAAGTTAGTAAAAAGGTACGAGCCGCAAGCCGTCTAACAGACAAGGTTGAATCATTATCCAAAGGCCCACGAACCTGGGCTTTTGCTTTTATTTCTCCTCATCGCAATTACAGGCTAGTTGACCTGAGTCATATTTTCGAAAACTGATTTGAGCTACGATTCGTAATCGACACAAAAAACCCACTATTCTCTAACAAAGAAAAATCTTAGACAAAGGAGTTTATAAAATGGGCTGTTGTTCAAACACAGGCGGCAACACAGGGCCTTTTGCCGAAGGCAGAGAGTTGGTTGAATTTGTCTACCAGGCTCATGGTGGAAGTTTAAGAAATCAGCCTATACCTAACGGCGGTTTAATGGCTGTCTGCCAGGGTTGCGGCGCGGGCTTCACCCTGACCACATTTGTGGGCCAATGCACAGATTGTGGTGGCGTTCATGCTGTTTCCCCGCCACGCAGTGACAGTGCAGAAAACATTCAATTTGCAGGTACAGACTTTAACCTCCCGAAAGGTTGTCAGTCTATCTGATCACCCAAACTCTCGACTTGAGGTAAAACAGCCAGCGGAAAGCGCTTGGACTTTTTTCTCTACTCCTTACAGATTAAACAGAAAAGGCCACCGAACGTCGGTGCCCTTAATTTTTGTGCGCAGAGAATCTGCACCTCGTCTATCAAGAAGAAATTTTATTCTAATGTCCCAATCGAGAAGCCAACGGAATCAGCTGAAGATAATCGTCGTAGCTCAAGCTCGTCTGCCAATGATCAGTCAGCATGCCGGTTAATACTCCACCACCAAAAAGCCCCATCACGATAACAACGAACGCGACCCCCGGAACAGGTCGCTTCCAGAACGCCATCGACAGTGCGCCCTTTTCAGGACAATGACTGACACAAGTCAGGCAACCTGTACATTCTGGTGAGTGAATCTGCACCTTGTGCTGCACGTCGATCTGGGCCGGACAGGCACGACTGCATGCACCACAATCGATACACTTATCCGGGTAGCGGGAGACCTTGAAGGGGCTGAGCATACTCAGCAAGCCAAGCAGCGCGCCGTAAGGGCAGAGGTAACGGCACCAGAAGTTTTTGTAAAAAACAGACAACAGCGAAAGCAGGGTGATCACCACCATGCTGGTCATCGACATTCCAGTAAAGAAATGAAGCATCTTTACATCGGCAATCGCCCAGTAAGGCGCTTTGAGAAATTCTTTCATTGCGACAACCGGCATGCCGAAGAGAATCAATTTTACAAAGAAGAAGAGCAACGCGTACTTGGCAAACTGCAGAAAAAGATCGAGACCACGCCAGATACGAAGATTTCGGCCAAACAGCTTAACGCCAACTTTCCAGCTCGCCTCAGAAAGAGTGCCGACCGGGCAAATGAAAGAGCAGAAGGATTTCTTGGTCAAAAACGCCATGGCCAGAAAGGTCAAAAAGAGCACCAGTGCCGCAGGATGAATGGTGTCAAAGTGACCTGTGAACAACCAGGTTTTCAAGCTCACCAGTGCTCCGATCGGCAGAAAACCCTCAACTCCCGGGGGGCGAGAATAATAACCCGCCTGCCCTGCCGTTTCGAAGTGCCGCACGAAGAGGCCGAACTGGATGCCCAGGAAGAGGCACCAGCCGAGGAAAAGCCACTGGATCGTCAACCGCCAGTGACTAGCTTTTTTCCAACTGATTATTTTATTCATGATGCGTTGAAGATACTCCGAATTGAGTATCAAAGAAATGACTTTGGTCAAATTTTCAAAGCGGCGACACTTCCATTGAAGTGTCCCCGCTCAACCTTTAAAGAGCATCTCAGCCGTTTCGTAGATCGTCTCGGAGAGAGTCGGATGCGGATGAATCGACTTGCGAAGATCTTCACTGACCGCAGCCATCTCCAACGCCAGCACCCCTTCAGCGATCAACTCCCCCGCGCCGGGGCCGGCAATAGCCACGCCGAGCAAGCGATCGGTGTCCGGATCAATGATCAGCTTGGTCATGCCATCATCGCGACCGAGAGTAAGCGTACGCCCATTGCTGCGCCAGGGCATTTTAGCCGTTTTGATCTTGATTTTTTGTTCACGTGCTTCAGTTTCGGTCAAGCCGCACCAGGCAATCTCTGGATCGGTAAAAACCACAGCCGGAATCGCGCGTGGGTCAAACACAGCTTTTCTGCCCGCAATCACCTCAGCAGCAACATTTGCTTCAGCATAAGCCTTATGTGCCAGCATCGGTTCACCGGCAATATCACCAATCGCAAAGATGTGCTCTTCGTCTGTCCGCATCTGGGCATCCACCTGAATGAAGCCCTTCTCGTTGACTTTTATGGATGTATTTTGAAGCCCCAGGTTCTCACTGTTAGGTTTACGGCCAATGGCAATCAAAACTTTACTGAAAAGGCTCTTGGTCGCTTGTCCCTGCTTATCCTCAACAGTGACCATCACGCCATTCTTCTGTTCTTTCAAATCGGTGACACGGGTATTCAACTTGATCTCGGAAAATTTTTTGTCAATCCGTCTTTTCAGCACTGAAACCAGATCACGATCACAGCCCGGCAGCAGACCAGCGGTCATTTCCACAACCGAGACTTTACTGCCGAGAGCAACGTAGGCAGAACCGAGCTCCAGCCCGATATAGCCACCGCCGACAACCAGCAGCGAAGAGGGAATATTCGGGATTTCAAGGGCGCCGGTTGAATCGATAATTTTGCTACTGCCAGCCGCCACGCCCGGCAGCATGATTGGTCTTGAACCGGTGGCGAGGATAGCTTTTTCGAACGACATCTCACCCGTGGTTCCGGCAGTGGCTGTCACAGTTAAAGTGTGCGCGTCCTTAAACTTCGCCATACCGCGAACATAGGTGATCTTCTGTTTTACGACTTTTCCGCCGAGACCTCCGGTCAACTTGCCGATGACTTCGTCTTTCCAGCTACGCACCCGGTCAAGATCTATTTGAGGCTTTTTGAAGGTGACGCCAATTTCTGTAGCTTCTTCAGCTTCTGCAACCAGTTTGGCAACGTGGAGCAAAGCCTTCGACGGAATGCAGCCACGATGCAGGCAGACGCCTCCCGGGTTCGCCTCCGGGTCAATCAGGGTGACATTCAAGCCCAGTTCAACAGCCTTGAAGGCGGCTGCATATCCACCCGGTCCTGCTCCTATAACAACCAGTTGCGCACTGGTGGGGATCTTTTCTGTGTTACTCACATCATCATCCTTTCATGACCAGGTTCAGAGGGTTTTCAAGTGCCTCGCAAATCCAGCGCAGGAAACGGGCACCATCGGCACCGTCAACAACGCGGTGGTCATAGGTCAAAGAAAGCGGCATGATCCGTTGCGGGACAAACTGGTTGCCATCCCACACCGGCTGCATTGCAGCGGTCGAGATCCCCAGGATCGCCACCTGCGGGGCATAAACGATCGGCGTAAAAGAAGTCCCCCCAACCCCGCCGAGGTTGCTGATTGTAAAAGTTCCACCTTCCATATCGGCGGGACTGATCTTGCGCTCACGGGTCTTCTCGGCAAGTCCGTTCAATTCCGTGGCGAGTCGTTCGATGCCTTTCTGATCGGCATCACGAATCACAGGCACCAGCAAGCCACCGGGAGTATCAACAGCAACGCCTATATGCACATAATCTTTCAACACAAGCTCTTTATTTGCCAGGTCCAGGCTGCTATTGACACCCGGAAACGCCTTAAGCGCTGCAGCACAGACCTTGACCATGATGGCTGTCATGGTCAAACGATTTTCAGCATTGGCGCGCTGGTTGGTCTTCTGGCGAAACGCCTCGATCTCTGTTATCTGAGCATTGTCATACTGAGTGACCATGGGGATCGTCGACCAGGCATAGCCCATGGAGTCGGCAGTCAATTCACGAACCCGAGACAGTGGCTCACGACGGATCGCCCCCCAACGGCTGAAATCGGGCAATGGCCGCTGGGCATGCAGCCCTGGGAACTCTCCAACCACCGACGGAACTGAGCCTCCCCCGGTTATGCGCTGCATGGTTTCGCGAACGAAATTGCGCACATCATCTTCACTGATACGTCCGCCGGGGCCCGTGCCTTGCACCTGGTAAATATCGACGCCAAGCTCACGCGCCAATCGCCGCACGGAAGGAGCCGCGGGAGCAACAAGATCGTTGCGTCGTACAGTGCTCAGATCAACCTGAAGCTCATCACGCGGCGGTGTAGAAGAAGCCTGGATTTCAGCGGGTTCTGCCTGTTCAGTGACAACCGTAGAGACCGGTTCTGCTTCAACGACAGGTGCGGGGCTCTCTTCACTGTCTATCTCGGGGGCTTCGACCTCTTCGTCCCCCCCGGACGACTCCAGAACCATAATGACCGCACCAATCGCCACACGGTCACCTTCGGCCACCAGAACTTCGGTAATTTTACCTGCGTGGCTCGAGGGGACCTCGACAACCGCCTTGTCAGTCTCCAACTCCAGCAGAGTCTGCTCTACTTCAACGCTATCGCCGACAGCAACTGTGATATTAACAACGGTTCCTTCAGTGACACCTTCTGAAACGGCAGGAACTCTAATCTCGTGTTTCATAGTTTTCCTCAATTTGACTCGTGATTCGCAAACAGCATCCACTTACAACAGAGGGACAGTTTCCGTTTGAGGGCAATGCCGTATTAATCGACATGGGGGTTTAACTTCTCTGGATCAATCTTCAAATCAGCGATGGCTTTAGCCACCTCGTCATTGCTAACCTCGCCGGCATCAGCCAGCTGTTTCAATGTCGCTACCACAATATAACGAGCATCGACTTCAAAGAAGTCACGCAGCCTCTCACGGCTGTCGCTGCGACCAAAGCCATCTGTTCCCAGGCAATACAAAGGTGCAGGGAACCAGGCTGATACAGCCGCCGGAAGAAGCTTCATATAATCCGAGGCCGCAACAAAGACACCCTTCTCCTTGGCGAGAAGAGTGCCGACATAGGGGACCTTGGCTTTCTTTTTCGGGTTCAGCAGGTTCCAACGCTCGCACTCAACGCTATCCTGGTAAAGCTCCTTATAGCTGGTCACACTCCAGACATCAGCAGCAACCGCATACTCCTCTTCCAGGATTTTCTGTGCCTTGATCGTTTCGTTGAGAATGGCACCGCTGCCGAGCAAATGTGCCTTGCTTTTGCTCTTTTTCAAGTTCGAGGCTTTGAACTTGTACATGCCCTTGATGATACCTTCGCGCACACCCTTACCCTTCGGCATCGGCGGCATCAGGTAGGTTTCATTCATCACCGTAAGGTAATAGATCAGGTCCTCCTGATGACAATACATACGGGTCAATCCATCATGAATGATCACGGCCAATTCATAAGCAAAGGCCGGGTCATAGGCCTTGATCTTGGTGGGCGTCATCGCCAATACATGACTGTGGCCATCCTGATGCTGCAGACCTTCTCCGGCGAGGGTGGTTCGACCCGAGGTCGCACCGATCAGGAAGCCCCTGGCGCGGCTGTCGCAAGCCTGCCAGATCTGGTCACCAACCCGCTGGAAACCGAACATTGAATAAAAAGTGTAAAAAGGAATAGTCTGTACACCGTTGCTGGAATGGGAGGTTCCCGCGGCGATAAAGCTGGCCATGGAGCCAGCCTCGCTCAAGCCTTCTTCAAGGATAGCACCGGTTTTCTTCTCGTTGTAATGTAGCAGACTCCCTTTATCGACCGGTTCATAGAGTTGCCCTGCGTGGCTGTAGATACCTGCCTGTCTGAAGAGTGCTTCCATGCCGAAGGTCCGCGCTTCATCAGGAACAATCGGCACGATCAACTTACCGAGCTCCGGATCACGCAACAGCTTGGCCAGCAGGTGCACGTAAGCCATGGTCGTTGCCAGTTCACGATCACCTGAGCCATCAAGGTACTCGCGGATCAGACCATCGGTCTGGCAGGCGATCGGCGCCTGGCCGGAGAATCTTTTCGGCAATGAACCGCCGAGAGCTGCACGCCGCTCCTTGAGATACACCATTTCCGGGCTGTCTTCAGCCGGCTTGTAGAAAGGAGCTTCGGCAATCTCGCTATCACTGACCGGGATATTGAAGCGGGTGCGGAACTCTTTCAACTCGTCCTCGTTGAGTTTTTTCTGCGAGTGAGTGATGTTTTTTCCTTCACCAGCTTCTCCGAGACCATAACCCTTGATGGTATGCGCCAGGATTACGGTTGGCTTTTCATCCTGAGAGATTGCATTCTGGTAAGCAGCGTAGACCTTGTCAGGGTCGTGGCCACCACGGGTCAGGCGTCCCAGTTGCTCGTCACTATAGTTTTCTACTAATTTGAGTAATTCTGGATATTTGCCGAAAAATTTTTCACGGACATAATCACCTTTTTTCAGAGTGAAGTGCTGCATCTCACCATCAAGGACCTCGTCCATGCGCTTGACCAGCAGGCCCGTATCATCCTTTTCAAGCAGATGATCCCAGTCGTCGCCCCAGATCACTTTGATGACATTCCAGCCGGCACCACGGAAAGCTGCTTCCAGCTCCTGGATAATCTTGCCATTGCCTCGTACAGGGCCGTCCAGGCGCTGCAAGTTGCAGTTGACGACAAAGATCAGGTTGTTGAGCTTCTCCCGTGACGCCAGGGTGATGGCGCCAAGCGATTCGGGTTCATCCATCTCACCGTCACCGAGCATTGCCCAGACTTTGCGACCGCTTGATTTGCGCAAACCCCGATCAACCAGGTAATGATTGAAACGGGCCTGGTAGATCGCAGAGATTGCGGTCAGGCCCATGGAGACCGTCGGAAATTCCCAGAAGTCGGGCATAAGGAAGGGGTGAGGATAAGACGAAAGACCGCCTTCGGGAGCCAGCTCATTCCGAAAACGACTCAAATCTTCACTGCTGAGGCGCCCTTCGAGAAAGGCCCGTGCATAGGCCCCAGGTGCGGCGTGCCCCTGGAAATAAACCATGTCACCGAGAAACTCGTCTGTGCGCCCTCTCCAGAAATGGTTGAAACCAACTTCCCAGAGGGTTGCAACCGAGGCATATGTGGAGATATGGCCACCGATACCGCTGCTCTCGCGATTGGCACGAACCACCATGGCCATGGCGTTCCAGCGGATGATTGACTTGATACGTCGCTCGATCTCACGGTTGCCCGGGAAAACCGGCTGCTGATTCCTGGGGATGGTGTTGATGTAAGGGGTGTTGGCGGTAAAAGGAACGCTGATCCCCTGCTCCTGAGCCCGCACCTGCAGCAGGCGTAGCAACTCCTGGACCCGCTCCTCGCCTTGCGTCTGTAAAACATAGTCGAGTGAATCACGCCACTCGGCATTCTCAATATCGAGTAAAGAATCAGTAATTTTATGATCATTTGAAGTCATCTGTTCCAACTCCTCATATATAATGAAAGCGTATAAACAGCACGCTATCAATGAAGTAATATTTCAAATTTTTCTACACGTTAAAATGTACCTGACATTTGATATTTAGCTACAATTGAAACGCGAAAAAAGGATTTCATTCAAAGCAGATACTGGAACAAAAGCAAAGAGCATCGGACCTACAAAGGACTTTTTTCTCAATAAGGGCTGTCTCGAAGAAGACTGAGAAAAGAGCGTCTCTGATCGTAGAATGTCCACAAGGATACAGATCGTGGCGATCATAACGTTGAGGACTAAACGGCTTTCTATACATCGCCACCAAAAGGAAGGGATATTCCGTCAACGGGGCGGCTGTGGTTACTCATTTGCTGCCCGCAAACCTTCCTCACTTGCCTTCCGGCCTTGCGCAGTGTCGTCTGGAAGGTCATGAGCTTCAATCAACTTCTCCGGGCTTAGGGAGCGACTCTGCTCAACCTGATCAACACCTTTTGCGGTGATTGACAAATGACCTGTATCGAGACGTTCGACCCACCCCTTTGTCCTGATGTACCACAGATGGAACTCAGTCAATTCGAGAGGCGTGTTAAGAAGTCGTGAAATTTCAACTTCCCCCAACCCAGGGCTTTTCATGCTGCGCCTTCGTTGAACATACAACAAGGAAAGGATACGCTCACGAGCGACCCTGTCGTCGCCGAGCTCGGACATATCGCTGGCCACCGACGCAAGCCGCCATTTGCGGTTCCAGTAATCTCTATACTTTACGTCATATCCGGCGCGGGTTTCAGGATCTATAAGTATCTGGTGGGCTTCAATGATCTGAATGAATCGGTCTTTGTTCGTTAAGTTGTTGTGATCAGGGTGGAATTTCTGGGCCAGATGCCGAAATACGCGTTCAATGGTTTCGGCATCAGCATTGGAACTCAATTGCAGCAACTCGTAGTAATCAACAAACTCATTTGCGCCCATAATGAGGACCTCTTAAATTTTTCGCTTTTATCCCATTAGAAGGGGATTCATTTACACTCGATGAAAATGTCTCCGGTTGAGACGAGTGTCGCTATTTTAGCTACGCAACGAACCAGCAACAAAGTCTTTATTTAATTTTAATTTTATACCATCAATACATGACCAAACAAGTCATCTATTGGTTATATGTTGCTAATTTGTAACAGCTGGATTAACAGATCAGCTCAACTGGACGTTTAAATTCAGACCTTTTGGTGTAAACAAGAACGGCCACCCAGAATTGCTACAGGTGGCCAGATGAAAGTTGCAGACGATCAGGTTGAACCGAACCACCAGATCTGACTATACCCACAAAAGCGGGCTTACTCATTATCTTGATATTCAAGGGAACTTGATCCGCCAACCATCATATTGCCAAGCTTGTCCTTATCCTCACCCTCAATCTCTTCCCAGCCGCAAGTTTCTTCCGACTGGTCCAAAAGGCCCAACCAGGTCAACTCAGGAATCAAGCAATGACTGTCTGTTTCAAGGTGAATCTGCCCGGTGTGCTCAGGTTCGACAAGTTCCCACTCATCAGGGACTTCCAACCATCTTTCAACTACAACCTTGATTGTTTTCATATGCATTCTCCCTTGAGCACTAAGTATCCGGCCGCCCTGATATTCATTAAAAACGGGTGAATTCTAAAAACAACTGTCAACTGGTCACAGCGCCACAAGACGAGGAAGAGACCAGCTTGGCATATTTAGCCAGAACACCGCGAGCATAACGAATCTCGGGAGCCTGCCACTGCGCCAAGCGCTTGCTGATTTCCTCATCCTCAAGCATGAGGTTCAGCTCGCCATGGCCGAGGTCGATAGTAATCATATCCCCCTCTTGAACGAGTGCGATAAGTCCTCCGACCTGAGCTTCCGGAGCTACGTGACCAATCATAATGCCGTGGGTGCCGCCGGAGAAACGGCCATCGGTAACCAGTGCGACATCCTTACCGAGTCCCGCCCCCATTAAAGCCGCCGAGGGGGATAGCATCTCGCGCATGCCGGGGCCACCTTTAGGGCCCTCATAACGGATAACGACAACATCTCCGGCATTGATCTTTCCTGCAAGGATGGCTTCGAGAGCTTCTTCCTCACGCTCAAACACCCGTGCCGGCCCGAAAAATTGAGTCATCTCCTTACCACTGAGCTTTATCACACAGCCCTCGGAGGCAAGATTGCCACGTAAGACACGGATATGGCGATTGGGTGGTGCGTAAGGATGTTCCGGGCTGTAAATGACGTCCTGATTTTCGGGTCTTAGCGGTGCATCGGCGAGGTTTTCTGCCAGGGTTTTCCCGGTCACTGTCATGCAATCACCATGCAGATAACCGGCTTCAAGCAAGGTCTTCATCACCATCGGCAAACCGCCGATCTTGTGTAGGTCATTCATCACGTATTGACCGAAGGGCTTGAAGTCACCGATCAGCGGGACAGTGCTTGTAATCTCTTCGATATCCGCAAGGGTTAACGCGACTCCTGCTTCATGAGCGAGGGCCAGAATGTGCAAAACCGCGTTGGTCGAGCCACCGAGAGCCCAGGCCACCGTCAGGGCATTTTCAAACGCCTCGCGGGTCATAATGTCTCGGGCACTGATACCGGACTCCAGCAGACCAACCACGGCTTGGGCGACTCGGGCACAATCTTCACGTTTTTCTACAGAGATCTGGTTGCCTTCATCAACAGCAAGATTGGAAGCAGAGCCGGGCAGGCTCATACCGAGAGCTTCGATGGCCGAAGCCATGGTGTTGGCCGTGTACATACCTGCGCATGAACCGGCACCGGGACATGAATGACATTCAACCGCATGCAATTCTTCAGCATCGATTTTACCGGCACAGTAAGCACCGACCGCCTCAAACGCGCTGACGATATTGAGAGCCCTGCCGTGGTATTCACCAGGTAGGATACTGCCGCCGTAGAGGGTCAGGCCGATCAGGTTGTTGCGAGCGATCGGCATCAGTGCAGCGGGAATGGTTTTATCACAACCGGAGAGGGTGATCACGGCATCCACCCGGTAACCTTCGGTCATCAGTTCGATACTGTCGGCGATCACCTCGCGGCTCACCAACGAATATTTCATCGCTTCGGTGCCCATGGAGATGCCATCAGAGACGACCGGAGTGCCAAAGATAATCGCCTTGCCGCCCGCGACTTCGATGGCCTTCTGGACGATGTCACCGAGCGCCCGAACGTGATCATTGCAAGGCGTACCGTTGGTGTATGGCACAGCCAAAGCAATGATCGGTTTATCAAAATCCTCATCGGTAAAACGAACCGCGCGCAGCATGGTCCTCGCAGCGGTCCGTTCAACCCACTTTGCACCGTCCTTACGACCGGTTATTTCTTCGCTGCGACGTTTCATCGACTGCCTCACTTATCCATTGCTGTTACACCGGTCCTTGCTATTTCAATAAAATGTTCCGAGCCAACATCCTTCAAGAAACTGTCGATCCGCTCCGTTGGCCCTGCTATCTGAACGATGTAGATATCGTGTGGCTGAGCATCGAGGATTTCAATCTGGTATTTCTTCTGCAGCTTTTCCAAAGTTTTCTTCTCGAGCTCGAACTTGATGACCGCAACTTCGCGCCAATAACTCTGCTCGCGATCCAGCTCCTTGGCCCGGATCACTTCGGTAAATTTTTCCAGCTGCCGTATGACCTGCAACACCTTGGCCTCATCATCTTCACGCAAGGTGATGGTCATGCGGCTGACTCCCGCAGCCTTGGCCTTACAAACCGTCAAGGTGTCAACGTTGTACATCTTGCGTCGAATCATCATAGAGATTTTGTTGAGAGTGCCCGGCTTATCTTGAACGAAGGCCAGAATGGCCCTTCTTTTCATTTTTTTAACTGTCATTTTATATCCCCGTAAAAAGCATCAAGCTTAAGATTTAGGCCGCGATACGATCATGTCTCCAAAGCCACCTCCGGAAGGGATCATCGGCAGGATCACTTCAGAAGGGTCGCAGACAAACTCGAGGAGGTAAGCCCCGTTGTGATCGATAGCGGTACGAATCGCCGCATCGACCTGGTCAAGCTCGGTGACCTTCTGATAAGGCAGATTATAAGCCTTGGCAATGAATTCATAATTCGGACTGATCATCGGTGTGCCAGCGTAACGGCCGTCAAAGAAAAGGGTCTGCCACTGACGAACCATTCCAAGGTAGCCATTATTCAGGATCATGATTTTGACATCTGTGTCGTGTTCCATGATGGTACAGAGTTCCTGGATATTCATCTGGAAACCACCGTCGCCACTGATCGACCAGACCCGTTCGTCAGGTCTTGCCAGTTTAGCCCCGATCGCCATCGGCAAAGAACAACCCATCGTGCCGGCACCACCGGAGGTGAACCAACTGTTATTGGTCTGGAAGTTGTAGTAACGCGCTGACATCATCTGGTGCTGACCGACATCGGGCACAATGATGTCTTTGCCTTCGGTAATATCTGACAAACGTCGGATGATGGTCTTCATCAGGAGCTTGCCGCCATCACCAACACCTGCGGCGACCTCGGCCTCAACCTCAGCAACGGTTTCCTGGCGATTCGTCTCGATTTCCTTCAACCAGCGGCGGCGTGGTTTGGAGACCAACTCCGGGTCATGCAACATGACATGCAGGGTCCGGGCGACATCGGCGTTAATAGGAACCGTTGTAGCGACATTTTTGTCGAGTTCGGAGGGATCGATCTCCACGTGAATGACATCGGCATTCTTGGCGTACTCATTCAGTTTACCGGTCACGCGGTCGTCAAACCGCATACCGAAACTGATGATCAGATCGGCGTTCATAATGGCACGATTCGCTTCAACCGTACCGTGCATCCCCATCATTCCCAGGCTCAGAGGATGATCAACCGGCATTGCCGACAGACCATGCAGGGTAAAGGCAACCGGGATATTGGTTTTTTCTGCAAACTCCTGAAGCATTGCGCCAGCATTGCTGGAGATGACGCCGTGCCCGCAGAACATGACCGGTCGCTCACTGCGATTCATCATCTCGATCGCCTGGTGAACAACTTCTCGCTCCGGCGAGGGATGGTAGTAAAAACCAGGAAGTTTCGGCCGAAAGGTTTTCGGGTTGAACGAATAGTTCTCATCAACACTTTGGATCTGTACATCTTTGGGAAGATCGATAACGACCGGGCCAAAACGTCCGGTCGTCGCAACGTAGAAGGCCTCGTGAACTGTTTTTTCGACCTCTTCAGTGGTCAACGGCATGTAGGTTTGCTTGCAGATCGGCATCATGACGCCAACCACATCACTTTCCTGAAAAGCATCCGTGGCGATAACACCTGTTGCGACCTGACCGGTGATTGAGACCATCGCCACGGAATCCATATGTGCATCTGCGATTCCGGTGACCAGGTTCATGGCTCCCGGTCCGGAGGTTGCCATACAGACACCGATTTGTGGCGTGTCGGTCGAAAGTGATGCGCGCGACAGGCCCTGGGCCATGAAAGTCGCGCCCTGCTCGTGACGAGGCATAACAAAAGTGAAAAGCTTCTGCTTTTCCATTTCATCAAAGATCGGCATGATCGCGCCGCCCGTGTAGCCAAAGATGTATTTCACACCTTTGGCATGCAATGCCCTTAAAACCAGTTCTGTTCCTTTCATTGCGACCTCTTCTGTTGGGGTACTGTTTATGTCTCTTATTATAAAATACAGACTATAAAATCATTTTATGGATCTAAACCATTAATTTGCCGCAGATAAAATCTGATCAACGCGGATAAATTCAAAAGCTAACCACTTATGACATTAACCAAAGCCCAAAACTTTAGGCTTTATTTGTTTTTCATCTTCTTACATCAGATTTTATCTGCGGCAAACAAGACCTTAATGGTTTTATTGTTTTTTTGGGCTATGAACCGAACAACCAAGGCTCCTCGACTCTCTTCTTTGCCTCGAAACCTTTGATCGCTTCGACATGCTGCAAGGTCAGACTGATGTCATCCAACCCCTTCAACAGACATTCTTTGCGGAACGCATCCACCGCAAACTCGAAAGCTTCACCGGAGGGCGTTATCACTTGCTGCTTCTCAAGGTCAACGATCAAGCGGTAGCCAGGAGTCGCTTCAACTTCATCGAACAGACGAGCGACCGTTTCGGCAGGGAGAACAACCGGAAGGATACTGTTCTTGGAACAGTTGTTGGCAAAAATTTCTGCAAAGCTCGGGGCAATCACAGCCCTGAAGCCATAATCGAAAAGAGCCCAAGGAGCATGCTCACGCGACGAACCGCAGCCAAAATTATCACGCGTCAACAGGATTTCTGCGCCCTGATAGCGAGGCTGATTGAGCACGAAATCAGTTTTGAGAGGACGCTGACTGCAATCCATATCGAGCTCACCATGATCGAGGTAGCGCCACTCGTCAAAGAGGTTCGGGCCGAAACCGGTGCGTTTGATCGACTTGAGAAACTGCTTCGGGATGATGGCGTCGGTATCAACATTGGAGCGATCCAGAGGAGCAACCAATCCATTCAATCTACAAAAGGTATCCATGGGTCACACCTCCAGAGTGCGGACATCAACAAAGTGACCGACGATCGCAGCCGCAGCGGCCATAGCCGGACTGACCAGGTGGGTTCGTCCGCCCTGTCCCTGTCGGCCCTCGAAGTTCCGATTCGAGGTTGAAGCGCTGCGCTCCTGGGGCGCGAGACGGTCATCGTTCATACCGAGACACATCGAGCATCCTGGCTCACGCCATTCAAAACCAGCCTGTAAAAAGATTTTATCCAGGCCTTCTGCTTCTGCCTGCTGTTTGACCAGACCAGAGCCTGGAACAACCAGGGCCCGCTTGATATTGGCTGCGATCTTATTGCCTTTAATAATCTCTGCTGCAGCCCGCAAATCCTCGATGCGCCCGTTGGTGCAGGAGCCGAGGAAAATCGTATCAGGATATATTTCAGTTATAGGGGTGTTTGCGGCCAGCCCCATATAAGTGAGGGCGGCCTGCATGCCTTCACGTTTGACAGGGTCGGGTTCGTCCGCCGGGTCCGGGACACAACCATCAACGGAAGTCACCATCTCGGGAGAAGTTCCCCAGGTCACCTGCGGCCGAATCGATGTGGCGTCAAGGTGAACAACCTCGTCGTACTCGGCGCCGGGGTCGCTCTGTAACGATTTCCAATAGCTTTCAGCTTGATCCCACTCCGCACCTTTTGGCGCATAAGGACGACCCCTAACGTAGGCAATGGTTTTCTCATCAACTGCAACCATCCCTGCTCGGGCGCCGGCTTCAATCGACATATTACAGACCGACATGCGACCTTCCATCGACAGGGCGCGGATCGCATCGCCACCAAATTCGATAACATAGCCTGTACCACCGGCAGTGCCAATCTTACCGATAATCGCCAGCATGATGTCCTTGGCCGTGATTCCCGGCCCAACCTGGCCATCCACACTGACCAGCATATTCTTGGCCTTCTTCTGAATCAGGCATTGCGTCGCCAGAACATGCTCAACCTCTGAAGTGCCGATACCGAAGGCTAGAGAGCCCAACGCACCGTGTGTCGAGGTATGTGAATCACCGCAGACGATGGTCATCCCGGGAAGCGTCACTCCCTGCTCGGGGCCAATGATATGCACAATGCCCTGGCGGATATCGTTCATAGCAAACTCTTCGATACCAAAATCAACGCAGTTGGCATCAAGGGTCTCAACCTGCAAACGTGACAGGGGGTCCGAGATGCCTTGAGAGCGGTCGGTGGTGGGGACGTTATGGTCGGGAACGGCCAGGTTGGCCTCAGCACGCCAGGGTTTGCGTCCGGTCAGCCTCAAGCCTTCAAACGCCTGGGGAGAGGTCACTTCATGCACCAGCTGCCGATCGATATAAAGAAGACAGGTCCCATCATCATCGCAGCGAACGACGTGACGCTCCCAGAGTTTGTCGTAAAGGGTTTTTGCACTCATGACATGCTTTCCTGATTAAATGACTGTTTATCTACAAAGGGAACAAGAACTGTAATTATGAGTCATACTGTACCTATGTCAATATATAAGCTAAACATCAGTTATCATTCTACTTACCCTATCTCATGACAGAATTATCACTGATCTTGTCATATTTCAACAAACAAATTCACCGAGGTATCCTTGAAGATGTAAAAAGGGGCTTCCCCGATGGAAAGCCCCTTACATTAATCAACTTTTGCAGACGGGCCGATTCATTTCGGCTCAACGGGAAACTGCCTGTTCTGCCATTCGCGCCAACCACCTTTAAGGGCATAAACCTTGGTAAAGCCTTTTTCCATCATTTTCAGTGCCACACTGGCACTCGTATGTTCATTACCTCAAGCGCAATAGAGAACGACCGTCTTCTCCCTGTCGTAGTTGTCGACCCACTGGTCAACACTTCTGGGGTCGACACGTTCGGCACCGGAAACTTTCACTTCCGAGTTCGCCCAGTCGCCGCCGGAGCGAGCATCGAGAACCAGATAGTCCGCTTCGCCCAGATGCTCGTTGAGCTCATCAACAGTCATTCTTGGAACCGAGGCGGCCATCGCGGCGAAGCAGGCAGCAAAAAGAAATACGCTGGTCATTAGTGTCAGATAAATAAAAAAACGCTTATTATGCATCGTCATAACCCCTTTCAATCTGATTCATTTCCCCAACTTTAACAGCTCTCGCTTATAGATGACAAGTGCAGTTGCCTTTGTTTTTTCCGGCGGGCGCTTTCAGAAGCTTTATAGATGCTTCTTGCGTAACAGCTTCTTGTCAATTTTGCCGACACTGGTCTTATCGATCTCATCGACAACCAGAACTTTCAGCATCATGGCATGTCGGGTCAGGCGACCCGAATCGACGAAGCTTTTGACAAAAGAGACCAGCTCCTTCTCGTTCGGCTCGGATTCACCGCGAACCACCAACGCCAGAGGTCGCTCGCCCCATTTGTCATCAGGCATACCAATTACAGCAACTTCGCTGACAGTCGCATGCTGGGCGATCAGGTCTTCAAGCTCAAGGGAGGAGACCCACTCGCCGGCAATCTTGATAACATCCTTGGCCCGGTCAGTAATCTTGAAGTAACCGTTAGTATCCTTGTTGGCGACGTCACCGGTATGCAGGAAGCCTCCGCGCCAGAGCTGCTCTGAATTATGATGGTCTTTTAAATAACCCTGAGTCAACCAGGGTGCACGCAGCACGATCTCGCCGGTGCTTTCACCGTCATCGGGCACAGGGTTCATCTCTTCATCGACAATGTGCATGCCGACCAGAGGTATCGCACGACCTGTTTTACAGCGAATCTTGACCTGCTCTTCCAGCGGTTTGTCGAGCTGATCTTCCGGAACATGCGCAAGAGCAACAACGGGACAGGTCTCTGACATCCCATAGCCGGTAAAGATATCAATACCGAGTTTAAGCGCGGCCAGGCAAAGAGACTGCGGCATGGCTGCGCCCCCGATGATCACCTTCCAGCGACTCAAATCAACAGACGCTACATCCGGGTGACTGAGGAGTATATGCAAAATGGTGGGGACACAGTGAGAGAAGGTAACATCCTCTACTTTGATCAGATTGAGCAACATTTCCGGAGCGTAACGCCCCGGATAAACCTGCTTGACACCGAGCGCCGTCGCCACATACGGAAGCCCCCAGGCATGCACGTGGAACATCGGCGTAATCGGCATATAGACATCCTGCTGATGCAATCGTCCCTGGGTCTTCGGGGTCCCTATAGCCGCCAACGCACCGAGAGTGTGCAACACCAGCTGACGGTGGCTGAAATAAACACCTTTCGGCATACCGGTGGTGCCGGTGGTGTAGAAGGTCGTCGCGCGAGTATGCTCGTCAAGGTCGGGGAAATCAAAAGCTGTTGAGGCGTCAGCAAGGAGAGCTTCGTATTCGCCACAAAGAGGCACGTGAGTTTCAGGCGTCACCGGATCATCAGTCAGCAAAACATAGTCATGTACGGTATCGATCCGCCCCTTGATCGCTTCAAGAATCGGCAGAAAATCACTATGCACTAGGATCACGTCATCTTCGGCATGATCGATGGTATAGAGGATCTGGTCAGGGGAGAGGCGCACGTTGATGGTATGCAGAACGGCGCCGATCATCGGTACTGCGAAGAAGCACTCAAGGTAACGATGACTGTCCCAATCCATAACCGCCACCGTGTCGCCCGGCTTAACTCCCAACTTCGTCAGCGCATTGGCGAGGCGACAGATCCGTTCGCGCAAGGTCCGATAATCAAAACGCAATTGATCACGGTAGACAATCTCCTGGTCGGGATTATTGACGACCGGGTAGGCAAGCAGGTTTTTAATCAACAACGGATAGGTATAAGCGGAAGAGGTTCTTTCAATCAGCAGGTCATTCACGGAAACTCCTTTGCAACCAAGAGAAGAAGGATAGAGGTCAACGGGGCGAAAAAAAGAAGTGTTACATTCTTCCCACAAACACCAGAAAGGGCAAGGAGAAATCGTTGCTTCCGTCTGAATCATGTCAATGATTTTCTTACATTTGAGTGGATCTTTCAGGCTGGCAATGTCGCACAATTTAAGTTATTTTCATGCAACTGGAATTCACCACGGAGCAGCTCTTGGCAAATTTTATCCTGATCGGGCTCTTTGTTTCACTGGGCATTCTGTTCCGCAGAATCAAAGCCTTCCCGAATGACACAGCGCAAACGCTCAACATGTTTGCGCTCTACGTGTCTCTGCCGGCAGTCATCCTGCTCAAAGCACCCGGTCTTTCCCTTACCGGCGAGACGGTCGTCGCGGCCATCGTCCCCTGGTGCATGCTGCTGATTTCCGCAGCAATCATCCTGCTTCTCGCAAAGCGATGCAACTGGTCACGGCCCACGACCGGAGTCCTGATGCTGGTGGTTCCCTTAGGCAACACCTCCTTCATGGGTGTGCCTATGGTTAATGCCTTCTTCGGCGAAGCAGGCATTCCGCACCTGATTCTTTACGACCAGATTGGCACCATGTTGATCTTCGCGACCTACGGCTCGGCGATTCTGGCTTACTACAGTGGCGAGAAAAGTGGCGCAAAGATCATGGTGCGACGGGCCCTGCTCTTTCCACCCACTCTGGCCCTGGTGGCGGGTCTACTGTTCCGCAACATGAGCTACCCGGAAGCCATGGTAGACATCCTGGAGAGTCTATCCGGGACCTTAACACCACTCGTTATGACGGCCATCGGTTTTCAAATGACACTACGCCTGAGACCAACCACGCTTGGTCCACTGGGCACTGGCCTCGCCATCAAACTTCTGGTCGCACCGGCGTTCGCCCTGCTCGGTTGCCGTCTCTTCGGCATAGAAAGTTTTGCTGCCGACATTGCCATCTTCGAAGCGGGCATGCCGCCGATGGTTACAGCCAGTGCCCTCGCCGCGGCTGCCGGCATGGGTGTTGAGCTTGCAGTCGCTCTGGCTGGCCTTGGCCTCGTCCTGGCGTTTGTCAGTCTGCCATTGCTCTATATGTTGATTCAACATCTCTGAGCTTCACGTCATCGACGACAGAGAGAAGCAGAAAAGGCCTAAATCTTCGAATCGGGGGAATTCAAAACAACAGACAAAAGGGACAGCTTGAGAAGAGCAGTGCGAAAACAGTGGATTGAACCTAAGCGTTGGTTTTAACTTTCCATTGAACGTCCTGTCCGGCAAAAAAAGGTACAATCGGTTTCCCGTTCGGCAAGACAATCTCTTCCGGCACAGTCCAGGTCTCTTTGACCAATGTCACGGTTTCCTGGTTACGAGGCAGACCGTAAAAGTCTGCACCATGACGCGAGGCAAAGTCGTCCAACTTATCAAGCACATTCAACTCTTCAAACACCTGGGTATAAAGTTCGAGGGCACTCCAGGCCGAGTAGCATCCGGCACAGCCGCAAGCACTTTCTTTACGATGTTTCTCATGGGGAGCAGAATCTGTGCCGAGGAAATATTGACTGGACCCAGAGGACACGGCAGTTCGCAGTGCTTCCTGATGGGTGTTGCGTTTCAAGACCGGCAGGCAGAAGTTATGGGGACGAATCCCTCCGACCAGCATATCGTTGCGATTTAGCAGCAAATGCTGGGGAGTGATGGTTGCTGCAACATTTTCAGGGGCTTCGTCCACAAACTGAACGGCTTCCGCAGTGGTGATATGCTCCAACACCACTTTCAAACCGGGATAATCCTGCACGATTTTTTGTAAGTGACGATCTATAAATGCTTTTTCGCGATCAAATATATCAATGTGCGCGTCAGTGACCTCACCGTGGACCAGCAGGGGCATCCCAACCTCTTGCATCACTTCAAACACCGGGGTCATGGCTGCCAGGTCACTGGGAGCGGCATCTGAATTTGTCGTACCCCCGGCCGGGTAAAGTTTGGCGGCAACGATCCCTGCGGCTTTTGCTCGACGAATATCATCCACGCCAGTGCCATTTGTCAAATACAGAGTCATCAAAGGTTTAAAACTGCTGCCAGCGGGAAGAGCTTTTTTGATCCGTTCATGGTAGGCTAAAGCCATCTCGGTATTCGCCACTGGTGGCACCAGGTTGGGCATTGCAATTGCGCGTTGGAAGCAACGAGCCGTGGCAGGAACCGTTTCCGCCAGCATGTCGCCATCCCGAAAGTGCAGGTGCCAGTCATCAGGCTTTTGAATGGTAATCTCTGTCATCACTGTTTTACACTTCTTTCACTTTAACGCCCGATATCCATACGGAGTTGCTCGGCGATCTGCTCAGAAATCTCTATCTCGACCTCTGTCATCTTCTTTTTGGTCGTCTCCAGCGCCCTCTGGGCAGTGGCCTCACCATTTTCCAGCGCCAAAGAATACCAGGCACAGGCAACCACAGGATTCTGGGAAACACCGCGACCTACATCATACATCACGCCAAGGCTTAGCTGAGCCTTGGAGTCACCACGCCTGGCGGCCATATGAAACCATTTTGCCGCCTGGGCATCACTTTGTTGCACGCCCTGTCCCCTGGCATACATGACCCCCAGGTAACTTTGCGCATTCCGGTCACCCTGATTACCCGCCAGTCGAAACCAATGGACAGCTTTGTCGTAATCTACCTCAACAGACTGGCCCTGAATATAGAGCGCACCCAGATTTGTCTGCGCAGTTGCGTCACCCCCATCAGCTGCGGAACGGAACCACTTTAAAGCTTGCTGTTCATCTTTCGCGACACCCTGCCCTTTGAGATAGAGAATGCCCAGGTAGCCTTGAGCTACAGGATTTCCTTTTTCAGCCTCGACAAGCCAGAGGTTATGAGCCGTTTTAAAATTGCCAGACTCTGCAGCGGCCAAGCCGTCTTCTACGTTGCCGCCAAAGGCAACTGGGACTAAAACAGCAAGCAAGAGCAAGAGAACAGTGAAATGGGACAAGAACCTCATAAAATCTCCGGGTCAAACCTAAAAAAGCGGGAAGAGTCACCCTATTGGGCCTTTCCTGGCTTTTCTTGGCGTCTTTGCGTCGGTCTTTTGATTTCAGCTTTGACTGTTTTGGTGTAAAGACCTATTCCCTTTGTCTGGGTTATAGACCCGTAAAACAAGGAAAGACCACCGCTTGGATACGCAGGTGGCCTTTCAACAATTCAGACAATTGGCTTGATCAATTGATCGACCTCTCGCGGCAAAAAAGTAACTGTTATTTTTTTTCTTTGCCAAGTTCCCTGGACCGTGTCGTTGCGGCTCCCACGGCTTCCATCATCATTGCGCGCAAGCCCCGCTCTTCGAGAACACGGATGGCGCTAATCGTGGTTCCAGCCGGGCTACAGACCTTTTCGCGTAACAACGCCGGGTGTTCGCCAGTCGCTTTCACCAGGTGAGCCGCTCCAACGACGGTCTGTACTGCCAAAGAATGAGCAATGTCGAGTCGTAAACCTTCCTGCACGCCCCCTGCCGTCAAAGCTTCAATAAAGGTGTAAACAAAGGCGGGGCCGGAACCAGAGAGCCCGGTCACCGCGTCCATCTGTCCTTCTTCCACCCAGAGCGCGATACCAACGGTTTCAAACAGATGCTGGGCAACACGACGATCTTCTTCGGTTACATTCTTACCGGGACAAAGAGCAGCAGCACCCTGCCCGGCCAGAGCCGGCGTATTCGGCATGGCTCGAACCACGCGGGCCTGACCGCCGAGGCCCTCCTCGAAGGTTGTTGTCGTTATACCCGCCAGGATGGAGATCAGAAGTTTTTCATCATTAAAGACGGTAACAATGTCTTCCAGGACCTTGTCCAGAATTTGCGGTTTGGTGGCAACAACAACAATGTCGCTCTTGTTGACCAGCTCCATATTGTCAACAGCGCACGAGACCCCGTAACGCTCAATCATTAATTCGCGACGCTTTTCATTCGGCTCAAAAAAGAGGATATCGGTAGCCGGAAAGCCGCCATTCATCAAACCCTTGATAAAGGCTTCGGCCATATTGCCGCCACCGATGAAACCTATTTTACCTACTGTTGTTAATGGCACCTTTTATTTCCTTTTCCGTAGTGTGAAAATGGATCTGACTGACTTCACGTCACAATCTTATAACTTATCGTAGAGACTAAGAATTCCGGATCAAACAATAAGACATTTCTACATTAGGACCGAAATCGTGTCAAATCGAAAGCAGTTGCCTTTCTCCCTCTTCTATGCGACTTATCACCGCTATGGATCGTTCTTCTCACATAAAAGGGCTGCTGATCACTTTTACCGCAGTCGTGATCCTCAGCCCGGACGCTCTTCTGGTGAGATTGATCCACTGTGATGTCTGGACCCTGCTTTTCTGGCGTTGTCTGCTAACGGGCAGTATGCAAGCTCTCTTCCTCGCGGTGCTCTATCGGCGACAGTTCGTGCAAAGTTTCCGCAACATAGGGCGTATAGGACTCTTCTCCGCGGGGATCGTAACCACAGGATCCTTCTTCTTTGTCAATGCGCTCAGACACACGGCAGCGGCAAATGCTCTGATTATACTTGCAGCCACCCCCCTGTTCAGC
Organism: Deltaproteobacteria bacterium IMCC39524; assembly: GCA_029667085.1. Taxonomy (NCBI): domain Bacteria; class Deltaproteobacteria; species Deltaproteobacteria bacterium IMCC39524. The sequence continues at coordinate 25,442 of JARUHJ010000004.1, forward strand.
AGCCTCCTCAGCTGGCTCTTTCTACGTGACAGAATCGCTCGTCGCACCTGGCTTGCGATTACGATCTGTTTCGGGGGAATCTTGCTGATATTTTCTGGAAGCCTGCGAAGCGGCTTGCTGTTTGGCGATTTACTGGCACTGGGAGCAACCCTTATGTGGGCAAGCAACCTGGTTGTTCTGCGCAAAGGGAAAGCCGTCAACATGGTTCCAGCGAATCTTCTCGGCAACCTGATGGTCGTTCCAATCACTCTTTTAGCCGGCGCACAACCCCTCTCTGTATCGCCAACCGACATGACCTACCTGATCGTTCTCGGCGGGATTGTTCTGCCCGTCTCTTTTACCCTGATCACCGTGGGGCCACGTTATCTGCCGGCACCGGAAGTCAGCCTTATTTTACTGACCGAGACAATCCTGGGTCCGATCTGGGTCTGGCTCGCGCTCAACGAGGTGCCGCAAGCGACAACCCTGGTTGCCGGGGCATTGATCATCTCCACCCTGGCAGTGCATACTTTTATGTCGCTATGGGCAACACGCCAGCACGGAGTTGCCGAAAAAGTCGAGGGTTAGAACCAAGCAAGCGGGGTCAGAACCTGGCGTTCCCCGGCGTGCGTGGAAACGGAATCACATCGCGGACATTCTCCATGCCCGTGATATACATCAGAAAACGTTCAAAGCCGAGACCGAAACCAGCATGGGGGCAGCTGCCCCAGCGACGGGTGTCGAGATACCAGTCGAGGCTCTCCGGGTGGATGTCGAAGTCCTTCATCTTCTGTTCCAGGACATCCAGACGCTCTTCGCGCTGACTGCCACCGATGATCTCACCGACTTTCGGCACCAGCAGATCCATGGCGGCAACAGTGCGACCATCGTCATTATTCCGCATGTAGAAGGCCTTGATCCCTTTCGGGTAGTCGGTCACAAAAAGCGGCCCATCGACGATTTTCTCTGTCAGGTAACGCTCATGCTCTGACTGGAGGTCACACCCCCACTCCACGGGGAACTCGAAGGCCTGCCCGCTCTGCTGCAGGCGTTCGACAGCTTCCGTGTAGGTCATGGTCTGAAAATCCGTTCCGACAACCCTCTCCAAACGCTCGATCAAACCTTTATCGATAAACTGGTTGAAGAACTCAAGATCTTCACGGCAATGTTCCAGCGCATAGGCCACCATGAAGCGGAAAAAATCTTCAGCAAGCTGGCAGTTGTCAGCCAGATCAGCAAAAGCAATTTCGGGTTCAATCATCCAGAACTCAGAAGCATGACGACTGGTATTGGAGTTTTCGGCCCGGAAGGTGGGCCCAAAGGTATAGACATCGGTAAAAGCCGTGGCAAAGAGCTCGGCTTGCAACTGACCGCTGACAGTCAGGCCGGTCTTTGTGCCAAAAAAATCATCGTGCCAGGCGATGCGCGTGTCAGCCATCGGTGGATTTTCCGGATCAAGCGTCGTCACACGGAACATTTCTCCAGCCCCCTCACAATCGTTGGAGGTGATGATCGGCGTATGCACATGCACGAAACCCCGTTCCTGAAAGAACGTGTGCACAGCATGGCTGATACGACTGCGGACACGAAAAACAGCACCGTAGGCGTTGGTTCTGGGCCGCAGATGGGCGATCGTGCGCAAGAACTCGAAGCCATGACGTTTTTTCTGCAAGGGGAAGCTCTCATCGACGTCTCCATAAACAAGGATCTCATCACCCTGGACTTCCCAACTTTGACCCGCCCCTGGCGACGCCACCATCTGGCCGCGGACACCGACACAGGAACCGGTCCCTAAACGACTGGCAACCTCAAAGGCCTTTGAATCACTGCCGACAACAATCTGCAAGCTATCCAGGCAAGAGCCATCATTCAACGCCAGGAAAGCGACGCCCTTGCTGGAACGAACTGTACGCAGCCAACCCTGGACAAAGACTTCCCCATGAGACCCTTCAGCCTGAAGCAAAGCTTTCACACGGCAACGGCTCTGACGCCAATCTGTTTTTTTCATAAACACCTCAATATCATTGCTTAGAGATAGAAGTTATTTTTCATACAAAACTTTTCAGAATAGCAGTCTTTACAAATAAACAACGGGGATTGGCTTGTCAACCAATCCCCGTTGCAGCAGAGAAAATATCTATCATCAGGTGTTTTTGTTTTCAAATTTGAATACCTAGTCGTGCTCCCTCGTCTTAGAAAACTCGATGTCCGGCCACTGTTCCATAACGTAGCCGAGACGCCACTCACTCGGGGCAAGGTAACTTAAATTACCCTCCGCATCAAAAGCCAGGTTCGCCTGGCTCTTCTTCTCAAACTCAGCCATCTTTTTGGGGTCAGCACTCCCCACCCAACGTGCCGTGGCAAAATCCACGCTCTCGTAGATGGCGTCAACGCCATACTCTGTTTTCAGACGCTCCATGGTCACATCAAACTGCAAAACACCAACGGCACCAACAATATAATCATTGTTGATCAAAGGTCTGAACACCTGCACAGCGCCCTCTTCCGAGAGCTGCTTCAAACCCTTTTCAAGTTGCTTCGCCTTAAGAGGGGACTTCAGCCTCACCCGCCGGAAATGTTCCGCAGCGAAACTCGGAATTCCGGTAAATTTGAGGACTTCCTTGTCAGTGAAGGTGTCACCAACCTTAATCGTGCCATGGTTGTGCAAACCAATAATGTCCCCGGGGTAAGCTTCTTCGACGTTGGCCCGGTCCTGGGCCATGAAGATGATCGCCTTGGAGAGGTTGACGTCCTTGCCGATACGATGATGACGAACTTTCATACCGCGCTGAAAACGCCCTGAACAGATGCGCAAAAAGGCGATGCGATCGCGATGAGCCGGGTCCATGTTCGCCTGGACCTTAAAGACGAAACCTGAGAAGTCTTCCTCTTCCGGCGCAACTTCGCGGCTCTGGGCTTGCCGTGGACCGGGGGCCGGGGCAATATCAACCAGAGCATCGAGCAATTCTTCAACACCAAAGTTATTGATCGCACTACCGAAAAACACTGGAGTCTGGTTCCCCTTGAGATATTCGTTCAGATCAAAGGGGTTGGCCGCGCCTTCGAGGAGCTCAATGTCTTCCCGCAATTCATCGGCCGCGCTACCGAGCAATTCATCAAGTTGGCTATCATTGATGTCTGTAATGACACGAACATCCTCGGTAAGTTTTTTTTCGCCCGGACGAAAGAGACGCAGCTCTTTACGGTAGAGATTGTAAACGCCCTTGAACCGCTTACCCATACCGATTGGCCATGACATAGGTGCGCATTCTATCTGCAGTTTCTCCTCAACATCAGAAAGCAGGTCGAGTGGATACTGTCCTTCACGGTCCATCTTGTTAATGAATGTCAGCACCGGCGTATTGCGCATCCGGCAGACAGCCATCAACTTCTCCGTCTGGGCCTCAACGCCCTTGGCACTGTCGATAACCATCAAGGCGCTGTCTACAGCGGTCAAAACCCGATAGGTGTCTTCAGAGAAGTCTTGGTGTCCCGGGGTATCGAGCAGGTTAATCTCACACTCGCGATGGCCGAACTTCATAACCGAGGTGGTCACCGAGATGCCACGCTCCTGCTCTACCTTCATCCAGTCGCTGGTGGCATGACGACCCGCCTTACGAGCCTTGATGGCTCCGGCCATCTGGATAGCGCCGCCAAACAACAGCAGCTTTTCGGTCAGGGTGGTTTTACCGGCATCGGGATGGCTTATAATTCCGAAGGTCCTGCGTTTTTCGATCTCTTTTAAAAAATGGGTGCTCAACTGTGCCTCTTCTATAGTGTGTCGCAGCTATTGACAGAAAAAACGGGCATAAAGCCCGTTTCACTAGGGGTAATCGTAACGCATGTCTGAAAAACGGTCAATCAGGAAAGGCCGTGTTAAGAAGCTGAAAAAGGCAAGGGACTTTCAAGCTGTCCTCCTGGCGGTGACTTTGGCAGAGAGACCATGACCCTTGTCCCCCTGCCGAGTTGGCTTTCAATCTGGATATCACCATGGTGAGCCAGGACGATATTACGCACAATACTCATTCCCAGGCCGACACCCTGCACCGCGGTATCGGAAGAATCCGCGCGATAGAAACGATCGAAGACGTGAACGAGTTGGCCTTCGTCCATGCCTATCCCCTCGTCTTCTACGTTGAGTTCGTACTTATTGTCGTTCAGGTTCAACTCCACACTGACACGTCCCCCCTCAGGAGCATATTTAACAGCATTGCTGATCAGATGATCGACAACCTGCTTTAAACGCAACCGGTCGGCAATGATTGGCGAAGTCTCCCCCACCAGAGTGACCACAAATTCATGCAAGACCTCTTCGCCATCGTAGCTGTCCACAACTTCACGAATCATACTGGCAAAGTCGAACTCCTGATAATCCAGGGTGAGAGGACGACCAGACTCCACTCGGCTTACATCAAGGAGATCATCGACCAGCCCTCCCAAGGACAGAGCCTTGTCGTGGATCAGCAACAGACAGTCCTTCTTCTGTTCAGCACTGAACTTGTCTGCTGTTTCTGGCGACGTAAGCAGTTCGCTATAGCCGATAATTGTTGTCAGCGGGGTATTCAATTCATGGGTGGCCATGCCGAGAAATGCGCTCTTCATTCTTTCAACTTCACGCTCTCTGGTGACATCACGCAAGAGCAGAATGACGCCTTGAGACCCTTCTTCATCAGACACCATCTGAGACACTCGGACCTGGTATATCTCTGAGTAGCTTGAATTCTCCCTCGACAATTCAAGGTCAAAAGAACGTGGGCCATGAGTGATATTGAGCTTCTGTGCAACTTTCTTGCGGAAATCGACTTCGCTATTGATCTGGCTGATCGACTGTCCCAAGATTTTTTCAAGTGGTGTGTCGAGAATCCGTTCTGCGGTCGCGTTCATATGCAAAACATTCAAGGCCTTGTCCGTCAGGACGACACCATCAGGAACCGAGCTCAGGATACCATTGAGTTTCTCGCGATCGACCTTGAGGTCCTCCATTGCACCCGCCAGAGCTATTTGCGCTTGGGTCCGCTCGGCAATTTGCTCAATCAGTTGCTCGTTGGCAGCCGAGAGCTCTCCTGTCCGTTCCTTAACCCTTTCCTCAAGGACTTCATTGGCAACCTTCAGGGACTCCTCTGCAGCATCTCTCTCCTGAAAACTCAGGTAAGCCCGCTTAAGAGCGATGCAGATAGCAACCATGAATACCAAAGACAGCAACGCTGCCGTAAGAATGGACTGAAAAGAGATGGCCTGAACCTTGTCGATACTGTCGGTTACATCGTAGTAAACCTCTATCGCACCGCCAAAAGAATCGTTCGCCATAAAGGGGACATAGGTTTCAACAATATCTATCTTGGTTGTTACACCGTCTGCAGTCTTCCGATCCTTCTGAACAACTTTCGAGTAGACCTGCCCTTTGGCAACAATCTCACGAAAGTAAGCTCTGTCATTTAAGGTGCCTATCTCATCAGCTTCTGTAGAAAAAATAATTTCCCCAAGGGCCGAAAAAATACGCAGTTTGAGCAATTGTTTATCTCTTTTGACCGGCTGCAAGCTTTCAGCCAGAGCTTCTGGGAGTCGGTCTTTGATCAGAGATTGGTTCTCAAGCCCGAGTGTTCTCACCATGTAACTGGCGTAGCGTACAGCTTCATTCTCCGTTTCTTCGATTAACAGATTTTTGTAGGAGGGATGGAGAACAAAATATTCGTAGCCCGGCAAGAGAATCGTAATTGCCAGAGAAAGAAAGAGTAGATTGCGAAGAAGCTTGATGCGCAGCATGCGGGGCCCAGTTAGTCATGGATCATGTCAATTACGGAGGATAACAGCGCGCCAGATAAAAATTAGCAAGCGATTAGGAATATACATTAATTCTTTTAAACAGCCAATAGCTATAAACTTTTTGGCAGAAAACCGTTATTGCCAAACGTGACTTTGCAAAAAAATCATCCTTGTTCAAACGATCACCTGTGGCATAATTCGCTCACAGGAGAAATAATCTTATGCAAAGGTCAAGTGGGATTCTACTGCACCCAACGGCCCTTTCGGGCCCTTTCAAAATTGGCGACCTCGGAAAAGAGGCTCGTCTTTTTATCGATTTTCTCACCAAGGCAGGCCAGAGTGTCTGGCAGATCTTGCCCCTGGGGCCAACCGGATACGGCCACTCTCCCTATAATGCTCTCTCTGCTTTTGCTGGAAATCCTGCCCTGATTGACCTTCAACAACTGGTTGACAGCGGAGAGCTTGAGTGCTCACACCTTGACCAGGCCACCAAAAAAAGCATGGTATTGGACTTTGCTCAGGTACATGACGTCAAAAACGACCTGCTTCTGGAAGCCGGCAAGGTTTTTTTCAAAGCTTGCGAAGGCCCCCGAAGAGAAGCTTTCGAGACTTTCTGTATAGAGCAATCAGACTGGCTCGATGACTTCAGCCTCTTTATGGCCTTACGGGAGAAATTCTCCGGGCAGGCATGGTTTGAATGGCCAGAGGACCTGCGCACCCGGCAGCAACAGACCTTGGAGGCATATCGGACAAAGCTTTCCCAAAGGTGCCTGTTACACAAGTATCAGCAATTCGTTTTTGCCGAGCAATGGACAGCGCTGAAAGATTATGCCAACGGCAAAGGCATTAGGATTTTTGGTGATATTCCTATCTTTGTGGCTTACGACTCAGCCGATGTCTGGGCCAATCAGCACCTGTTCCAGTTGGACGACAAAGGTCGGGCGTTAGCGGTGGCTGGCGTTCCACCGGACTATTTCAGTAAAACCGGCCAACGCTGGGGCAACCCTCTGTACCGTTGGGACCGTCTTGGTGATGACGAGTTTCACTGGTGGCAAAGACGCTTCGAACACCAACTGAAGTGCAGTGACCTGGTCAGGGTCGATCACTTTCGTGGTTTCCAGGCGTGCTGGTCGATCCCTGCAACGGAGACAACCGCCGTCAACGGCCACTGGGAGGAAGTCCCGGGACGTGAACTCTTTAAAAAACTCTTCTCACACAGTCATGACTTGCCGATCATTGCCGAGGACCTTGGCATCATAACGCCGGCGGTAGAAAAACTCCGTGACGACTTCGGCTTGCCCGGCATGAAAATCCTGCAGTTTGCTTTTGATTCCGGGCCGGACAATCCCTACCTGCCAGAGAATCATGTCGCCAACAGCGTGGTCTACACTGGGACCCATGATAACAACACAACGCTGGGTTGGTGGCGAGGGCTCTCAAGTGAGCAGAAAGATCAGGTTCGGGACTACCTCCAATTAAACAGGCCGAAAATGCCGCAAGAGCTGATTCGCCTGGCCATGTCCAGCGTTGCCAAGCTCTGCATCATTCCCTGCCAGGACATACTTGGTCTCGACAGCGGATCACGCTTCAATACCCCTGGTTGCGCAACCGGAAACTGGGAGTGGCAGATGAAGCCTGAAGTACTAACCGAGGAACTCGCTGAAAAGCTTTTTTGCCTTACACAAAAATATCATCGCACAATCGTTCGGTAGGGCTTGCTGAGCTCTTGAATGGTGTGATATAGATATAAATTGTGTTTGAAACTTTTAACCCCGCAGGCATATCGCCTGGACATTACCTTTTTAACTATCGGAGGACCTTACTCGTGAAACAAATGATGACTCTGTTCTGCATCGCGGCTTTCTCACTCACCCTTCTCGCCGGTTGCGGTGAAGACACTCCTGCTCCTACAACAGAAGCAGCGAAACCTTCTGCACAAACAGCTCCTGCAGCAGCACCTGAAGCCGCTCCGGGTAAAACTGGCAAGGTCACTGAAACCATGGACGCCGCTGGTTATACCTACGTTCAGGTTGACACCGGCGCAGAGCAGTTCTGGGCTGCAGCACCTCAATTTGCAGTCCAGGTTGGCGATGATGTTGTGGTTCCTGAAGGCATGCCGATGCCTGACTACCACAGCAAAACCCTCGATCGCACCTTCGACATGGTCTACTTCGTCCCATCCGTTATGGTTGGCGGCGCACAGGCTATGAGCGGCGATATGCCCGCTGATCATCCTTCGATGGATGGTGGCAAAACTGTTGTTGAAGAAACAACTGTTGACCTCTCTGGGATTACTGTTGCGGAAGGTGGCGTCACTGTCGAAGATATGTTCACCAAGAAGGCTGAGCTTGCGGGTAAGACGGTCTCTGTACGCGGCAAAGTTGTCAAGTTTACCCCCGAGATCATGGGCAAGAACTGGATCCATCTTCAGGATGGCACAGGTGCAGAGGGTACCAGCGATCTGACCGTCACCACCAGCGCGTCAGCCAAGATGGGCGACACCGTGACCGTAAGCGGCGTTGTCGTCATCGACAAGGATTTTGGCTACGGCTACGCATACGATGTCATCATCGAAGATGCTGAAGTGACAGTCGAATAAGCAAAAGCGACTAGACGTATCGAAGGCCTCTGGGTTCTCCCAGAGGCCTTTTTTATTGTCCTTTTCCTGTAACAACTGACCCACCACCCGTTCACTTCTGTTTTCTCGTGCCACAGAGGGCACAGAGAGAATCAACACCTCTTTTTCTTTTCTCTCTGTTCTCTGCGTCTCTGTTGTTCAAGAATTTTTGCCAGCTCATCCTTATAGCGAGCAACAAGGCCATCCATTTTCAGCAAAGCCTACTCGGCAACAGGGTTAGCCCATGATGGCGTTCAGCTTGCCAATAGCTTACCTATAGTGTAATAATTCTAAAAATAGTAATTTCACTCAACACGACCTCTTGGAGGGTTTCTGATCATGTTTACCGTTAAAAGATTATTTCTTATCGTCTTAATATTACTCATCCCCCACTTATCTTTCGCCGAGAACTGGAAAATTGACCCTGCCCACACGGCCGTAGAATTCAAGATCAAGCACCTGATGATCTCCTGGGTCAAGGGAACCTTTACCGACGTGAAGGGGTCTGTTGTCTATGACGAAGCGGAGCCTGGCAAATCAAGCGTCAATGTTGAGATTGCCACGGCATCCGTCGACACCAGAAATAAGAAGCGTGACGACCATCTTCGCAGTCCTGACTTCTTCGACGTCGCCACCTACCCGGTGATGTCTTTCGTATCCAAAGACATTGTCGTTACCAACGGGATACCGACCCAAATCAACGGAGAACTGACTCTGCATGGAGAAACCCGTACGGTGACACTTGATGTCGAGGAGTTTAGCCCGACGATAACCGATCCCTGGGGTAATACTCGACGTGGAGCTTCAGCATCGGCGACAATCAACAGGAAGGATTTTGGGCTCACCTGGAACAAAGCCCTCGAAGCCGGAGGCGTTGTCGTTGGTGAAGAGGTTCGGATCAGTCTCGAAGTGGAATTAATCAAAGAATAACAAAAACAGGGGCGACAGAGACAAACCTGTCGCCCCTGCCCCTATCATCACCATACCCCAATCCCCCGCGACAATTCAAAAACGACCTTCCTCCACGCCGTGACAGGCAACCTGCCGACCATCTTCAAGGCTTAAAAGCTGAGGATTTTCTGCTGTACAACGTGCATTGGCATGGGGGCAGCGTCCATGAAAAACACAACCACTAGGCAAGTTGATTGGAGTCGGGACCTCTCCCTTGAGACGAATATGTTTACTCGGCCCGCCTTCCAATTTCGGAATCGCACTCATCAGTGCCTGGGTGTAAGGATGCCGTGGATTCTCGAAAAGGATGCCGGTTTCAGAGAGTTCACACATACTGCCCAGGTACATAACTCCAACCCGGTCACTGAGATGTTCAACGACCGATAAATCATGCGCAACAAACAGGTAGGCGAGATTGCGCTGCTGCTGCAAATCCATCATCAAGTTGAGGATTTGTGCCTGAATCGAAACATCGAGGGCGGAGATCGGCTCATCGGCAACAATAAAATCCGGGTCAACGACCAGGGCGCGGGCAATGGAAATCCGCTGTCGTTGACCGCCGGAAAACTCATGCGGCATACGGCTGATCCACTGGGGATCGCTACCGACCTGAATCATCACTTCGTCAATCCGGTCCTTGACTTCAGAGTTATTTAAACTCGGATAATGATAACGTAACGGAGCTTCCAAAGCCTGACGAATAGTTTTGCGTGGATTCAATGAAGCGTAGGGATCCTGAAACACCATTTGCATTTTTTTGCGGTACGGCAACAGCCTCTTGTGGTCGAGATTGTCGATACGATTGCCTGAATAATGGATCTCACCGGCGTTCGGAGGGTAAAGGCCCATAATCGTGCGCCCCAAAGTCGACTTACCGCACCCGGATTCACCAACCACACTAAATGTCTCCCCGGCTTGCAGATCGAAGCTGATATTATTGACCGCTTTGACAAGAGTCCGTTGTCTATGCAACCTGCCGGCGCTAAAGGTGATCTGGTCAAGCAAGCCGCCGGAGATATCAAAGTGTTTATAAAGATTTTTAACTGAAAGCAGGGCATCAGTCATGGTGTTACGACTCCGTTAAACGATTGTTCATAGTTTACGCAAACTTCAAAAAATTCTGGAAGACTGCCACCCAAGAGTTACACCGCAGAAGGATTGACTGATTCCTCTGGATACAGATGACAGGCCGCCAGGTTGCCATTTTTGCCCGGCCTTAAGCCCGGGCTCTGTTGCCTGCATACTTCCATCACATGCGGACAGCGCGGGTTAAAAGAACAACCGGGAGGGATGTTCTTAAGCGTCGGCATCATGCCGGGAATCTGGTTGAGGCGTTCGCCGTGACCACTGCTCTGCGGCAGAGCGGCAATCAAGCCTTGCGTGTAAGGATGCTGTGGATCGGCGACAACCTGTTCCGTTGGGCCTTTCTCGACCACGCTCCCGGCGTACATCACGGCAATATTCTGAGTCACCTGAGCAACCACCGCCAGGTCATGGGTTATAAGGATCAAGCCCATATCGTCGGTTTCACAGAGCTCCATGAGCAAGTCCATGATTTCTGCCTGAATCGTCACGTCGAGCGCAGTCGTCGGTTCATCGGCGATAATCAGTTCAGGATCGGTCAGCAGGGCGATGGCAATGATGATCCGCTGCCGCATGCCACCGGAAAACTCGTGCGGGTATTGGTCAAGTCGCTTTTCCGGTGAAGGGATATGAACCTTACGCAGTTTGTCGAGGGCTATGTTGCGTGCTTCATCTTTATTCATCTTTGGGTTGTGCTGGTGTAAGGTCTCAGTCATCTGGGTCCCGATCGTCAGCACCGGGTTGAGGGTCATCATCGGGTCCTGAAATATCATGCTGATCCGGTTGCCGCGGATACTGCGAATCCGCTCATCGCTGACCCTGGCGAGATTCTCACCAAGAAAATTAACCTCACCGGAAGCGATGTAGCCCGGTTTGCTAATCAGGTTGATGATCGAGAAACCGGTCACCGACTTGCCGGCTCCCGACTCACCAACCAACCCAAGCCGCTCCCCCTTTTCCAAGGTGAAACTGACACCATTGGTGGCTGTCACCTCACCGCTACGCAGGGCAAACTTGATAACCAGGTCTTTGACTTCCAACAAACTCGTCATACTGTTAACCCTTATATAGCTTCGGATTGAAGACATCGCGCAGGAAGTCTCCGAGCATATTGATCGATAGCACCAGAATCACCAGCAACAGGCCAGGCAGAGCAGTAATCCACCAAGCACCGCTAAAGATAAGTTCAAACCCAGAGTTAATCAAAGAACCGAGTGACGGCCGATCGATCGGCATCCCGAGACCCAAAAAGGAAAGAGCTGCTTCGCTCATGACTGCGTTTGCAACCTGGATCGTTGAGAGCACCAGGATCGGCGACAGTGTGTTGGGGAAAATCTGATCGAGGATAATCCGTGACGAAGTAAACCCGGCCACCCTGGCTGCTTCCACATACTCCTTTTTTCTCTCAGCCAGAACCGAGGCCCGAACGGTTCGAGCATATTGCGGCCATTGCGAAAGTCCGATCACCAGGACCAGGAAAGGAATAGCGATCTCGCCAAACTTTGCGACCCCGACCACGGCCTGGAGGATTGCACTCATGAAGATAGCAACCATCAGGTAAGAGAAGGAGAGCTGGACATCTGCGGCACGCATGAAGAAAGCATCCAGTCGGCCACCATGATACCCGGCAAAGAGCCCTATCAGAACCCCCAGGATGGCCTGAAGAGCGACAGCGCCAAGGCCGATGATGATAGAAATGCGCATTCCGTAAATCATGGTCGAAAGCATATCGCGACCCTGGGAATCGGTCCCGAGCAGGAACTCTGCAACCCCTTCTTCCTCCCAGGCCGGCGGAATCTCGGAATTCATAATATCGATCATTTCCGGATCGTAGGGATTGTAAGGTGCAATCAGCGGGGCGAAGATTGCAGTCAGAGCCAGGACCAGCAACACTATCAGACTGGCGATCGCGACCTTATCGCGCTTGAAGCTGTACCAGAGGAAGCTTTCTCGAAACTTGTCGAGGCGATTCATCTATTTCACCCCCGCGATGCGGATGGTTGGATTGACCAACCCATAGATCAGATCAACAATGGTGTTGACCCCGACCATGACGATGCCGACAAACATCAGATAAGCGACCAACAAGGGCGCATCGGAGCGCTCAACCGCCTCCATGAACATGAAGCCGAGTCCCTGCCATTGAAAAACCGTTTCGGTCAGAATAGTGAAGGCGATAGTGACACCAAGCTGCACTCCACCAACGGTAATCACCGGCAGAAGAGTGTTTTTGAAGGCATGGATGAACCAGACCCGCCGGTGAGACAACCCCTTGGCCCACGCGTACTTGATGTACTCTGACTCAAGAACCTCCATCATCTCCGATCGAATCAGACGTATAAAGAGCGGCAGCATAATCGAGCTTAGAGCGATGCTCGGCATCAGGATATGCAGCCAGCCATCCACAGTCAGCAAGCCGGTCCCCCAGCCCCCAAGCATGACCAACTCTCCGCGTCCGTATGATGGGAGCCAGCCGAGCTTGATGGAGAACAAATAGACCATCATAATCGCGGTCAGAAAGACCGGAATCGAAACCCCGACAATGCTGCTTCCCATCAGGGCACGCGAGAACAGGCTGTCCGGCTTGATCGCCGAGAACACCCCCAGCGGAACGGAAAAAAACAGAATAATCAGACTGCTGACCAATACCAACTCGAGCGTCGCAGGCGCCTTCTCCAGGATAACCTCGGTAGCCGGTCGCTTGTAGAAGAAGGAGGTACCCAGGTCTCCCTGAATAGCGTCACCGAAAAAACGCCCATACTGAACATACCAAGGGTCGTTGAGACCCAGCTTCTCTCTGAACTCATCGCGTTCTTCTTCGGAAACTGAAATCCCGGTCAGTTCGCGCACCGGGTCACCCACACTTTGCTTGATGGCAAAACCGATGACGCTGATAATGAAGATGACGATCAGTGCCTGGAACAGACGGCGGATCATGAAAGCTATCATCTTTTATCTCCAAAACACTTCAAGGGGGAGCACCTGCGGGTACTCCCCCTTGAGAGTGACTCTGCTACCTCAGCTTACTTGATGACCAGGTCACCAAAGTAGGGAAAATTCATGACGTTGACAATCGATTCTATACCAAGATTTTTCTTACCTGCCCAGGAAAGGTCCTGCCAGTGCAACGGCACAAAAGCAGCATCATCGTAAGCAATTCTTTCCATCTTCTGCAACATAGCGGTCCGCTTGACCTCATCGGTCTCGGCCTGCACCTTAAGTGTCAGACTATCAACCTCTTGATTGCAGTAATTGCCTGAGTTGTATTGACCGTAACCGGTCTCCTTGTTCGGACACATGAGCAGGAACTCGAAGAAGTTGCCGGTATCTTCGGTATCTGAATGCCAACCGATCATCTGGATGTCTGCGACCTGCAGGTCGAACTGATCCCAGTACTGGGCTTTCGGCATAGTTTTCAGATTAACCTTGATGCCGATTTTGCCGAGCATTGAAGCCGCCGCCTCGGCAATCTTCTCGTCGTTTACATAACGGTTATTCGGCGCCACCATGCTGACTTCAAAACCCTTTTCGTAACCAGCCTCTTTCATCAATTGCTTGGCTTTTTTCAGATCGTAGCGTGGAGTCAGCTCCGGATTATGTCCAGCATACCCCTTCGGACTGTTCTGAGCGCCAACGGTCGCCCGCCCCTTCATCAGTTTTTCGGCGATGCCTGCGTTATTGATGGCATAGACGATTGCTTGACGAACCTTGGGGTTCTTGAACGCTTCAACACGGTTCTGGTTGAGCTGCAGAGTGATAATTCGTGTTCCGCTCATGGTCACCAATTTTACATTGTCTGATTTCTCAATCCTGTCCATATCCTGAGGTGGAACCGGCATGATAAAGTCGACGTCACCGGAAAGCAGTGCCGCAACACGGGTCGCATCATTTTTGATCGGAGTCAGAATAATCTTATCTACGTTGCCGGGAGACTGTTTGTCCCAGTATCCGGGGAAGGCCTCGAAGACCACCTTGACGCCCTGCTGACGTTCAGAGACCGTATATTTGCCGGTTCCTGAGAGGTTGTCGTTGGCAAAAGAATAGCCCGTTTTGTTAATGGCCGCCTTGTCCATCCCCTTGTCGTCCTTGCCAGAGTAAAACTTGCTATCCATCGGGAAGATGTAAGTGGCGGTGCTAACTAACAGTGGATAAGGAACCTTGGTGACGATATCAACCGTGTACTTGTCGACCTTGAGCGGCGAATTGAACTGCTCGAAAATCCCTTTGAAATCAACAGATTCTTTCAAGCGATTGACGGTCCATACGACATCATCGGCAGTCAACTCATTGCCACTGTGAAATTTGATTCCCTTCTTCAGGTGGAAGCGCACGGTCTTGTCGTCGAGACGCTCCCATTTATCAGCAAGGCGACCCTCAATGGTTGTCTCCTTGGTCCAGCGAACCAATGGATCGAATACCATATGAGAATACTGAAGCATTCCCCCGGATAGTTGCATATGAGGATCAAGAGAGACTGGGTCGGCATCCATGGCCAGCTTCAAAGTCTTCGCCTGAGCCAAACCGCTCAGTGCAAGGACCAGCAATAATGTGAGCATAAAATGCTTTTTCATTCCAATTGCCTCCTGAAATTAATTGAGACCTGCATTAATGTGAGCAAAGCCAGTGACACCGGAAACAAGCCCCTGCAGCCAGCGGCCAAGCATGAATGGGACCTAATCACTTCTACAATACGGTATAGCCTTTGTCAAACCCGGGACCGCTCATCCAGGCACGGCTCCTGACGAACCATGGCTGCGGTAGAAGTCGACTTACTCAACCATGAAAAAAATGATAAACCTCTTCGACAGTCCGTATTGGCAAACCCGGCATCGCTCTTAACTCCTCCAGGCTGGCCGCCTTGATCTTTTTCAGACTTCCGAAATGCTTCAGCAGGGCCTTTTGTCGTTTTTCTCCGACCCCAGGGATCTCTGACAATACAGATTGAAGTTGCGCTTTACCACGCACCTTGCGGTGATGAGTAATGGCAAAGCGGTGCGCCTCGTCACGCAATCTTTCAAGCAGGAACAAAGCTGCAGAGCCGCCACGTAAGATGACGGGATTTTTTCGCCCCGGCAGGAAGAACCTCTCTGCACTGCGTTCTACGACACGCCCGCGGACATTCGCTTTAACACGACTTTTGGCAATTCCGGCGATATCGACAACATCGAACAAGCCAAGCTCCTCGAGCACCATTGCCAGGACTCCCAGTTGCCCTTTACCGCCATCAATCAGGATAAAATCAGGGAGCTTCTGCTCTTCGATACCTCGCTGTAATCTCCTGAGCAATACTTCTCTTAAGGCCGCATAGTCGTCGGTCCCTTCCACGCTCTTCACCTTGTAGTGTCTGTACTCTCCCGTAACAGGTTCACCGCCCACGACCACCGCCATACTGGCGACGGTCGCATGACCCTGAATCGTTGAGATATCAAAGCACTCTATGCGCTGCGGCATTCTCTGAAGATGCAGGCGCTGCATGACCTCTTCGAGGACTCTACGACGTGCTTCCTCTCGACTCCCCCGCTCCTGCCACGCCTCTTTGGCGTTACGGTTTGCCAATTCAACCAGGTGACGCCGCTCGCCCCGCTGCGGCGTCACAACCTGGACCTTGCGGCTACGGCGTTCTGTGAGCCATTCCGACAAGGCGTCGCCCCCTTCAATCTCCAGCGGCAAGACGACTTCATCAGGAACAGGCACATCGCGCCCGTAGAACTGGGAGAGGAACTCAGCCAGCAGCTCATCTTCATCCAACTGCCAGTTGAGGTTATAATTGCGCCTGGCGGTCAGTTTGCCTTGACGATAGAAGAGAACCACAACCTCAACTTCACCACCCTGCCGAAAAATGCCGACCACATCCTGGTCTATGGCTCCGTAACGGACAGACTTCTGCTGTTCAACCGTTTTATCGATCGCCCTGATCTGGTCACGCAATGAAGCCGCTTCCTCGTAACGTTGCTCGCTCGCGGCAAGAGACATTCGCTGGCGCAACAGCTCAACGACTTCTCCCTGGCGACCCTCAAGAAGAGCCAAAACACCAGCAACGAGTTTCCCATAGGCAGAAGAAGAGATATGTCCATGACAGGGTGCGCTGCACTGACCGATCTGATGAAAGAGACAAGGCCGGCCGCGCTGCCGGCACTTGGCCGGCGGGTAATGGCGCAACGGGAAGATGCGATAAATTTCCTTGAGCGTCTGGCGTAAAGCCGATGAGGAGGCAAAAGGTCCGAAATAACGGGCGCCGTCCTGACGAACCCGCCGGACAACTTCCAGCATCGGAAACTCATCACGTAAATCGATACGGAGTGAAACGAAAGTTTTATCGTCACGCAAATGAATGTTGTAGCGCGGACGATGCTTTTTAATCAGGGTATTTTCGAGGATCAGAGCTTCTTTTTCCGTGTCGGTGACAATCGTTTCAATGGTCGCGGCCCGCTCCATCAAAAACTTGATCTGCGGCCGGGTATCACGCTCGGCCTGCATATAACTGCGCAAGCGGGCACGCAGGTTTTTTGCCTTGCCGACATAGAGAATCACCCCGGCATCATCCTTCATCAGGTAAACACCGGCAGAGGTCGGCTGTCTGCGCAGGTCAAAAGTTGTCACAGAAGCTCCTTGCAACTGGCTAAACAATCGATTATCTTGAAGATACGCTGATTCTGAAGCGCTTTTTCATCTTCGTATTTTCAAGGTATCAATGCTCTATAAGAGGTGTCAACCAACGGCTCTTTGTGGAGGTAATTTTATATGCTTCGATCCTCTCTCGTGATTCTGCTTTTTCTGATTCTGACCACACCGGCAATTCTCTTTGCCAACGACGATCTGACCGTTCTTGAAAAGGTCGTTGCAGCAAACGCTCTCACACAACCAGAGCTGCAGAACTACCTGGTCACCGTGGAGACATCACGGATTGAGGAGATGATGTCCAGCATGACCGCTGGCATGCCGGAAGACGTCAAACCACCGGCCCCCCCTGTCATCGTCAAGTTCTGGCAGCGCAACGGAGAAGGGCTCGTCTTTGCGAAAAAAGAAACCCTGACTCCATATGTTGAAAAGATGGTCAACCGTCTCTCCGCCAACTTGGCGATTGAACTGTACGAGATGATCCTGCCCGCGGACCAAGCCGATGCACGCCAGGTACTGATCAAAAACGCCAAGCTCAAGTCAAGCGAAGTCTCCCTGGCCGAACAGTTGATTCAACGACTGGAAATCACATTCAACAAGCCAACAGATCTAAACGGAGCCTTTTATGTCAGCGGCATGCGTTTGCCACAAAAACAGATCAACACGCTGACCTTTGACATTGACACCCGGACAAACACCGTAAACGAGATGAGTCTTACTGTCGAGGGTGGCCTGCAGTTGACCGTTGAGATTCGTTATCGCGCAGTGACCGGGGGACACCTCCCCGAGCGTTTTCAGATCACCAGCCCGGATGGCAAAGTAGAAGATATTTTTGAAGCAACTCTCGCAGAGGTCGATAACTTCGTCCTGCCGACAAGTATGCTGCGCACGATCAACCGCCCTGAGTTGCAGGAGACGCTGGAAGTCTTTTTCAAGGGCTACCAGCTCAACCAACCGATCCCCGAGGACATCCAGACCCGTCTCAAAGTCAAATAACAGGAGAAACCGATGGATCCCCTCTGGACTAATATTTTCCACAAAAAACTGGACGAAGAATCCCTAGCCTACTTCCTTAAGCACCTGCCGATCTTCTCCGAACTCTCGCCGAGGTCATTAGCAACCCTCGAAAACATTGTCCACGTGCGCAACTACAAGACAAACGAAACCGTCTTCGAAGAGAATGATCCTGGTTCCGGTATGTACATGATCCGCAGCGGCATGGTGAAGATTTACGCCAGGGAGCAGAATGGTGTGGAAGAGGAGTTAGCCAGACTTGGTCCCGGCGACTTCTTTGGTGAAACCACCCTGACGGCTCCTGCGCCACGGACAGCATCGGCCAGGACACTCGAGAACACCGAACTGGTCGGACTGTTTCGCGCTGACATCCTGGAACTGGCGGAACGCAGGCCTGCCATCTCAAGCAGTATCTTTCTTGGCTTGACCCGGGTCGTCAGCGAACGCCTGCAGGCAGCGAGTCTGGAGATTCGGCGTTTGCAGAATCAACTGGGGGAAGACATTTCTCCTGAGAATGTCGAGACATGAGCAGTGTCGGCCAAAGCCCTCGGGGCTGGACTCGTAGCCAGGTGGCTTTGGCCTTCCTGGTTCTCAGCGCAGCGATCGCCTGTGGTCTGGCGGTCTACTCATCGGTTTCATCGCTGACCGGTCTTTCCCGTGCGGCCTTTTCTGTCCTTTTTCTGCCGCTCCTCTTGTCGCTGGTGCTCTCTTTTCTCCTCGATCCACTGGTTAGCCAGATGGAAAGGTTCTGTACCCGCACCGGCAGCATATTCATTGTCTACATTCTGGCCCTGGGACTGTTTTTGCTGGCGGCCCTCTGGCTGACGCCACACTGGCAGGAGTTCTGGAGTAATATGCGGACCGATTTCCCTCGCTACACTGCGCAGGTAATCGATACGCTAAAGAGCCTCATGACAGGTCTTCACGAACGCTTCCCACTGATTGAAGGTTATGCGTTCCCGACCAAGGTCCGCATCTGGGCAGAACAGCTGATGGCCGCCGTCCTGACGCAAACGCCTCAATCCGCCATGAAGGTCGGCGGTCTGACGATCATCGTCCCGCTCTTTACTTTCTTTTTCCTGCGTGACGGGCGCAAGATCATGCGCTCCTGTGTTGCCCTTGCACCGAATCGGCATTTCGAAATGATCCGCGACCTCTCCTACCTGATCAGTCGCCAGCTTGCGCACTTCATCCGCGGCAGGATCATAGAGGCAATCATCATCGGTCTGGTCATAACAGCGGGTTTGTCACTGACTGACATTCGCTATGCGCCCATGCTCGGCATATTCGCTGGCGTTACCAACCTGATCCCTTATATTGGACCAATTATCGGCATGGTCCCCGGCATTCTGATTGCCTTCGTCGATCTTGGGGCGGGTGGTCAGTTCTGGTGGATTGTTATCCTCTACATCCTCATCGCCCAGGTCTTGATCGACAACTTTATCCTGATCCCGGTTCTTATCTCGAGAGTTTCCAACCTGCATCCGTTGCTGGTTTTCTTCGCCATCATCGTCGGCGGCAAGCTCTACGGAATTATCGGCATGATCATCGGTGTGCCGATCGTCAGTATCATTAAAATCACCCTGCTTGAGATTCGCGCCTACCGCCGGACGTTCCGCCTGCCGGAAACCGCACTCGAGAGCGACCGACCACATTAACGACCATCGAAAGTAAATAATGAAGTTTTTTGCAACGACTACAAAAGGCCTCGAAGACGTCCTCGCCGCCGAACTGATCACTCTTGGCACTCGCGATGTCGTCCCTGGCAACGGCGGCGTCAATTTCAGCGGCACCTTTAAAGACGGCTACAAAGCCTGTCTCTGGTTGCGCACAGCCAACCGGGTTCTGCAGCCGATAGCCAGCTTTCCCTGCCCTTCCGAAGAAGCTCTATATGAAGGTGTCTATGCTCTCAACTGGGACGAGCTGATGACTTCGCAGATGACCCTGGCCGTTGGAGCCAAGCTGCGCGATTCAGAGATCACCCACTCTCATTATGCCGCGCTGAAAACCAAGGACGCCATCGTCGACAAGATCAGGGATCGGACCGGTCAGAGGCCGAATGTTGATGCGAAAGATCCGGATCTGCGCATTAATATGCATCTGGCACGCAACCAGTGCACCATCAGCCTCGACCTGGCGGGAACCGGTCTGCATAAACGTGGTTATCGAAGAGACCCGACGATCGCGCCACTAAAGGAAACCCTGGCCGCCGGGCTCTTAGCCCTGACCGGTTGGGATCAGACGTCTCCCTTTGTCGACCCCATGTGCGGCTCCGGCAGCCTGCCCCTTGAAGCCGCCCAGCTCGCCAGCAACCATGCAGCGGGTCTGCTCTCTCCCGACTTTGGTTTTCAGCGCTGGCCGGATTTCAACGCCGCACTCTGGAAAAATTTGCTCGAAGAAGCCGAGACAGCAAAGAGGGAACTCCCGGCCAATTTAATCTTCGGCAGTGACCGGGACAAACGCTCCGTTGACCTGGCGCGTCGAAACGCGGACAGTGCCGGTATCGGTGCAATAATTCGTTGGTCCTACAACGACTTTGCCAAACTGGAAGCGCCCGCCTCACAAGGCACACTGATCTGCAACCCACCTTATGGTGAACGCCTCGGCAACGAAGAAGAGCTTACTGCCTTCTACCGCAAAATCGGCGACACCTTCAAACAGAACTGGAAAGGCTGGACCGCCTGGGTGTTTACCGGCAACCTTACCCTCGCCAAACAAGTCGGCCTGAAAGCCTCCCGCCGCATCGTGCTCTATAATGGTCCGATTGAATGTCGTTTGCTGAAGTATGAACTTTATTGACTTTAACGGTTTGGGTTCAGGGTCAAGGGTAAAGGGATCACGGCTAGGAACACAGGGTAAAGAGCGAACAGCCTTTAGCCCTGCTCCCTTTACCCTTCACCTGCTCTTATCACTTCCTGAACGATACCGCCCTTGCTTTTCCATATCTTATACCTCATAATCGCCTCGTTTCTAAACCTGAGTTAATGCGATTATGAGCCGTCACCTTTTCAAATTCGTCAATAACCTCAAAATCCGCTGGAAGATGACTGTCGTCGTCCTGCCGCTGGTTTTGATCCCGCTTTTCGTTGTAGGCACGGTGGTCGGCTGGATCGCATACCGTCAGGCACACCTCGGCATCACACAGACCAGCATGGCCGATCTCGACCATCTGGCCGCCTTCACCATCGACCTGCTCGATGCCCACAATCAACAATTCCAGGTTTACCGTGAAGACAAGAAATCCGCCACCGAACAGGAGTTGGCCAGCCTGACCAATCTCGCCTACGGCATGGTCGAGGCCCAGGACAAACAATTCCGCAACGGTGAGATTGATATCGAAAGTGCCAAACAAGCGGCTCGCAGTGCCCTGAAGAGGGTCCAGGTTGGAGAGACCGGCTACATCTACGCCATGACCAGCAAAGGTGACCTGGCGGTGCACATTGCCCGGGAGGGTGAAAACGTCTATAGCGAAACAGATGAAGATGGCAGACATTTCATCCGCGCCATGTGCAAGGCGGCTAAGAAAACAACTCCAGACAAACTGCTGACAATCATCTATCCCTGGCGGAATGCCGAGCTTGGTGACAAGGTCGGCCGTCAGAAGATGGTCGTCTATCGTTACTATGAGCCCTGGGACTGGATTATCGCCACCGGGGGCTATCTGGATGAGACCTACGAGAATCCCGCTGCCAAGCAAAAGGCTTTTACAGAACTCAAGAACAGGATCAATGACAAACTGGTCGGCCAGACCGGCTACATCTACTGCATGGATCGTAAGGGAACGCTGACCATCCACCCCGAGGCCGAAGGTGAAAATATTTACGCCTCCAAGGATTCGGACGGTACACCCTTTATAGAACGCATGTGCAAACAGCGCGAAGGGTGGATCCGTTATCCCTGGCAGAACCCTGGTGAGAAGAAGGCCCGGCGCAAAATCGTCCGCTACCTTCACTATCAGCCCTGGGACTGGATCGTCGCCGTCGGTTCCTATGAAGATGAGTTTTACCGTGAGACCAACCTGATCAAGGGCCGGATTCTCGGCAGCCTCGGAGTTATCTCTCTGCTGGTCGGCACGATTGCCATTCTCCTGGTTTTCCTGGCCGCCAAGATCCTCTCCGACCCGATACGTCACATGACATCGGTGATCCGCGACATCAAACGTGGTCAGTTCCATCGCCAGATGGAGATCACCAGCCGCGACGAGCTTGGAGAACTGGCCGTTACCTTTAACCGCATGACCAGTAGCCTGCAACGCAACCGCGAACTTGAAGCCAGCCTCGCTCAGCAGGGCAAGATGGCCTCTCTCGGCATCCTTTCATCGGGAGTCGCACACGAGATCAACAACCCCCTCGGTGTCATCCTCGGCTACGCCGGCTACCTCGAGAACAAACTCGACCCGGAAGACCCAAATCACCACTTTATCCACGAGATCAAACGTGAGAGCAAACGTTGCAAGAAGATCGTTCAGGACCTGCTTAACTACGCTCGGACACCGCAGCCTGAGTTTGCTGAAACCGACCTCAACCAGTTACTCGACCAGATCGTCAGCTTTGCTGCCAACCACACCGATATGCACGGCGTGAAAATCGACAGGAAATTTACTGATGGCTTGCCAGAGCTTCTGATCGACGGTGACCAGATTCGCCAGGTGGCAATCAACCTGATCCTCAATGCCGGAGCAGCCATGGAGGATGGTGGCATACTCACTGTAAGGACCTATCGAGAAGAGGACGATGTCGTGATGACCTTCGCCGACTCTGGCAGCGGCATTGACGAAGCAGACCTTGAGCGTATTTTCGAACCTTTCTACACGACTAAAGATCGCGGAACCGGCCTCGGCCTGGCGATCACCAGGCAAATCATTGAACAGCATCACGGCAGCATCCAGATGACCAGTCGCCCGAAGCAGGGCACGACAGTCACTATTCGCCTGCCGCTTTTCCGGGAGGAATTCTGATGGCGCCTCAGCGCATTATGTTGATCGACAACGAAGAAGGACTCTGTCGCATGATGGAGGCAGTTCTCAAGGACCAGGGTTACCTGGTCAAGAGCTTCACCCGACCGGTTCAGGCTGTCGCAGAATTCGCTGCCGGCGATTACGACCTGATCATCAGCGATATCAAGATGCCGGAAATGGATGGTCTTGAGGTGCTGCAACACGTTCGTAATCGCGATCCGGAGGTGCCGATCATCATGATCACTGCCTATGCGACGGTAGAAATGTCGATTCAGGCGCTCCGCCGTGGCGCTTACGACATGCTGACCAAACCCTTCGAACCCGACGAGCTGATCTACCGGGTCAAAAACGCGCTGCAACACCACGAACTTGTCGAAGAAAACCGCGGGCTGCGCGAGGATCTCTCAAGCCAATTCACCTTTGAAAACATTATCGGTGCGGCACCTTCCATCCGGGCGTTATTGGAAAAGGTGGGCAAAGTAGCTGTTCGCGACACCTCGGTCTTGATCACCGGCGAGTCGGGGACCGGTAAAGAGTTGATTGCCCAGGCCGTACACCATAATTCATCCAGACGTAATCATCGCTTTATCGCCGTCAATTGTGGCGCCCTACCCGAGAACATTCTGGAAAGCGAGCTCTTTGGTTACCGCAAAGGAGCCTTTACCGGAGCCTTGGAAAACCGCAAAGGGCTGCTTGACGCAGCCAATGGCGGCACCCTCTTTCTCGATGAAGTTGGCAACCTGCCCTTGAGCATGCAGAAGACCCTCTTGCGCTTTCTCCAAGAACAGGAGTTTTGCCGCCTGGGCGACACAACCCCAACCAAGGTGGATGTGCGGATTATCTCGGCAACCAATTCTGATTTAAGCGCGGAAGTCTCTCAAGGCATTTTCCGTGAAGACCTCTTCTACCGACTGAATGTCATCAATCTCCACTTGCCGCCATTGCGGGAGCGCAAGGATGACATTCCACTTCTGGCCGCCCATTTCATCCGAGAGCAGAACGTCAAATTCGGCACCGAATTCAAAGGGTTGACCGCCGAAGCGATGGACGCTTTACGCTCATATGCATGGCCTGGCAACATTCGCCAGCTCTGCAACGTCATTGAAGCAACCATGGCCATTTCAAGCGGCAACTACATCGGTTTGCCGGAGCTTGCACAGCTGATAGAGACAAATCAATCCGTTCAATCGGGAGACCAGGCAGACTACACATCGGCACTCAGTAGCTTCGAAACCGATTACCTGACCCGACTGCTGCGCAAACATGGCGGCAATGTCGAGGACGCAGCGGCTGAGGCCGGCATGAACATGGCGACCATCTACCGCAAGCTCAAAAAATACGGTATCAACAAGAAGGACATTGAATAGCATCAAGCTGGAGGCTGGAGGCTGGAGGCTGGAGGCTGGAGGCTGGAGGCTGGAGGCTGGAGGCTGGAGGCTGGAGGCTGGAGGCTGGAGGCTGAGGGTAAAACCATTTCATACCTACCATACAAGGGCTTTCCTTGCCCGAAGTAGCGCTTAAGCTTCACTGTTGTCCTGTTTGCATAAATGCAAAAGTGAATTTCATCATATTTGCAAATCTGCAAATACAGTGTTCATAGCGGCAAACATCCCTCGCACACAAAACAAACATAACACGCTGTAATCACTAGATTAGTACTGGAATATTTTTTCAGAGCTGATTTTGGTATACGCCTTGCTCTTTAAGGATCACGTGACTCCAATGGGGTCCGGCCGAGCTTCAGTGTTGCCGAAAGGCCGGGCCCAATTTTTCACAAGATGCCATCGGATGAAAACCGATGCAGGAGGCGAAAATGAAAGACACAGCGGTCTGCCCCTACTTTGATCTGGATGAGGATGCCTGCGACGTAGGTTGCGGCTATATTTCATCCCACGATGCCAGCATGATCATCAAGTTCTGCTCGTGCCAGTTCGACACCTGCCAGAAATATCGTGAATTAACAGACCGTCTCATCGAGCAGGAACCGGCTTTACCCGTTGTCAACCAGCCGTCTCCGGCAAGACCTGCGACTATTTGCAACAACATTCCTGTTCTCGGTCTTTTCAGTTATGGCGTTACGGCAGCATGCTATGCCGCAGACAAGCTGCCACTGCTGTCAATCAACCTTCACTTACTGGCAATCATTATCATGCTGGGCGCCGTTGGCCAGATTTCGGCCGGCTTGAACGCCCTGAAAAGCAATCCTCTGCGTGCCATCGCCTTCACCGGATTTGGTCTCTTCTGGCTTTCAATTCTGGCGCTCGACATCCTGCCAAGGGCAGGTTACGGCTCGGTTCCTGGTCCTATCCCGATGATGGGTTATTTCGCCATGTGGGGGATGTTCAGCCTGATTATCTGCCAGGGGTTGGAACAGCTGGTACGTATCAGCCGGGTTGTCTTCGCGCTGATGACAGCTTTCCTGCTTACCCTCGCGTTGGCTCACGCGACACAGAACACATCGCTCCTGCATAGCGCGGGATTGATCGGACTGGCCAGTTCCCTGCCGGGGCTCTACCTTGGGTTACGTCATATCGGGGAAGAGGCAATCCATCTGTTCCAGCCCACAGTTGCATCAGACAAGATACGTTCTTGACACACAAGCAGGTTGTCGATAATTTTATAGCATGACTACAAGGAAAGAGACTCTCAGCATATGAACGCGAAGCTCAGCCGCCAGATGACCCTGCTCGGGCTCGGTGTGCTGGCATTTTATGCCGGCGTGCTGGGAACCGGACACGCTTCACTGGAGATCCTTCCCCAGTTTGCGATCTCTGCGGTGATTTTTCTCAGCTCCGGGAAAATCATGAAACAGATGGCTGAGAAGCTGCCGGCGAAGGAAGAGACTGAAAACGAAGAGGTTGAAGAGCCGAACTGGGAATTGCGTAATCTGGTCCTCAACTGGGTCGCAGCGGCCGCCGTCGTCAGCATCGTCGCCCTCTTTCTGGTCAAACCCGCCAGCATGACCTTTAACGATTTCGGCCGTTTCCTGCTGAAGATGGATACTGTCATCACCGATTACGACATGCCGATAGCGCCTTAGGAGCAGGTACGGGGTACGGGGAACGCGGAAACCTTATAACCTAGAAAAGCCATGTAGACATTTATCGTCTCATGGCTTTTTTTGTGGGTTAATTCCTTAGATTTAAACCGCGTCTCGCGTCCAGCGTTCCTCGTACCGTTTTAATTGCTTATCATGCCATCGTGACAACAACAGCAATGCCATGATCGCCCCCGTCAGAGCGTACATCATATCCGACTGGGTATCCCAGATATAACCCTGGGTGCCAAGAAAAGCCTCTGCAGACGCCTCGGAAATGAGTGCAACCCACCACTCGATTAATTCGTAAAATGCGCTGATCGCCAAACAGACAGAGACAATAATAAATGCCAGCCAGCCTTCTCCGGAAACGACCTGCTTACGGATCAGAATTTCGCGAGAGATGATCGCTGGCACAAAGCCTTGTACAAAGTGACCAACCTTGTCGTAGTTATTCCTCTCCAGATCAAACCCGTCACGAAGCCAGTCAAAAAGAGGGACTTCAGCATAGGTGTAATGCCCGCCCACCATCAGGATGATGCAATGAAAGAGAATTAAAGCGTAGGTTAAACCAGTTAAGGGGAACGTGCGGCGGGTTGTGACCAGAATGACCAGGCCGATAACCGCTGGCAAAACCTCGAGAACCCAGGTCGGGTAATCTTTGGGGCCGATGCCCGACCAGACCAGCGTGACAAAAAAGAGGCTCAACCAGAGATAGCGCATGGGCATCGACTTTCTCGAACGATTATATTGCTATAAAAGACATCGCGTTTTCGGAAGGACAGAAAGTTACTGTGCAAGCAACCAGCGTTTTGCCTCGGCGACGTCATGAAATAATTTGCCATTGAGAAGACCGCGATTAAGGAGAACCGTCTCCAGAAACTTGATGCTGCCAACAGCTTCGCGGTTCAATTCGACCCAGGCAATCTGGTATTTACGGGTAATAAAAAAATCCTGGAAGAGCTTGGTATGGTTAATAGAGTCCATGGTTGACATTGGCTTGGTGGACTCGCCTATACCAAGGACTTTGTAGCAGTCGTGCTCATCACAGACCCTGATGATCTCGCTCCAGAGCGCCACCGCGGTCTGGTAACTCTTGTCACCTGTGGAGCGCGCTTCAACATAACCGCCCATGAAAGTGACGGACATTTGATAATTCATTATGACATTCCTCAATACATTGTCAGTATCGAATCAACGAATATCATTCTAACAGGTTGAGCTTCTTTGCATAGCGCGACTGGGCCGATGAGCTTCAGGTCATGTGCAAGAGGGTTATACGTCCGCTGCCCTCTGTTCCCAAGAGAACCGCACCACAGAATCAGACCATCCAGAAAACGAGTCCGAATCATGCCGAGATCGGGGCCTTGGATCAATCCAACAATTTCAGCTGTCCCTGGCCGGCACTGAGATCATCGAACATTTCGCAGAAACCGTCCCGGCTCTCTTCCGGTAAGCGGAACCGGCAGCCAACTTTTTCGCCATAGTCCATATCAAGGACTTCTGCTTCAAACTCTGCCAGACGGCGCTCAAAGGGCGTCACCAGGGCATAGTCAAAGGTAGCCAGAAAACTGACCCAGGCAACGCGTTCCGCACGGGAGAGCTGCTCCAGGGCCGTCTTCACCGCAGCCGTGTAGGCCTTGACCATGCCGCCTTTGCCAAGCTTGACACCACCGAAATAACGGCTGACAACCACCGCTGTGTCGCCGAGGCCACTGTACTGAAGGGCAACCAGCATCGGCTTGCCGGCAACACCGTGCGGCTCACCGTCATCACTCAACCCGACTTGATCAGTGCTCTCCGGGGGGCCGACCAGGTAAGCCCAGCAGTTGTGGTTGGCATCAGGGAATTCCGTCTTGATGGAAGCAATAAAAGCTTGTGCTTCAGCTGTTGAAGTCACCGGTTGCACAGTCGCGATAAAACGACTGCGCTCCACTTCGAT
Organism: Deltaproteobacteria bacterium IMCC39524; assembly: GCA_029667085.1. Lineage (NCBI taxonomy): Bacteria > Deltaproteobacteria > Deltaproteobacteria bacterium IMCC39524. Next base: position 53,403 of record JARUHJ010000004.1, read on the forward strand.
CTCACTACGGAAACGACCGGCGGGAATGGGATATCTTTGCGAAGGTGTCATTTTCTCTTTGTTGGTTTTGCCTCTGATCGCTTAACAGGCTGACTCACGCCAACAAACTTCAAGCGGGCTACATTCTCGACATGCGGCGTCTGCGGGAACATGTCGACCGGCTGAACCTGCTCGACACGAAAGCCCTGCTCAGCCAGAAGCGCGAGGTCCCGGGCAAGACTGTCCGGATGACAGGAGACATAGACTAGGGTTCGCGGCTGCATGGCAGCAATCGCTGCCAACACCTGTGGAGCGCAACCTGATCGGGGCGGGTTTACAACAACGGCACCGAGCTTGCCGGTCAAGGGCAGATCATCAGCGAGGATTTCCTCGGCATCACCTGCGACAAACTTGCAGTTATTAAAGCCGTTCATCGTGGCGTTGGCCTGAGCATGACGAACCGCTTCGGTGACAGTCTCTATACCCAGGACCTGATGCGCCTGGCTGGCCAGATGCAGGCTGATACCACCGACCCCGCAGTAAAGGTCGAGAGCCGACTCGCCAGGCTGAAGATCGCACCAATCACGAACCAGTCGATAGATACGTGCAGCCTGGGCGTGATGCACCTGCAGAAACGAAGTCGGCCCAAGGCGCAAGCGCACGTCGCCGACCTGGTCAATCAGGTCGGGGGTGCCGAGGACTTTGAAAGTTTCCCGACCATAAATCACGTTGCCTGTGCTGGAGTTCACATTCTGATGCACGGAGATCACTTCCGGGACCTTACGCTGCAGCCACTTGGCCAGATGGGTCACCTCACGATAGTTGCGTTCACTGGTCACAAAAGTCACCATCGCTTTATCATAAGAAGGGCTGACCCGTACCAGCAGATAGCGTAAAAGGCCACGCCGGTGGTTGGCGTCGTAGGCGGAGATATTACGACGATCGAGTTCTTCTCGGACAACAGCAGCAACGCGGTTGATCAGCGGATGATGCAAAGGACAATCGGCAATATCGACAACATCGTGGCTGCCACGTCGATACATACCAACCTGACCTTTACCACGCTTACGGGCCACAACCAGCTTGGCGCTGGCCCGGTAACCAAGAGTTTCGGGCGCAGCCCAGACCTCACCCAACTGAACATCATAAAGCTCGGGATAAGTGGCCAGGGCGTCAGCCACTCTTTGGGACTTGCGCTCCAATTGTGCAGGATATTTCCAGCTCAACAGTGCACAACCCTGGCAGGAGCGATAATGCGGACAGGATGTCTTGGCCACGCGCTCTCGTGAAGGCTGCAGGACACGGTGGGTACTGGCGATGATCCTGTGCCGCCCGGTATGCGCTACTCGGGCAACAACCTTCTCTCCGGGGAGAGCGTCGAATACCACCACACGTTTCCCTTCATGGGTCGCCAAGCCGAGACCATCCTCATCAATTTGCTCAATGGTCAAGGTCAGTTCTTCGGCGCGGGGCTTATGGACATGTTTCGATTTTGGGCGTCGCGGTTGGGCGGTCATGGCATCTCCTGAAAAGAGCCGTCATATTGCGGTAAGAGCAGCGGTCTGTCAATGCTGCTCTGCGTCGTGCAGAGTCATTTGTTACAATGATAGCAAAGATGTCTGCCAAGGAGATAAATATGAGATATCCAACTCTTTGTGCTTTGCTTATTTTATGCTTTGTCGGGTCGGTTTTTGGTGGTGAAGCAGATGTCGTTGCAGTTGAAGTCAAGAGCCCAGGTAATCAAACATACCGTTTCAATGTGACAGTGAGTCATGCGGCCCATGGCTGGGATCATTATGCCGACCGATGGGAGATCATAGCTCCGGACGGCGAGATTCTGGCCAGGCGTGTATTGGCTCACCCGCACACCAACGAGCAGCCCTTTACCCGCAGTCTCTCAGGAGTGAAGATTCCGGTCGATATTCACCAGATCACGGTCAGAGCCCATGATTCAGTGCATGCTTATGGAGGGGCAACAAAGAGGATTGTACTGGATTGAGTCAGTGGATTAAAGGCCGTTGGAATTCGTTCAATCCCGCCCCTTGAAATAAACGATAACCTTTGTGATGATTTCACGGTCTCTGGCGGAGAGAACCTTACACTGACGGTATTCTTTGTAAAACCTGAGACGTTGTGTCCTGCTTAAAGCCCGTCTGCCCACTTTATCCAGGCAAGCCAGGTCCTTAATGATGCGAGAGTCGAAAAAAGGCCCGAAAAAGCGCTGCCCAACCGGGCAGTCGATCAGGTAGACCTGCGGGCTCTCCAACTGTTGCGAGACCAGCAGGTTGCGCCACTTCAGGTCATTATGACAGAAGTGGTGCTGATGCAGAGTCCGCGTAATTTCGGCGACCTGGTTGATCACCTGATTGACCCATGGCCGACTTTTAAAAAGGTCCGGCTGGTTAGTCGCCATCCATGCCAGATCCCTGGTGTCATCGATAGACGCCGTAATCAGGCCACCACGAAAGGTACGGCTTAAGATATGCTCCTCTCCATAAGCCACAACCTGTGCCGCCGGCAAGCCGATGCGACTGAACCAGAGTTGGTTGCGGGCTTCCTGTCGAATACGAGAAAGACCAAACCAACTGCGGATCCCCTTGGTGGAGTGATATTGCTTTACATAGTAGCGTTGCCCATCGATGCAGACGCAGAAGACAAGGCTTACCTTATCCTGGGAAACAGGTGTTCCTGACAAGGCAAAGACCTTATCGAATGATGAAAAGGCCTCACCTGCTGAGGTGTTTCGCCAGGGTTCGGTTACAGTCCAGGTTTTTCTTTTGATCATTGGGAACCAGCCTTGCTTGTATCGGTATTCACGGATGTCGAAAAAGCTCAGGCCCTAGCTTGCTTGGCAGTGACCAGAATGTCAACTCGAGAAATCTCTGAAAACCAAATTCACCGCCAGACAACCCCTGGTTTCACACAAGACATTTATCGCCCAAATCAAAACGGCCCCGCCAGTAATGGCGGGGCCGTGGCCGTTTGATCCTGAAGGAGGGTTTGCAAACGGTAGAGAACGAATTATTCGTTGCTGGCTTTCGAAAGAACCAGATCTTCCTCGCCTTCGAGAGCACCTTCGAGTGCAGGAACTGCGGCTTTGCGGGTTTTCAAAGTGCCCGCGAGCATGGCACCGACAACCAGCAGAGCACCGGCAGCAGCAAAAGACATGGTGAAGCCACCGGTCTTGACGCGCAGCATCTCGGAGACGCGTACCAGTGCAAAGGCACCAACACCCCAGGCTGAGAAGAGGACACCGTAATTCATGCCGAAGTGCTTGGCACCCCAGAGGTCCTTGGCGAAGGACGGGAAGAGCGACAGGTTGGTCCCGTAGTTGAAGACCATGAAGGTTACCAGCAGAGGCATTGCCAATGGGTTGTTGTAAGTACCATCAATCACCGGAATAGCCAGGAACATCAGGACCGCCTGGAAGACGAGCATGATAACCAAAGTGTTGGCACGACCGATCTTGTCGGAGACCACGCCGGCGACGATACGACCGGCAGCATTACCGACAGACATGATGGCCACAACCAGGAAGGCCATCTCGCCCATACTGGCCTTGGCCAGGCCTTTAGCGCTACCGATGACCATGAGACCGGCACCAGCGCCGATGAAGAAACAGGTCCAGAGTGTATAAAATTTGGCCGTTTTGAGAATTTCTGAAGGCGCTTTATCCTCTGTAACGACCGCTTTGGCCGTAGACTTAGCAGCATTCGGATCAGCAACATAACCTTCGGGAGGATTGGCGAGGAACATGCCGAAGAAACAGGTGATGGCGACAAAACCAAAACCGAAGTAAAGCATCGATTGTTGCAGACCGTAGGCACCGAGCAGATACTGAGCCAGAGGAGCAATGTAGACTGACGCGAGACCGAAGCCGGCGACAACGATACCGGCGATCAGGCCGGTCTTGGCAGGAGGAAACCATTTCAAAGCAGGCGGGGTGGCAGCAGAGTAGCCGAAGCCGATGCCCATACCGGCCATGCAACCAAAGCCGACTATCCATGCCCAGTAGTCGGTGGTCTGCGAGATCCACATAAATCCGGTACCAACCATCAGGCCACCGATGATACAGGTAACGCGGGGACCGAACTTGTCCTGAACCTTACCGGCAACAATCATGGCCACAGCAAACATAAGGCAGGCCGTTGCGTAAGGGTCGTTGATTGAGGCCTTGTCCCAGGTAAAGGCTCCCGTTCCGCCTGCAGCGATTGACTCTGCGATAGCGCCTTTAAAGATACTCCAGGTATAAAGGATGCCCAGCGCCAGGTTGATGCCGGTCCCGGCCAGAACCACTGTCCAACCGCGTTTTGATGATACATTCTGCTTGCTCATGTTTTCCTCCCTTGTAATCGGTATTGAGTTATCCAAACCGTATTGTCTCAATTGCTGAACCCGGTATGACAATGGCCACCGGGCCTTGAAGGCTCCGATGACTGGTTTTCTTCTAGCGCCTCCGGGTTTTTGTAAATGCATAGGTTTCGCTCTTTTCCGCCACACGTTTGAGCAACTTATGACTAAGAACAATGGCAATCCGTATACCAAACAATCGGCACGCCTAAAAAAGTTTTTTTGTTCAATAATTACAGACACTTAACCACTAACTCTCGGAAGGTTCTGAGCTCTGGATAAAATCGTGTTTTTGCACAAACGCAAACAACGCCAGGACGCGGCCTGAAGGCATGGAGACTGGTCCGGGACAATGAAAAGAGGAGAAAGGGCGTATACAGTGGGGTTTACGATGGGAAGTAATGAGACTTAAAACGCGGTTTTGCATAACTGCAAGAGCTTTTCTGAAGCTTTTTGCAAAAATGCGAATTTTGTAGTCTTCTCTGCACAGCGAGTGACATAGCAAAGCAGAAGAACAAAAAAAATAGGGCCAACTAAATTGAGTCGGCCCCATTACAAATAATATTTTTTCCCGCTACGCGCTACACGCCACGCGCCACAGGACTACGCCCTGGAGACGAATCGTCCCTCACGCGTATCGACCTTGACCCTTTCATCCGTCTCGAGATAAGAGGGAACCTGAAGCCTCAGGCCTGTCTCTAAAACAGCTTCCTTGGTTTGCGCCTGGGCAGTGGCATTCTTGATCGCAGGTGCCGTCTCCGTAACCAGCAACTCCACGATCATCGGCGGCTCGATAGAGACAACCTGCCCTTCGAAAACGCCCATAATAACTTCGGTGCCGTCAAGCAAGAAGCCTTTCACCGGGCCGTACATATCATCGCCCAGTTCATACTGTTCATAACTCTCAAGGTCCATGAATACGCCATTGTCGCCATCGGCATAAAGGAATTGCCCTTTGCGCTTTTCAAAATCAGCATCGTCAACACGCTCACCGGCTTTGAATGTCTTTTCCAGCACTTGCCCAGTGAGCAGGTTACGGTACTTGGTTTTAATCAGGGTGCTGCCGCCGCGTGCTGAAGGACTCTGGCTGCTGAGGTCAAGAACCAGGCACGGAGCGCTATCAAGCAGAAAGACCAGCCCGCGTTTCAGATCGTTGGATGTCATATATACTTCTCCTTCAGGGAATCGTTTTTAACAGGTGCGGCAATGTAGCATAAGATGATCAGGCAGTGAAGTTGGATATACGTGCGATGTGCAGAAAGAGGAATCTAGAGTCGGAAGCGTTTAACTGCAAAAAGAGTCACATGAACTTTACCAGACAGCCATTCACGTAATAAAGGAATCAATCAGATTAAAGAGTTAATGATTATCGGCTTAAATAGGGCAAGGTCTTTTGCGAGAGCCCAGGGATGTTTCTCGTAAACATTCTTAGGTGTCAGGCTTGGGAGAGGACGGGCTCTCTTCCAACGTGTTCCCCCAGTTACAATGTAAGACAATTTATGGGGAGCTCTGACTAACCATGGCTAGCAGTTGGCACCCTCAATGCAATGATAGATTGCTAGTAAAGTATTCCTGCACGACAATATTTACAGCCTTTTCCGCAACGCCGCGGAATATCTCCATAATTTAAACTCAAAGTCGAGTCGCTCATTCGTATGTCGAGCTACGTTTGGGGTCTACCAAGCAAAAAAATTAGGCACGTGCTTCTGATAATTAAGCGCTGACTTGTCGAATTATAGTGGTTTTTGAGGATTGTTATGGTCTATCCGACATCAATGAATAGGTGCAATTTGCCACCGTGGGCGATTGCCTCGAAACATTACAACAGCCATCCTCAGGCCATCGAAATCCAGGGAGTTAGTCATAATGGACGACCGCTTTTTGAAAAGCTTGAGACAGAAGAAGACCCCGAAATACGTGGACTGATATTCCATGACTTCATGGATGTTCGTTACCAGTTGCATCAGTGGCAGCGCGAGGAGACGAAGAACAGCCGAAAAAGTCTAAAAAACAGTTACCTGCGTTTTTTGCGCGGCTGGTTATTTGACAGCAACTCGGTCGAGGGCGCGGTCCTCAAGGGTTGGGTGGAATCCCGGCTTGGCCTGCCCCCTACTTTTCACTACAAGGCAATCAACGATATTCACTCGGAAGCCTATTTCCGTTATACGGTTGACAGGATGAAGGGTTCTGAGCGAACCAGCGCAATTATGCCGCAGTTCGACCTGCTCTATGAGTTTGTTCAGTACGAGCTTTCGCGACGGTTTTCCGCCCGGACGCACCTGAAACTCTATCGGGGTATTTATGATTTTGATGAGCATCAGGTAATCGAAAAGTATGGCAAAAATCGTTACCTTTTGCGCCTTAATAACCTGAATTCCTTTACTGATGACTTTGAAAGGGCCTGGGAGTTTGGTAGCCGGGTTCTTGAAGTGGACGTGCCGATGACCAAGATCTTTTTCATGGGAGGCCTGCTACCGAAATCGCTCTTTAAAGGTGAGGGCGAGGTTCTGGTGATAGGTGGTGAATTTGAAGTCAAGGTTCTTATCGGGGGGTAACGCGACGCCAGGATGAGGGCAGCGAAAGTTAAAATCAAGGAATTTACAGGACAAACATCTTGAAGGATACTCTTCGACACACAAATAAGCATGACATTGAGGAGGCCTTAAAGATTTCCTCGTCCCGCATCCCTCGTCCCGCGTCTCTTGATTCTGTTTTTGAAAGAACTCGTGCTGCTTACCTGGGTCTTGCTATCGGCGATGCGTTGGGAGCCACCACCGAATTCATGATGCCTGGTGAGATCAAAGCCACTTACAAGGTACATCGCAAGATCATCGGAGGTGGTTGGCTTTATCTCAAGCCTGGGCATGTTACAGATGACACCGAAATGTCGCTGGCACTTGGGCGAGCACTACTAACAACCGGCACATGGGAATTGTCCCGGATTGCGGACAATTTCCTGGCCTGGATGAAGAGTAAACCTGTTGATATAGGTTCAACCTGTCGTCGCGGGATTCGTGATTACATGCTTAAAGGTCAGTTGGAGACACCATACAACGAGTGGGATGCCGGTAATGGCGCCGCCATGCGCATGGCCCCGGTCGCTCTCTTCACCTTGGGAGATGACGCTTTAATGGCACGTTGCGCCATAGCACAGGCTCACCTGACCCATAACCATGCTTTGTCCGATGCAGCCTGCATTGCTATCGGCACTATGCTGCAGAAGGCGATCTTCGGTTGCAACCGGTTTGAGCTACATGAGATAACCCGTGACCTGGTTGCAGAATATGGTAGCTTTCGATTTAACAACTATCGTGGCAACGCCAGCTCTTATGTGGTTGATACTTTGCAGACAGTCTTTCACTACCTGTTTACAACCGGCAGTTTTGAAGAGTGTCTGATCGGTGTGGTCAATCAGGGAGGGGATGCCGACACCACGGGTGCAATTGCCGGGATGATTGCAGGTGCCTTTTATGGGCTGGATGAGATACCGAAACGCTGGCTAAAGAAATTAAAGTCGGAGGTCAGGGAAGAGGTTGAGGACCAGGCAGTCAAGCTGGTCAAAATCTCGCCTTGGGGAGATCAGAACGCAGAAGAGATAGACGATTAAACTGACATTGGATCGATACGGTCTCACTTAGTAAAAGTTCAGGCTGTCGATACCCTACAGATCAATGCAAGGCTGTCGATTTCAGGGTTTTAGCTTTTTAGGCACTCATGATGCAATAGTGTCAGCTGTTAACTCTCACAAGAGAATAGGAGTACCATATTATGAAGCGTGCATTAGTTGTTGATGACGAACCCTTATTACGGCGTCAAGTCGCCGAAATCGTTTCTGGCTATGGGTTTGACGAAATCCTTGAGGCAGAAAATGGCGTTCAGGCTGTCGAGATAGCGATTCACCAGGAAGTCCTTTTGGTTGTCATGGATGTTGGCATGCCTGTTATGGATGGTATCACTGCTGCTGAAAAAATTGGCAAAGCGAAACCATTACCGATTGTTTTGGTGACCGCTAACACGGAAGCCGAAACAATTGAACGGGCGCGACTGGCCGGAGTGATGAATTATGTTGTTAAACCGGTTCGGGCCGAGCAGCTCTTTGCCGCTGTTGATCTTGCGATACATCAGTTTGTAGAGCTTTCCAGCCTCCGTGATGAGGTTTCCATGCTGAAGGAAACGCTCGAGTCCAGAAAAGTGATTGATCGTGCCAAGGGTGTGCTGATGAAGCGAGGAATGGATGAGCCACAGGCTTTTCGGCGTCTACAGAAGCTGGCAATGGATAAGCGTAAATCGTTGAGAGAGGTTGCTGAAGCGGTTTTACTGACAGAAGATTAATGACATTCCGGCCACAATGAGGTGACCGCAACTCTGGAGCAATGACGCTCGTTCGGAATGATTCCGTGCGGGCTTTATTTTTAGGTAGCGGATGCAAGACAACTTAATTTAAGGAAAAAGACGGTTATGGAAGATCTGAAAGAAAAACTGCCCCTTTCAATTGTTGCAGAGAAAATGAATACCACCCCCTTGAATGTTCTCATGCACATCAAGCGTAACCTGTTGCATGGAGTCGAAGAAGATGGCGTCTGGATGATCGATTGCCAGAGTCTCGAGGTCCTGCTGACAAAAACCGGTGGCAGCAAGGCCGAAGACGTGTGTGCCAGCGGTTGCAGCAAAAAACACTCCTGCGGCGGTGGTTGCAGTTAACGAAAGAGGGAATCATTATGGAACTCGAAATAAAACCTTCGGATCTTTACTTTAAATACCGCCGCAACAAGGAGTTGCGTGGTGAACCCAAATTTACCGGCAAGCCCGATTCCAACACTTATGATCGCGACGATCTCTACGACGTAATTCCCATGCTCAGCGCTGTGATGGATAAACTGCAGTGCCAGGACGCCAACGTCCTTCATCGCCTGGAAGAATTGGCCGGTGATGAAATGCCGAAATTCATAACCAGCCGTGAAGAGGTCTTTGATTTTCTGGTGAATGTCATGGGTGACATGCTTGGACAACCAACGGGTCTCAGCACGGATGACGCGGTTCACGAAGAAACAAAACCATAATGAAAGAGATCATTGGTGATATGTGGCAGGAGCACGCAGAAGGCGCTGTCGTGGCGATCACCACAAACGGTGCGGTGAATAAGGTCGGCAGGGCCGTTATGTTGCGTGGCTGTGCACGCCAGGCGAGGGAGCATTTCCCGGAGCTCATGAAAACGCTCGGTTCCTTGATTAGTCAGCACGGCAACCATGTCTTCGATCTCGGCCATCAAATCGTCAGCTTTCCGGTTGAAACTGATCCATACCAGGTTCCGGAAATGGGTTTGATCGAGCAGTCCTGCCGGGAGCTGGTTGAACTTGCCGATTACAAAGGCTGGCAGAAGGTTGTCGTGCCGCGCCCTGGTTGCGGTGGTGGCGGCCTGGAATGGCTGGAGGTAAAGACCATTCTTGAACGGCATTTCGATGAACGCTTTCATGTGATTACAATTCAGGAGCAATAGTATGCTAAGGGCACAAAAAGGTGACCGCGTCACGGTTCACTTCATCGGCACACTCGACAATGGCCATATCTTTGATCAACGTGATGGTGATGAACCGCTTTCCTTTGTTATTGGCGCAGGAGAAATTTTTCCCGACATGGAGACAGAAATCATCGGCATGAAAGTTGGTGAGGTGAAGAATATCCATCTTGCCGCAGAACAGGCGTACGGCTTAAGACTCGATGAGAACCTTCTGAAAATTTCACGGAATTTGTTTCCTGCAGATCGTGAGTTACGTATCGGTCGCAAATTGAACATTGAACTGGCTGGCAACGAGCAACGGATGATGAGGATTCGTCATGTTGATGAGCAGGAAGTGTTGCTCGATGGTAATCACGATTTGGCCGGGTGTGATCTGACCTTTGCATTGGAATTGATGGAGATCGTGTGAATAGATTCTGTTCATTCCTGTTCAACAGATGTGCATTTCGTAAGCACTTGAGACCATAGCCTTAAGTATATACCCACGTAACTACCCTAAAACAGGGGTTTTGTTTTTTTGGCACATCTGATGCTATATAGCTTTGACATCACAAAAAAGGTACACAGCTGTACCTCCTTCAGGCAAAGAGGCCCATTGAGTGAGTAACTGCATTCGTGGGCCTTTTCCATTTTGAGAATTCTGTAAATATCGCGGCACAATGATTGCGCCGCCGGGCATTGACGCCCTATCCAAATTGCTTGGGTAGGGCGTTTTGTATTTGTACATCAGGTTTTTCTTCGGACACATCAAAGGCGATGCCGCCGCGGGGAAGAACAGATGCACAGCAAACCAAGGCTTCTATGGGAGGCCTCACGAAAGGAACAAGACAATGGCTGAAAAGAAATTACGTCAAATCGCAATCTACGGCAAAGGCGGCATCGGCAAATCAACCACGACTCAGAACACCGTGGCAGGCCTCGCTTCCCTCGGCAAGCGGGTGCTTATCATCGGCTGCGACCCCAAGGCTGACTCTACCCGCCTGATCCTGCATGCCAAAGCCCAGGACACCGTTATGGACAAGGTCCGTGAACTCGGCACCGTTGAGGATCTGGAACTGGAAGATGTCTGTAAACGCGGCTACGGCGATGTTATGTGTGTCGAGTCGGGCGGTCCTGAGCCAGGCGTCGGTTGTGCCGGGCGTGGTGTTATTACCGCCATCAACTTTTTGGAAGAAGAAGGCGCCTACACCCCTGACCTCGACTACGTTTTCTATGATGTTCTCGGTGATGTTGTCTGCGGCGGCTTTGCTATGCCGATCCGAGAGAACAAAGCCCAGGAGATCTACATCGTCGTCTCTGGTGAGATGATGGCAATGTACGCCGCCAACAATATCTGTAAAGGGATCGTTAAGTACGCCGCCTCGGGCAGCGTGCGCCTGGCCGGCCTGATCTGCAACAGCCGTAACACGGACCGCGAGGCGGATCTGATTGAAGCTCTGGCAGCACGTCTCGGCACCCAGATGATCCACTTCGTGCCACGTGACAATCAGGTTCAGCGCGCCGAACTGCGCCGCATGACTGTCATCGAGTATTCCCCTGATCACAAGCAGGCTGGAGAGTATCGTCAGCTGGCTCAGAAGATCGCCGACAACGAAATGTTCGTCGTGCCGACTCCACTCGAGATGGAAGACCTGGAAGATCTGTTGATGGAATTCGGCATCATGGAAGCGGAAGACGAAAGCATCGTGGGCGTGGCGGAAAGTGCTTAAAGGAATTTGCCACGGAGACACGGAGAAAGCCAAACCCACTCAAAGAATGTTTGGGGGCAAGGCTTTTAACCATAAGAACTGATTCTCTCTGTGTCTCAGTGCCTCTGTGGCCAACATATTTTACAGGAGTTTCCCATGGCTGAAAGAAAGCCCATCAAGGGCATTACTACAGAAAAAACGGAAAACTTGATCGCCGAAACTCTGGCTGCGATGCCGGAGAAGGCGGCTAAGAAAAGGGCACCACACCTTGGCGCCAATGAACCGACCTCGTCAACCTGCGCGGTCAAATCCAACAAGAAAGTTGTTCCCGGCGTCATGAGTCAGCGCGGCTGTGCTTACGCTGGAGCGAAAGGGGTCGTCTGGGGTCCAATCCGCGACATGATCCATGTTTCCCACGGTCCGGTTGGTTGCGGTGTCTACAGCTGGGGAACCCGACGGAACCTGATGCAGGGCATTCCCGGCGTTACCTCCTTTCCGATGGACTTCACCAGTGATTTTCAGGAGCGAGACATTGTCTACGGCGGTGATTTGAAACTGGAAAAACTTTTGAAAGAGGCGGATGAGCTGTTTCCGCTCAACAAGGGAATGTCCATCCTCTCCGAGTGTCCGGTCGGCCTGATCGGTGACGATATCAACGCCGTCGCCAAGAAGATGGAGAACGAACTCGACAAACTGGTCGTGCCTTGTAACTGCGAAGGATTCCGCGGCGTCTCACAGTCGTTGGGTCATCATATCTCCAACGACTCGATCCGCGATCACATCATCGGCAAGTTCAAGTTCAAAGAAGAAGCAGGCCCTTATGATGTCGCTCTGATTGGTGATTACAACATTGGCGGAGACGTTTGGGCTGCCAAGCCAATCCTCGAAGAAATTGGCCTCAATGTTAAATCTGTCTGGACCGGCGACGGTGAAGTCGAAAAAATCGGCGCCACTCACTCGGTAAAACTCAACCTGATCCACTGCTACCGCTCGATGAACTATATGTGCAAGGTGATGGAAGAGAAATGGGACATCCCGTGGCTCGAGTACAACTTCTTCGGCCCGACCAAGATCGAAGAGAGTTTACGTGCTATCGGTGAGTTGTTTGACGACAAGATCAGGAAGAATGTTGAGAAGGTGATCAAGAAGTACAAGCCGGTCATGAAAGAAGTCACCGACGAGTACAAACCACGCCTGGAAGGCAAAACCGCCATGTTGTTTGTCGGTGGCTTGCGCCCTCGTCATACCATCGGTGCCTACGAAGATCTCGGTATCCAGATCACCGGCGCCGGTTACGAATTTGCCCATCAGGATGACTACGACCGCACTGCACCGGAGATGGCCAAAGGCACCCTGATCTACGATGACGTCTCCGAGTTCGAACTGGAGAGGTTCGTCGAAGAACTCAAGCCCGACCTGGTCGGTAGTGGCATCAAGGAAAAGTATGTCTTCCAGAAAGCCGGTATCCCTTTTCGCCAGATGCACAGTTGGGATTACTCGGGGCCGTATCACGGATACGAAGGCTTCAAGATCTTCGCCCGCGATATTGACATGGCGATCAATAGCCCGACTTGGGATTTGGTCAAGTCGCCATTTTAAATCAGCGTTAACCACGAAGATCACGAAAAACACGAAGGAAAACAATACTTTGCATGGCTTAAAATCTTAAACCATTTGCTTTAAAGCCTTTCTTCGAGGGCTTCGTGTCCTTCGTGGTGAATAAAAGGAGTCAGATAATGAGCGCAGCAGAAGCAGCAGTAAAATTTGTTACCGAGACCCCGGTCGAAGAGATCGAACGGGTCAAGGAATGGATCAATACAGAGGAATATAAAGAAAAGAACTTTGAGCGGACTGCCCTGGTCGTCAACCCGGCCCACGCCTGCCAACCACTCGGCGCGCAGATGGTCGCTACCGGATTCGAAGGCGCTCTGCCATTTATTCACGGTTCACAGGGTTGTGCCTCTTATTTCCGCAGTACCTTCAGCCGCCATTACCGTGAACCGGCGGCAGCGACCTGTGACGCCATGACCGAGGACGGTGCCGTGTTCGGCGGCCAGAACAATCTCTTTGAAGGCCTGCAGAATGCCTACGCCCTGTACAAGCCGAAGATGATCCCTATCTTTACGACGTGTATGCCGGAGGTTATCGGCGATGACCTGACAGCTTTTTCCAAGAACGCCAAACTGCAGGGGTATATCCCGGAAGATCTGCCAACCCCTTACGCGAACACACCGAGCTTTAACGGCTCCCACATTCATGGCTACGATGCCATGCTTAGAAGCATTCTGCAGACCGTTACCGAAGGGCAGAAGGTTGAGGGTAAGTGCACAGGCAAACTGAACATTATTCCCGGCTTCGATGGTAACGTGGGGAACCTGCGCGAATACAAGCGCATCCTCGAGCTGATGGGCATTCCTTACACCATGCTGGCCGACGTTTCTGACGTTTTTGACTCGGGTTGCGACGGTGAGTACAAGCTCTACCCCGGTGGTACCAAGATGGAAGATGCAGCGGAGTCGATCAACGGCAAGGCGACCATCTCCATGCAGAAATACTCTTCTGTCACGACGATGAAATGGATTGAATCAGAATATGACGGTGAGAAGGCGATTCTGCCGTTGCCGTTCGGGGTCAAAAAGACCGACGAAATGTTACTGAAGCTTTCCGAGCTTTTCGACAAGCCTATTCCTGAAGAGCTCAAGGCCGAACGCGCTCGCGCGGTTGATGCCATGACCGACGCCCAGCAATACCTGCATGGCCTTAAGTTTGCCATCGCCGGTGACCCTGATTACCTGCTCGGGATCGTTTCCTTTCTGCTCGAAATGGGTGCCCGTCCCTGGCATATCCTCTGCTCTCGCTCAACCAAAAAGTTCCAGAAAGAGATGCAGGCCCTGCTTGACACCTCGGTCTTTGGCGAAGGTTGCTCGATCTACATCAACAAAGACCTCTGGCACATGCGCAGCCTGTTGGTGACCGACCCGGTCGCAGGAATCATTGGTGATACCCATGCCAAGTGGGCCGCACGCGACGCCAAGATTCCCCTGTTTCGTATCGGCTTCCCGATCATTGACCGGGTCAACCTGCACCGTACACCGGTGGTTGGTTACAACGGAGCGATCAGTATGCTGACGATGCTCGCTAACAAGTTCCTCGATATTAAAGATGAGACCTGTGAAGACCAGTGGTTTGAGATGATGAGGTAGGAGAAGCTTTAACCACGAAGGACACAGAGAGCACGAAGAAAACCTCAAAGAAAGGCTAACGCTTGGGGTTAAAAGCAAAATCGATGGTCTTAACTTCGTGAGTTTCGTGTTCTTCGTGGTTACCTAAATATTATGATACGAACCAGACGTTTTGAAATTGTCAGCAGTACACAGCAGAGAGGTTTAAGAATGAAAGTCGCATTTGCCAGCACAGACAAAGTCCATGTCGATGAGCATTTCGGTAAGGCTGAAGAGTTTTACATCTGGGAGATAGGTCCGGAAGAAGCCGCCTTCAGCGGCGTCGCGCAGTTAAAGGCTGAGGAAGGCTTTATCGACGACAAGATTGAGGCCCGCACGTCAGTGCTCGCAGATTGTGCCCTGGTTTATGTCGGTGAGATTGGCGGTCCTGCTGCAGCGCGACTGGTGCAGAAGAAGATTCATCCGATCAAGAGTAAAGAGCATGAACCGATCACAGTGGTTGTCGAAAAGCTGCAGGAAGTACTCAAGGGTAATCCGCCACCGTGGTTAAGAAAAGCGATGATGAAAGGCGAAAGACCAAACTAAACAGGGGCTAGGAACTTGGGGCGTGGGCTTGATGATAAGACGGCTAACCCCAAAAATCTAGCAGCCAGCGACCGAATATATCAAGGAGAACAACAATGGCTTTATTAACAGGGAAAACATTTGGCGGGGAGGACTGGACGCCGACCTTTGTCATGAACATCGATTCCGAGAAGTGCATCGGTTGCGGGCGTTGCTTCAAATCTTGTGCACGCAAGGTGTTTATGCCTGAAGACCTTGTCGACGAGGAGACAGATTCAACGCGTATGATTATGACCGTTGCCAACCAGAGCAATTGCATCGGTTGCGCCGGTTGCGGTGTTGCTTGCCCGAAGAAGTGTTTTACGTTCAAGACGATGGAAATCTAAAGGCGGGGGCCAGGGAATGGGGTCTAGGGTCTGGTTTTGCCAGTCCCCAGCGTCCAGCAACCAGCCTCCGCATAATTTACGGAGTAAATTATGCTCATCGCAGTCACATCCAAAACCGGCACCGAGATCGACCAGCACTTCGGTCATGCCGAAAAATTTCGCATCTACAAGTATCGTAAAGGCGACCCGGTTCAGGTTTCGGAAGTCGCGGTTGAAAAGTACTGCTCTTTCGACCCGGATCATCCGTTTCGACATCGCCAGTTTGACGGCATCGCCGAGGCCTTGAAGGATTGTAAGGCGGTTGTGACGGCAATGATTGGTGAGCTTCCGAAACAGGAACTGGAGAAGCTTGGTTTCAAGGTGGTCAGCATGTCAGGACCTATTGAACCGGCATTGAAAGTAGCGCACGATGTCGTCTGTGACGGCAAATGTGCAGGCAATACAGAGAGATGTGAACATAAGTAGTGGGGATATGGGACGGTCCCCGGGAAGAGTGATTTTTCCAGAGATGCAATTGCCCAGGGCATGGGCAGGGTTTACCGAAAGGTGACCCTGCCGACTTTTTAAGGATTGAAACTACAGCGCGTTACAGAGTCGTATCGCATCATGAAGTAGGCAAAGACGCCCCGTATAGCTATCGCTTGCGGGGTTTTCATATGAAAGGAACAGACCCATGGCTACAGGATGCCCCATGATGAAAATGAAACGCCAGTCCGACCATCCTTGTTTCGGTGGCGATCACTCCAAAGCGGGTCGGATTCATTTGCCGGTTGCTCCCGGCTGCAATATCAAATGCGGTTTCTGCGAACGCAAGTTTGATTGCGCCAACGAGAGCCGCCCCGGAGTAACCAGTCAAGTTTTGACCCCGGAACAAGCAGTCGATCGGGTGCGCCTAGTGAAACGGCACATGGAAATGAAAGGTGGAGCTCAGCTCAAAGTTGTTGGAATCGCCGGACCCGGCGATCCCCTGGCCAATCCAAAGACTTTTGAGACCTTTGACCTTGTCAAGGCAGCTTTTCCAGAGATGACCCTTTGTCTTTCGACCAATGGCCTTCTGCTGACGGAATACCTCGACAAGTTACAACGGGTCGGCGTCCACAGCATTACTGTAACTGTCAATGCCCTGACTCCGGAAACGGGCGCTAAAGTGTACGAGTGGGTCAATTTTCATGGGACTCGGCTCTCTGGCGAAGATGGCGCTGCCGTACTTCTCAAGCGGCAGTTGGATGGGGTTCGTTATGCAGCGGCTGCAGGCATGATGGTGAAGGTCAATCATGTCTACATTCCCGGCATCAACGATCATGAAACGCTCGATCTTGCGGTCAAGATGCGCGAGTTGGGAGCAGAAATGATGAACATTATCCCGGTAATCCCGATCGGGTTATTTAAGGAGGTTGCTCCTCCTTCTGAGGCGACCATGGAGATGGTCCGAAATCAGGCAGAGTTGATTCTTTCGCAGGCACGCCACTGCAAGCAGTGTCGCGCTGATGCAGCTGGTGTCGTTGGTCAGGACATTGATCTTCAGGCTCTGAGCGCCTAAAGATCAGCGTAAAGCGATAAATCGACAAAGGAGATTTACAATGACTCCAGAAATGATTCCCTTTCTTGCCGCCTGTATCTTCGTCGTCGCCGTGATGTACGCCAGCGTAGGGCACGGTGGGGCCTCAGGATACCTGGCCGTGATGGCTCTCTTCAGCTTGCATCCCGAGGCACTCAAGCCGACGGCGTTAATGTTGAATATTGTTGTTGCCGGGGTGGGGACTTACCTTTACTGCACTGCTGGACAGTTCTCCTGGCGTGTGTTCTGGCCTTTTATGATCACATCGATTCCTGCCAGCTTCCTCGGCGGCGCCTTCAGCTTACCACCTGAACTTTATCGGCCAGTTCTCGGCATGATGTTGTTCTACGCGGCGTGGCGGCTCTTTGTGCGTCGCAAACATGATGAGTACGAGGCCAAGCCACCCACTTTTCTACTGGCCATGGTTGTGGGTGGTGTGCTTGGTTTTGCGTCTGGAATCATTGGCGTTGGAGGAGGAATCTTTTTGAGTCCTCTTATGATCTTGTTTCGCTGGGCCAGGGTGCGTGAGGTCTCCGGGATCGCGGCGCTTTTTATTCTGGTGAATTCAATCTCTGGTCTGTTCGGTCATCTGAGCAGCTTGCAGCATGTGCCTGATTATGCCCCCATGCTAGCTGGTGTGGCTCTGGTCGGTGGCACCATCGGCGCACTTTGCGGTAGCCGTCACCTGCCAGTAGCAACGATCCTCAAGGCGATGTCTTTCATGATGGTTTTAGCCGGGGGAAAGATGTTCCTGTTTTGAATTATCTACCGATTGGCTGGTTACTCACGCCCTTCAAAACCATTGACGAAATGCCGGTACAGCCATGCGCAGCTCGCGGTGTCTGTGGCTGGATCGAATTGCGTGCCGATCTGGCCGCCGGGCTTGACGACCTCCATGGATTTTCCCACCTGATCGTGCTCTACCATTTTCACAACCAGAGAGATGTTCGCCTCACGGTCACGCCTTTTCTTGATGATCGAGAGCATGGTCTGTTTGCGACCCGCGCACCCTGTCGTCCGAATCCGATCGGCCTGTCTGTGCTGCGGCTGCAAAAGGTAGACGACACCACGCTTGAGGTCATGGACGTCGACATGCTCGATGGAACCCCGTTGCTCGACATCAAACCCTACGTGCCAGCCTTCGACCAGCCCCAGGGCGACGTCCGAACCGGCTGGCTGAAGACGTCCGCACCAGGTTTGCTAACGGCCCGTTCCGATGAGCGTTTTAAACAGTCCTGAATCGGACTGGGAAGGAAAGATTATGGCTAAAGTGATTTTTTGGGAGAAGCCTGGATGTAAAGGCAATACTCTTCAGCAAGAAATCCTGATCGCTTCTGGTCATGAGCTCGATGTTCGTAATTTATTGACTGAAGCCTGGACGGAAGAACTTTTGGCTGGCTTTTTTGGCACAAGGCCGGTCGAGGAGTGGTTTAATCCGTCCAACCCTCAAGTTAAGACCCGACAGATCAGGCCTGCCGAGATTGGAGCAACTGAGGCCCTGTCGATGATGACCTATGACCCCCTGCTGATTGTACGCCCTTTGATGCAGGTTGGTGATGAGCGCCTGGCCGGCTTTGATGTGCAGGAAGTGCATAACTGGATCGGCTTGACCCTTGAGTCTTTCGGTGAGCGTGACCCGAAGAATTGTCCCTGTGTTGTTGCATCGTAAAGATCTGCCGACCTGGGTCCAGAATTCTCATCAAAATCAGGAGAGGAACCGACGCTTTTGGTATGTAACTGCTCAAATCTGGTCTGAAAAACAATGTAAAATTTGATCATGTTTATATTGAGCCCCGGTATTTTCTTTGTTTGTCATGATTTATAAGCATACCCAGGCTAATGTGCCCATCAGTCATATCCCTCAGCGTCTCTCCCTCCGACCAAACCACCAGACATAAAGAGTTAGCGGCAACATCAGCACAAGGGAACAGATATACGGCAGGGTGTGATCGATCTGGTACAGGCTGGTACCGAAAATCGGCCCCAGCACAAATCCTGCCGCCGGGCAGGAGGAAACCAACCCGCTGACTGCTCCTTGTTCATTGGGGCCGACCGCTAAAGAAGCCCCGGCGGTAAATCCCGGCGAGACCATGCCCAGTCCTAACCCCAACACCCCCAGAAAGACGACCAGTGTGGCGATGCTGTCGGCAAACAAGAGCAAGCCGTAGCTTGTCATCAATATTGGCAGGCCGAAGGTCATCAGCCGAATCGGGGTCAATTTCAATCGACCCGCCAGAAAAGCCTGGGCAAAGAATGACATACAAGCGGCAACCATCATCCCAGACCCGAGAGCTTGGGCGGTGTCCTTGCCATCAAGGACGAAACGATCCTGTATGTAGAAGCCGATAGTCTGGCTTGTCATTGAAAAGGCAAGGAATGTCAGGAACCCGACCAGGATGTATGGGAAGTAGCGCTTGTCTAACAGTTTCAGCTTCTGCCTGGTCTCTGAACGAGGTACTGAGAGGGGTGGCTCCCGTAATATGATAACCAGCAGGACCGTGCTGACCAAGGCGATGGCGACGCCTATGTAGAGGGGCGTCAGCAAACCGATAGTGGCGAGAATGCCGCAGGTGGCCGGACCGAGGATTGCGCCAAGAGTCCTGGCCGCACCCAGGCGTCCCATCCCTGCGACGCGTTGCCCTGCGCTGGTGGTGTCGGCGATGTAGGCCGAGGCGGCGCTGGGAGCTGCCGA
Organism: Deltaproteobacteria bacterium IMCC39524; assembly: GCA_029667085.1. NCBI lineage: Bacteria > Deltaproteobacteria > Deltaproteobacteria bacterium IMCC39524. Next base: position 73,320 of record JARUHJ010000004.1, read on the forward strand.
CATCAGCGAAGCCATCAAGACCCGTGCTGAGATGACCAGAAGGTAGAGCGTCATCCCGGAAAGCAACCCTTTAAGGCCAAAGGTGAAGACAGCGGCGAAAAGAGCGGCGCCCAAAGTGTAGCCGACCATCCCCAACAGCAGTACCGGTTTGCGACCCCAAAGGTCGCTCTTGCGCCCCCATAACGGGCTGGTCAAGGTGAAAGCAAGGGACGAGCAGGAGATGATCAGGCCGACCTGGATCTCTGCAAAACCGACTTCGCGACCGAGAGGTGCCAAAAGGGTAAAGGTCATCGACTGGCCGATCCCGGTGGCGAGTACGCTGAACATGACCAACGGGGTGGCAAGGCTGGATATGGGTTTATTGGGAAGGCCTGAGGACGACATAGTTTTACTTTATCACCAGAGAGGCTCCATTAGGCCAACAAAGAATACTCGCTCAGACTTGATCTGACACTGAATGTCAGGTTTGGTCGAAACCAGAAAGGCATCGAGCTGTTTTTATAAATCACGATTTGTGAGACGAAAACTGGCTTCTTATTGATAGCGGCATTCAGTAAGCTCTTTAATACACAAAACTTTAGCCACTAGGGTTCAATCCTTGTTGGCTGTTTTTATAAATCACGATTTGTGAGACGAAAACTGGCTTCTTATTGATAGCGGCATTCAGTAAGCTCTTTAATACACAAAACTTTAGCCACTAGGGTTCAATCCTTGTTGGCCGTTTTTTTTTGATTTTAGTTCATTTGGGGTCGCAGTTGGCGCAAACGAATACCATTCGTTGTGAATTATTAAATCTCTTGATAATGACCCCTTAGTGAACTAGTCTCTCGCAGGATTAAAATGTCTTATTTAATTGGAGTGGGGTCAATGGAAAGACTGATTAGAGTTGAGCTAAAAGATGGGGCAATTTGCTGTATGGCAAAAAAGGCTTTTTATATTTTTCTAGCACAAAGCAAAGTAGTTAAATTTGAACGTTCAGATGGATGGGTTTCCCCTGATGAAGTCCCCACAAGAGATATGTTAGGGGCAGGCAGCTACAGCGGCCCAGAACGTAGATATTCATAAGTGGATTCTAAAAGTCCCTATGCTGTGGGCCGATTAAGAAGTTTAACCCTTGCCACCTTTAACTGTTGGTAAGGGCTTTTTATTAACACGGCTTCTGAGAGGAAAAACGGCTACTTATTGATAGAGACCTTCGGTAAGCTCATTAATACACAGAACGATGGCCGCCTGGATCAATTCCGCGCGGCCATTTTTATTGATCTGGTTTGGTACGAATAATACATTTCGGACAATTTCGCGCACTCAAAACAATGCGAAAGGATCAATAATAATCTTTAATTGCTTGAATAGTGCGAGATCGACTCTCATCGGAACTCTTCGGTGAAATCCCGGCGCTGGGGTTCGCTCCCCAACATCACCAGCTCACAATCCGGTTCAAGGACCATTGAGGCCGTCGCCGGGATGACTTCGCCATCGGGTCGACGCAGCGCTAACACATTGAGACCAGTCCGAGCACGGATATGGCTAGACACCAGAACCTCTCCAGCCAGGCTTGCAGGCACGGGCACATAAAAGAGGTCGAACCCCTCACCCAGAATCACTGACTCTCGATGCTGTAACAGTGACATAATCGTCTCGGCCCCAAGGGATGCGTAACTCAGCACGAAGTCGGCGCCAGCCCGGTGGATCGCTTCAATGTTACGCTCGTGAGTGATGCGGCTAATCACCCGAAGCTCCGGGTTCAGCCGACGGCAGTACACCGCCAGATAGATGTTCATGGCATCATCATTCGTGGTGAGCAGCACGCTGGGGGCGTCGGCCAACCCCGCACCCATGAGCAGTTCCAGATCAGCCGCGTCGCCAATGAACAACTGGTCGGCGACACCCTCCAGAGAGCTCCTTAGAGCCTCCTCGCGTTCGATCATGTGAACAGTCACACCACGACTCCGGAGAGTTCGGGTGGTGACGCAGCCCACTTCACCACCACCGATTACGAGCACCGGGTTGAAATTGGTGTTGTAAATCACCAGATAAGTATCGAGCTTAGTGATCTGTTCGCTGGTCCCCATCACCACCGGAAAACTACCGTCAGCAAGGACTGTATCTGGCGTAACCGGGATCAGGCGTCCCCGCTCCCACACCGCCACTACATTCAGGCCGAAGGTCTCCCTAATCTGTATATCCCGAAGAGGACGACCGGCCAGCGGGGTGTTGTGCACCGGGAACTCCGCGATCAGGAGATCTCCCAGCCGCCCGACCACGTGGCAGTGGAGATGCCCGGCACTGACACGGTTGGCGAGATGCTCCCCTAGCCGGAGTTTGAGGGGCAGAACGTGATTACTGCCACTCAGCTCCAGCAAGTCGATGGACTGCTCGTGCTCCGCCACCGCAGCAATGGGCACTTGCGGAGAGAGGTCCCGGATCGTCAGGGTTACGTTGGTGTTGGTCGTGTCGGCGCAGTTGGCAACAACCATCCGGGCTTTCGTCACCTCCAAGGCCTCGTAGGTGGCCCGGTTCTCTACTCCCCCGGTCACCACCGGCACGCCGTCAATGTGCAGTTGCACGGCTTTGACCGGGTCCGGTTCGATCACAAAGTGGGTGATGCCATGTAGTCGCAACCTCGGCAGCAACGACGTGGCCAGGCTGTCGAGGCAGCATAAGATGACATGGCCTTGAGTTCCGGGAGATACTGCCCTGGGCGCATGAAACCGCATTCGGGACTCCATCCACGGTGCGTAGAAGAACCGGATGAATACGAACGGCAGCACGACCAGGAGCAGCACAACGCCGGTCAGGAGAACCACGATACTGAACAGGCGACCCAAATCGCTGTGGAAGGTGATGTCGCCGAACCCGAGGGTGGTCATGACCGTGAGAGCCCAATAAATTCCCGTAACCCAAGAGTGTTCCTGCCCCTCGACGTGATACATGATTAGGTGGAAGCCGGCGGCAAAAAGCACCACGGTCACTATCAGCAAGAGCGAATAGCTTACCAGGGCCCTGATATTGGGACGAGAGCGTACAGGGAGAAGAAGAGACAACAACTGGCTCGTGAGAAACTTCATTGAGCATCCTTGCAAACATGAGTCGTTCTTGAGAAACAGATTTATCGCTTTAGACCATAGTTATATACTCAGAAAACCATATATCTGTTATTAAGCCACCGCCTCCCGGGTTATTCTCACCTCAATCTCTGGCAGAAAAATCCCCCAAGGGGCCATTGTAACCTGAAGATACCATAGTTGAAACTATTGTCTGTGAAGAATTTAATGACGCAGAGGGGAAGCCATTCTTAAAAGCCAGGGGCAGTGAGAATTATTCTTCGTTTCTGTTAACCTAAAGAACATCGAACAATGCAGGACAAATTATGATAAGAACATAAAAAGGTTAGCAAAACCTGTCGGGATTTAAGTTTGGAATGTTGTCCATAACGTGGATTAAAGAAGTGGTCGATTTGGAGACTTTCAATTTAAAAAGTCACTTGAGGTCCTCGAATTTTGAGGAGAACGTATGACAGAACACAACAGTAGCAAGAATGAGTTCCAAGTTGATGACGCAGATTTCAGAAGGATGGTCGAGAATCATAGCGCTGTAATCTACATCGTAGATCTATCGGACTTCTCGATAATTGATGCGAACCAGTCTGCGTTGGATTTTTATGGATACGACCGCGAGACCATGTTGACGAAAAGAATCCCTGACTTAAACACAACGGCCGAAGATGAGATACGAAGCGAAATACAAAAGTCCGTTAAGGAAGGAAGATCCTTCTATATTTTCAAACACAGACTTGCTAACGGTACAATACGGGATGTAGAGATTTATGCAAACCCGGTGAAAATGGGCGATCGGGAGTTGTCTCTCTCGATCGTGCACGACATCACCGAGCGCATACAAGCCGAGAAAATATTGGCAGATAGCCGAGAAGTACTCGCAAAAACTGAGTGTCTCGGAAAGGTTGGTAGCTGGGAATTTAATATTGATACCGGAAAACAAACTTGGTCGAAAGGAGTCTACGACATTCATGAAGTAGGCTACGATTACGACCCCACGGTCAGTAAAGGAGTAGCTTTCTATACCCAAGAGTCAAGGTCATCAATTGCATCGGCAGTAAAGCAAGCTGTCGAACAAGGCGAGCCGTTTGATGTTGAGTTGGAGATTAAAACCGCAAAAGCTAATCTTCGCAAAGTTCACGCAATCGGAAAACCGGATTTAGAGAACCGTCGTGTTCATGGTTTTTTTCAAGACATCACCGAGCGTAAAATTGCGGAGACCCTCCTCAAGGAGTCAAATGAGGAGTTGGATGCTTTTGTTCAAACAGTCGCTCACGATTTGCGCTCCCCGATTACCCCCATCATAGGTTATGCAGAAATTCTTCGAGAGAATTACAAGGGTCAACTTGACGAGCAAGGGTTGTCTTATTTATCAGAAATTGAAAAAGCAGCGGCAGAGATGCTGTCGTTGATGGAAAGTCTTCTTTCTCTGGCTCGGGCAGGGACTCTGAAACGTCCTATTGAGCCTGTTTCAACCGATGAGGTTGTGGCGGGGGTAATCAAGAATCTAGGAACAAACATCACCAGCTCTGGGGTCGTTTTGCAAATAAACCCAATGCCCTCGGTCCGAGTGCCAAAGACCTACTTAACCCAAATTTTCGACAACCTTATCAGCAATGCCATCCGTTACGCTGGGAAGAATGGCGGTCTTGTTGAGGTTGGCGGAGAGCAAACAGGAAAACAAAAAAGATTTTTTGTCCGTGACCATGGCCCTGGTATCTCTGAACAGGAACGCAAACATATCTTTGAAATCTTCTATCGAGGAACAAATAAAGGGAAGGCCAAAGGGTCAGGCATAGGATTAGCAATTGTATATAAGATCGCTCGCAATTGTGGAGGGAGGGCTTGGGTCGAGGAAACGAATGGCGGAGGTTGCACCTTCTGGGTGGAGGTCGAGGATGTCTCGCGGCCCTAAACAAGAGTAACTTTCACCGTCCCGATTCCCATATCTCACGACCCTTAAGCAGATTGATTATTTGGCATCTAGACTTACTGTAATGCCTGTTGCAACTCATTTTTACATTACCTGGGGATATTTAAAGGTATGGAACAAAATCAGACAATATCTGTCAGATCAAGCCTCGATTGCACTATTTGATAACCAGACAGTCTGATAAGGCTGCAAAATAGTCGTATCCTCCAACACTATCACCTCTCTCCCACCAATAAGCTCAAAGCGATAATCATTCAATGATAATCCTGTTAGCGTTTGCAAACAGAGATGCTGTGGCCACTCGGTCAAATTGCTGATGGCAAGTATTTCCTGAGCCCCGCCCCTTTCCTGACGGCGCACTCCAAAAAACTCATCCCCCAATGAAAGAATGTCCTGCTTGGCATCTGGATGGAAAGTCGCCTGCTGTTTGCGGATTTTAAGCAGTCGCTGTAATTCATGCAAGACCAGGCTGTTGGGAGTGAACGGGTTGTTCAATAAGCCATTAAGTTCGCCGTAATCCCACTTGCGCCGGTTGATGGAGCGGGTCCGGCCGGTTTTCTCTACCCCGGCAATATCATTGGGGGCGGCAATCAGACTCTGGATATAGAGGGCCGGGATCCCTTTAATGGCAAGCATAATGGCCTGGGAGGTCAAGAAGCGAGGGACCTGCCATTGATCAATGCCATTACTGGTTCCTCTCAGGGCATCGAAATAAGAGATATTGATCTCGTAAGGGCTGTCAGTACCATCCGGGTTGTTCTTCATGCTCACGTAACCACCAAAGCTGTGCATTGCCTCGATCAGTGCATCGAGCTCTCCTTGCGGGATCAGTCCTTCTGCCGGGCGAACACCGATACCATCGTGTGATGCCGTGAAGTTAAGGAAGGTGCAGCCTGCTGGTACACTACAGCAGCTCTCTGCCCACTTGTTCAGGTAGTGGCTGGTGCCTCGGTGCAGGGCATGTAAAAGAAGCGGGGCGAGGCTGAACTGGTAAATCATGTGCGCTTCATCGCCTTCACCGTAATAGCTCAGATTCTGGTCATTTGGCAGGTTGGTCTCTGTCAACAAAACACAATCGGGCGAGGCTGTCTCCATAATGTCACGCAGCAGTTTGACCACCTCGTGGGTTTGCTCAAGGTTGATACAGCTGGTACCGAGCTTTTTCCAGAGATAGGCGATGGCATCGAGGCGGATAAAGCGTCCACCCTGGCGCAGGTAGAGCAGCAGAACCTGGATAATTTCGAGCAGCACATTGGGGTTGGCAAAGTTGAGGTCAATCTGGTCTTCGCTGAAGGTGGACCAGACATGTTTTGTCCCCCGATGGGTATGAACCGGAGTCAAAACCTTGCTCTTGCGGGGCCTGACAACTTCGCTGAGATCGACCTGGGGGTCCATCTCGATGAAGAAATAAGAGGCCGGAGGGCGATCGTTGATAAAATCGATAAACCATAGACTCTCGCGTGAGACGTGGTTGATGACCAGGTCAATCATCAGGTCAAAATCTTGCCTGATCGCTGAGATGTCTTTCCAATCACCCAGTTCGGGGTTGACCTCTTTGTAGTCGATGACTGAGAAGCCGTCATCTGAACTGTATGGGAAAAAGGGGAGGATATGGACTGTGCTGACAAGTCCTTCCAGGTATTTTTTGAGAAATTTATTTAAAGTTTGTAGTGGCGGACGATCACTGGCAAGGATGCTGTCACCGTAAGCAATCAGGATCACATCGTTCTGGTCCCAGCGTTCATTGCGCAGGGTGCGGCTGGCAGAGATATGACTTTGCAGCAGCGAGGTGATGACATCGAGAATCAATGGTGCCTGGTTCTCTCCGTACAGGGCTTCCAGCCTGGGGTTTGTCTTCTCTATGAATTCTGTGATCGGTCTCTTTTGCATGGTTTTGTTTCTCAGCTTTGGGAACGAAGCTCTCTGTTGTCAGCTTCCACAGCTTCGTATATATGGTCAAAGATATCCGGTATTGCACTAACGACGCGGTTCCAGCTCGGCATAAATGGCGTCTCCATGGGGTTGGAGAGGAAAGCTTCACCGGCACGCATGATGTTTTCGGCAAACAGCTCGACGGCTTTCTCTTCCTTGTGACGGTCGAGAGTCAAGCCGTTAATTATGGCGTCGTTGTAATAGGCTTCAATAAAATCAAGAGCCGTGCGGTAATAGGTGGCCTTGAGGGTGCGGAAACGCTCCTGTGAAAAGACCTCTCCCTGGGTGGCGAGTTTACGAACGACCGCTTTTATAATATCCGTGCTCATGCGTGAAAGTCCGCCTGAAGCGTCGTTAACGGACAGTTCCTGGTGTTTGTGATCATAAACATCAGCGATATCGACCTGGCAGATCCGGTTGGTAGCGTAATTGCGGAACATCTCGGAGATCACTCCGATCTCAAGCCCCCAGTCACTGGGGATGCGCAGCTCGTTTAAGACATCAACCCGCATGGAAAACTCACCTGCCAGGGCGTAGCGGTAGCTGTCCATGTACTCCAGGTACTCGTTGTAGCCGAACATCTTCTGCAAAGATTTCAAAAGCGGGGTGACAAGCAACCGGCAGGCGCGACCATTCAGTTTGCCGTCTGCAATCCGTGAGTAGTAGCCTTTGCAAAACTGGTAGTGATAATTCGGGTTGGCCACAGGGTAAATCAAGCGGGCGAGCAGTTCGCGTGAATAGGTTGTGATATCGCAATCGTGCAGGGCGATTGCTTTGGCGCGGCCCGACGCAAGGATGTAACCATAGCAGTACCAGACATTGCGGCCTTTACCCATTTCGGTCGGGGCGAGCCCTTTATCTGCAAGCATCTTGTCGATAGAGCGCAGGCGGGGACCGTCGTTCCAGAGAATCCGGTGATGCTGCGGTAAACGGCCGAAATACTCTTTGGCATAGTTGAATTGCGCTTCATCGGCACGATCCAGACCAATGACGATCTCGTTCAGGTAGGGGACCTGGGTCAGTTCATCAAGAATCGGACCGAGCGCGGGACCTTCCAACTCGGAAAAAAGCGAGGGCAGAACCAGTGACATCGGGCGCCGTGTGGAGAAACGAAGCAACTCCTCTTCCAGTTGCTCAAGCGGTCGACGGGTCAGGTTGTGCAGGGTGGTGATGACGCCGTTCTGGTAGAAATTGCCCATGGTTAAACTCCTTTGTCAGTCATATCATCCAGGATGCTGTCTATTGCGATTTGCCAGCCTCTCGGGCCGAGGGCTCCGGGAGAGATGACACCTTCCGTTCGTTTCAGCTTGAGAGCGACACCGACAGCCGGTGGTATCGGCACGGCTATGTCCGCAGCTTCGAGCATGGCCTGATCATTGGGCCCATCACCGAGTGCGACGGTTGTCCATTGGCGTTCTGGCCAGGTTGCGCGATATTGATCGGTCAGCCATTGCATGGCTTGTGCCTTGTCGGTTGGCCCCATAACATGGTGAAATCGTCCGCCTTTGGTGATGTACAGATTGAGGTCAAGCAGGCGGCAGCGAAAATCCGACAAAGACTCTTCCGTGTCCTGCCAAAGTAGTGGCTCAGAGGCGGCTCTCTTTTTTGCCCGTGCGGCATCAGAGAGGCTCAACCCGGTCAGGTTGGCGACGTCTTGATGGCTCAGGTCGTAAAAGCCTTTGAAACGATACCCCGTTCTTGAACGGAGTTCATGCAACTGTGTGATCAGCTCCTGGTAGTTTGGACCAAAAGCATGCACCTCATCATCTTCCGCCGTGGCGGCGCAAGGTGTACCAAAGCTCTTGAAATAACCCTTTGCAAGGCGGACTGCGCTGCCGTTTTCAATGATGTAAGGATGCCTGTTGTTGAGTGCTTTACGTAATTGTTTGATCTCAGCCGCGGTTTTGCTCGAGTTGAAGATAAGAGGAATCCCTGCCGAGGCAAGACGCTCAATCGCCGGCAAAGCGTCTTCGCAGGAATAATCGTGATGATCAAGGAGTGTGCCGTCCAGATCTGTAAAGACAAGAAGGTCGATCATGTTACGCTATTCCCTTGTGAGTTCGTTTATTGATCTTTACTCCACTGATCAGGTGTTTTTCGTCCAGCTCAAAGACCAGGTCCGCCCGGTCCGGCATCTCTGTAAGGGTTGCCCGGGTCAGGCGTTCGTAATGCATAATAAATCTCTGCAACTCGGCAGTATTCATGATCTTGCGCCCGCTCTGAGCAGACGTTCTCCCAAGTTTGTTCTCCTGCTTGCTGCGCCACTCCATGACGCTTTTCATGCCGGGGATCTTCAGCATGACCAGAAAATCGATTTGATTAAAGAGCTCTTTATAGCCCTTCTGAAGTTGCTTGTTGACATAGCTCCTCCAGATCTGATCAGGATCTTCAAGGCGTTCGAGACTATTGACCGCTATAGCTAGGGCCTCTTCGCGCTGTGCTTTGACGCCGACACACCAGCCCTCAAAGAGCACAAGATCAATCGGGCCGGTCACCTGGCGGAAATTTTCCTCGGCAGAACGATCGTCGATCGCTTTATCGAAGAGCGGGATGCTAATTGTTTGCCCGGATTTAAGTTCTCTGAGACCAGCGAGAAGATCCAGACCGAGCGTCACATCATGGGTGCCGGGAACGCCGCGGGTTTCCAGTAACGGGTGAATCTCTTTCGCCAGCGTCTTTCGCTCTGCATGGGTCAGATAAATGTCGTCGATTGAAAACGCCGCGACACGCTTTGCAAAACCCTCTTCAATCACGACCTTCAGCAGCTTGCAAAGGGTTGTCTTTCCAGACCCCTGAGCGCCGTTGATGCCGATGACACGTGATGAATGATGATCTTCTGTCTGTTGCACAAGGCTTGCGGCCAATGGAACATAGATATCGATCAACGCCTGCTCCAGGTCGTTGTCGATCATCATCTGCTTGGTGCTGGCCAGAAAGGAGGGCCTCACCTTGTCGGCAATTCCATGAATCTCATCGTCTGTCAGGTTGTGTATGGTTGTTGTCAGCATGAAAGTTCCTTTCTCACTAAACACACATGAAGAGCATAAGACATGGATATGGTTGTTGACCAGTCATTCTCGTTACTAATCCTCCGCAGTGAAGCAGATTGAATAGTCACTACAAACACCGCAGTTCGGTGCTTTGCACATGGTCCCACCGTTGCGATCACAGACCTGTTTGAAAAGGTAACGCTTCCAGCGCATGTTCCGGTTATTCGCTGCGGCCAGAGAAGGCAGGTGGCGGTTGATGGCGGCAGTCAATTCGGGTCGCTCAAAAAAACCCATGGCGACCCAGAGATGGCCCGGGCGGCAAGTGCGGGCAGCAAGGCTATGGCAGAGCCATACAGATGTGATCAGATCCTGAGTGCCCGGTTTTGTCGGGACATGAGCCAGAAGGATTGACAAGATATCTTTGTTGATATCTGGCCGGGATTGAAACTCCGAACCGGTCCATTGTAACAGAGACTCCCGATCGACAGCTGGGAAGTATTTTCCCAAAAGGGAGAGAATATCAGAAGAGCCCAGGCCAAGGGCATCTTCCAGGGTTTGGGTTTCCTGTGCGGCAACCGCGAGCAGGCAAGCAAAGAGGTGACGGTCTGCATTTGCAACATGGTCGGGCTTCGTACTGCCCATAAGTCTCTTGTAGACAGGATCTTCGGCCGAGACTCTGGGGCCATGCTCTGTCTCGCTTTGAATGCTGGCCTGAACCGTTTCAACTCCATTACGAGCGCTTTTAACGGCGGCCTGCAACGCCTCTGCGGCCAGATTCGCACAGTAGCTACGCTCGGAAGGCAACCCTTCGAGGGCGTCATCGATTCGCTCCGCACTAATCATGCTCAGGTCGTCAAGGGTATAGCCCACCGACATATCAGCCGCGACTGCACATGCGGCCATGGAGAAACCGCAGCCGAAGACCTGATAGCGGATGTCGGAAACGCGATCGAGTTTGAGCTTAAGGGTGAAACGCACTGCCAGTCGGCTACCCCGTTCTTTTGCCTCCAGGCCCACTTCTCCGGTGCCATCAGCTTTCTTCAGGGTGCCGGCGCGACGGGTATCCGTTGCCCATTGGCGAATGGTGTCTGTGTAGCCTGTCATGGTTATCTCGAGCACTCCACCTTCACTTAGTGAGTTGACTGCTGTCATAGAAAGAATCGAAACTCGGTACGTGGAACGCGAAAATCTAAAGATTATTCTTCAGGGTGCCTGCGTCCCTCATCCCGCGCCGCTGTCGCCGCATTCGCGCACTCAAATAAAAAGTAAGCTCCGCCCTCATACAAGATGTCATTTTTTAAAGGATTGCCCACCTGTTCCCAGTTAGGAAAGCCTCTCAGTACAAGACCTTTGTGATGACGGTGAGCAATTGCCTCGCAGTGGAAGTTGCCGACAATCACGTCATAGTCTTCTACCTGTTGTTCAGCGTCTTCCAGGTCTCCGACCAGAATCTTTTCTGCCTTTATTTTCTTTAGCTGTGGAGAATCAACGGTTGATATTGCTAGGGTCACCCTACCGCCCGCGTCATAGAGCGACTGGCAGATCCCGGCAATCTGATCAGGTTCCGCAGCGACCAGAAACCGGCTTTGCCCCAGTGAAAAATGACTGTCGAGCATGGCATCCTGCAATCGCTGGCGCCAGCGTGCCACCGGTATCGGCGGGCCACTGAAACCGGTTTCTGCCAACAGGAGCTCGGCTAACGAGTCCGCCGCTTCAAGTCCATGCAGGTGCGAGAAATGATGATGACGCATCTCGGGGTTCTTCTTCCGCAAAACATTTCCACATGTTTGCATCGAATCACCGACGCTGATCACCAGACCGGCGTCACTCAACGCGCGGATTTCTTCTACGCTAATCCCGCCGCTGGAAAGGGCTGCCTGCTTCTCACCCAGATGACCATCCAGGGATCTTGACAGGTCGGGAAGGGCCCATACGTTGAAACCGAACCCTTCGATGAATTCTTTGATCTTCTCGACTTCGATCGGTTGCAGGCTGACATGAGGCAGCAACACCAGCTTGTTATCATCTGTTTCCTGAGCCGGGTTGACCAGCTGTTCGATCAGCGCCTTACAGGTTAATGCCCAACCACTTTCCAGACCGCCTTCGTAATCCGGAGTGTTGACAGTGACCAGAGGAAAGTCAATTTTTGCGGCAACGCCGCAAACATCATCACCCTTGGTTTCTGGCATGCCTGTGGTATGCAGGCCAATTAAGCTCGGCGAAATCTTCTTGGTGATGTTTTTGACCGACTCAACGATGCTGTAGTCGCCGCCATCAAGGACAGCGATGGCATCGGTGACTGCGCTGGTCTGGATGGCGATCGGTTCGCAGAAATGCCGTGTGAAGAAGACCTTGGTGAAGCTGGTGCATCCCTGGCCTCCGTGCATGAGCGGCATGCATCTGTCTACGCCAAGAAACGCCAGCGTCGCTCCCATCGGCTGGCTGAGTTTAAAGGGGTTGACCTGGAGCGGTTTGTATTTTTTACGAGCTATTTCTCCCATGGCGCCCTCCGCAAAACGTTTTTGAACACCGGGTTTTGCAGAGCATTTTTCAAGTCCTCAGCGAGATTGAGCAGACCCTCATAGCCACCGTAACATTTCTTTTTTTCCTGATTGACGTCGGCAAAAGCAATGCCCTTCTTGATCGCAGTATAGAGGCTGCGACCGCCTGCCAGAAGCAGATCGGCACCGGTCTCATCAATGATTTTAGCCTGTTCAACACCCGGGTTCATCATGAGGACACCTTTTTCACCGAGAGTCTGCCGAGCCTTTGCGCGATCATCCTCGGTGGCTTTCTTGACAGCGGTTGCCACCACTTCAATACCGAGATCCTGCAACGCTGAAGCAATTGACCAGGTTTTGTTGCCACCGGTGTTGAGCACTGCCTTTTTGCCCTGGAAGAAGGCTTGATATGGTTTTAACTTTACGGCGATGGCTGCCTCTTCTCTGGCAATCAGCTGTTCGGTTTTAGCGATCAAGTCGTCATTCCCCAGGGCCTTTGCAATGGCCCGTAAACCGTCGCTGGTATCTCGTCGGCCATAAAAGGAGAGAGAGATAGACGGGATGCCATAACGTTCTTCCATCTTCCGGGTCAGTGAAACGAGAGACTTGGCACAGACGATAACGTTGAGCTTGGCTCGATGAGCTGTACAAATCTGTGCGATGCGGCCGTCGCCGCTCAGAGTCGACAGGATGCGAATACCGAGTTCTTCCAGCAATGGCGAATATTGCCACATGTCGCCGGTAACGTTGTATTCACCGATCAGGTTAATGTCGAAGGGCGTTGTTTCCTCAGGCTCTCTGGTGCCGATCAGATGGCTGAGGGCAGCTTCACCACCAAGACGGCTACCGAGGTTCTTGCTGCCGACAAAACCGGGGGCATGTACCGGCACCATTGGAACCTTGTGTTTTTCTGCAGCCTGTTTACAGATCAGGTCAATATCATCACCAATCATAGCTGTTACGCAGGTGGCATAAACGAAGATGGCTTCAGGTTTGTAATGTTCCATAATGTAATCGATGGAAGCCGCAACTTTTTCTTCGCCGCTGAAGACCACGTCATTGATATTGATATCAGTGGTGAAACCCATCTGCGTTAAATCGCGTCTAGGATAGCTGGTCCCTGTGGCGCGGGTCTCCCATGAGGAGCCGAGACAAGTCATCGGGCCGTGTACCAGGTGGGCGGCATCAGCATAAGGGAAGAGAGAGATCTGGGCGCCCTCAAAGGCGCAACCACCTGTGGTCGCTCCAGGAGTCGGTGCGTTGCAGGCAACTTTACGGCTCTGGTTATGCGTGCAAGAACTTTCGTCCAGCAGTTCTTTGATTTTTGGCTTGTTTACCATAATGGGCTGACTCCCTGAAATTTCGTTTCAGTTAGAAATCAGTCCCGTCACATCTTCGAGAAGGGAACCGGCTTTTCCGACAGCGCTGGCGGCAAAGGAGGGGTGATGTCTTAACGTTGGGATTGAGTAGAGCAAAAGGCTTGCCATGATGGCAACAGGGCGTAAAATGGCCACTTTGCAGCTGTTTCTATCTTGTTGTACCTACTCAAGACGAACATAAACCGAGCAGGATGCCTGTTTATTGTGCACTTTCCTCCAGGCCGGCGACTTAACCAACATGAACCGGTCCCCGACAATGGATGTCAAAAGGCCGTAAAACCAAGGGGCCGTACCCCTTAACTGCAGGGACAGTCCCAAAGGCACGTCTTTTGCTATTGGTCAACGGTGAAACACTTCCCGGCAAAGTCGCCGGATCCTGGCAATGAAGCTCTGGACCTTTTGAAAAGGTTCAGGGCTTTTTCTCTTTAAACGAGGTACGCAATGTTCGAACCTGGAAATATTGAGGTCATCATCGACGACACCACACTGCGAGATGGCGAACAGACCGCCGGTGTCGTCTTCAGTCTCGAAGAGAAAAAACGCATCGCAAAGTTGCTCGACGAGACCGGCGTCGGAGAACTGGAGTGCGGTATCCCGGCGATGGGCCGGGAGGAGCAAGCATCGGTCAAGGCACTTGTTGATTTGGGCCTCAATGCTCGCCTGCTCACCTGGAACCGGGCCGTGGTCTCAGATATTCAAGCCTCGATCGACAGCGGTGTTCGCGCGGTTGATATCTCCCTTTCGGTTTCTGATATTCATATCGAGAGAAAGCTGTGCAAAAATCGAAACTGGGTCAAGGAACAACTCAAGGTTGCGCTCGGTTTTGCCAAAGATCATGATCTGTATGTCTCGATTGGTGGCGAAGATGCCAGTCGTGCCGACCTGGATTTTTTGGTGGAGCTGATGGAAATAGCCAGGGATCAGGGTGCTGACCGCTTTCGGTTCTGCGATACACTCGGCATCCTTGATCCTTTCACGACCTACGACAAAGTGCTCTACCTGGCCGAACGTGTCGAACTGGACCTGGAGGTTCATACCCATAATGACCTGGGCATGGCAACGGCCAATGCAATCGCTGGAATAAGAGCTGGCGCACGGTTTGTTAACACCACCGTCAACGGGCTCGGTGAACGTGCAGGCAATGCTGCTCTCGAAGAGGTCGTGATGGCACTCAAGCACGCCTGTCACGTTGATGTGCCGATTGATACGGGCCGGTTTGTTGAACTATCGAAACTCGTTGGACAGGCCAGTTGCCGGCCGGTACCGGAATGGAAGGCTATTGTCGGAGAAAAAGTGTTTTCCCATGAATCAGGGCTGCATGCCGATGGTGTGCTTAAGTCCCCTGGCAATTACGAGGGCTACGATCCTGCCGAGGTTGGCTTGAGTCGACATATGGTGATTGGGAAACATTCGGGGAGACATGGTCTGCAGGATCGGCTCAGTGGTCTCGGTATAGACCTTGACCTGCTGGAGGCAGACTCTTTCCTGGCAAGAGTAAGAAATATTGCACAAAGAAGAAAGCGTCCGTTGTCTGATCACGATTTGCTGCGGCTCTATGATGCTGACAGGAAGGTGGCATGATCATCAGGCTGCCGTACCAATCTGACTGGGAGACCTTCTCTGCTCTCGCCTGTCGTGAAAACTGGCGGGTGCCACGCACCGAATTGCAACTCTTTAAAGGTCCATGGGCTCAATATGTGCGTGTGCTTGATGATCATAAGTTCTGCGCATTGCTGACCTCTGTTGCTTATGAGAAGAGTGCATGGATCGGCAACTTTATCGTCCCTCATAACCTGCGCGGCAAGGGCTATGGAAGCCACCTGTTCAAGGCGGTGTTTGCGGATCTGGTTAAACGACGGATGACGTCGATCTGGTTAACGGCCTCAGATCAAGGACGCTGCATTTATGAAAAAGAGGGCTTTGTTGAGGTCGATTGTATCGAGCGCTGGGTGTTGTCACCAAGAGATGCGATTGGCTCTCCGCTAGAAGGTAAAAACCTCCTCGAGGAGTTGTTTTACGCAGACCGATTGGCCTGGAGTGAAAACCGCACCCCCTTACTGTCCGTCCTCTGTGAAGGCGGACAAGTTTTTGCTGTTGAGGGTGCCATTGCGCTGTTGCAGGCAGGGTCAGACATGCAGATTATCGGGCCATGGTATGCACATGAAGCCTCACTGCACGCACATCAGGCCTTGCTGAACAGGATGATTGCAGCGACAGATCCCAAGGTTCCTGTTGTTGTTGATTTGCTTAGCTCGTCACCGCTGCCAGAGTTATGTGATTCTGCCGGGTTTCAACTCACCGGCCGGACAGCCCTGATGGCTTACGGAGACATCGGACCGATTGATTTAAAAAGCATGGTGTCTTTAGCAAGCTTGGGTAGTGTGGGGTGATTGATTGAATCTTTCCACAACGAATTCTCAGATCTCTTAAGAACCTATTTAGTAGGGAGGGTCCCATCGACTGCCGCCAATAATAATCACGTTTCAACCTTCAATTTAGCGCTTTGAAAAATCCTGTAGCTTCGCTGTAGATAAATCCCCTCGATTCTTCCTCAAAAAACACAAAAAAGCCCTAAAAAATCGCCCTCTCTGCTGAAATATCCCGAAAACCGGTTATCTTGTTTAGAACACCAAAACATCGCATGTTTCGGCAGGGAGGAGAACTATGGACAAAAACATGGAGCGTGACACTCAGCAAGGCACGATTTCTCAAGAGGCACCGGCTGATTCGGGTGTCTCCAGACGATCTTTCCTTCGCAAAAGCAGCGTCGCAGCAATGGCTGCGGCGGTCGGGTCGCAGATACCGTTCGGTGACCTGTTGCCAGAGGGAATGCAACTGGTCGGCATGGCCCATGCCGAGGAGGCGATGAAAATCGAAGGGAAAATCCCTGAGATGGTCGTTCTCAACACAAAGCCGCTCAACGCAGAACCCCCCCCACACTTCCTGGATGAAGACATCACCCCTTACAACAAAATGTTCGTTCGCAACAATGGCATCCCACCGGTCAAAGTTGACGCAGCGGCATGGAAGCTTACGATTGAAGGCGAATCGGCAAAACGTTCTGTCAGCTTCTCAATCGCAGAGCTGAAAAAGAAATTCAAAGAGCATACACTTCAGATTCAACTCGAATGCGGTGGCAACGGTCGCTCCGAATACAATCCACCGGCAAAAGGCAACCAGTGGCGGGTTGGGGCAATTTCCTGTGCGGAATGGACCGGTGTTCGCCTGCGTGATGTCCTCGAGGATGTTGGCCTCAAGGATGACGCTGTTTATATCGGTTACTATGGTGCCGATACCCATGTTAGCGGAGACCCCAAGAAGGTCGTTATCTCTCGTGGGGTTCCGATTTCCAAGGCCATGGAAGACGAATCGCTGATTGCCTGGGCCATGAACGGCAAAGACATTCCGTTGCTGCACGGCTATCCTTTGCGCCTGGTCACTGGCGGCTGGCCTGCTTCGACCTGTGGCAAGTGGCTGAATCGTATTGTCATCCGCGACAAGGTTCATGACGGGCCCAAGATGACCGGTATGTCATACCGTGTACCGGGCTATCCCGTTGCTCCGGGGACAAATGTGCCTAAGGAAGACATGGTTATCATTGAGTCGATGCCGGTTAAATCGTTGGTCACTTTCCCCAAGACCGGAACGGTTGCCTCGCTGGGAGACTCCCTCGAAGTGCGTGGCCATGCCTGGGCCGGAGACTACGCCGTCAAATCAGTGGATGTCTCGATTGATTTTGGCAGCACATGGCAATCCTGTTCATTGAAGTCCCCACGCAACAGACTGGCCTGGCAAAACTGGACGACCAAAGTCAAGTTCCCGCAGGCCGGCTATTTCGAAGTCTGGACCCGTGCCACTGATGAGAATGGCAAGATGCAGCCGATGGTTGTACCGGGCTGGAATCCACGCGGCTATCTGAACAATGCGTGCCATCGGGTCGCAGTGAAAGTTGTTTGACCCGTCTGGAGGAGCCATGAAAAAGAGACTGAAATGGTTATTCCCCATGCTTCTGGTGCTGTGGGCAGTTCCCGGGCTTGCTGCGGACAAGGAGATCGACAAGGAGACCGGGTTCGTCATTGCTCCGGGCTTCGAAGAGGTCAAGAAGACCTGTACCGTATGTCATTCTCCGATGCTGGTCACCCAGAACAAGGCTAACCGCGAGGGTTGGCTTGAGATGATTCGCTGGATGCAGGAGAAGCAGGGTTTATGGAAACTTGAACCGGAGCTTGAGAACGCGATTCTCGACTACCTCGCGGCCAACTATGGGCCGACTGCTGTATACCGCAGGGCACCTCTGCAGGTAGAGTTCCCTGAATAAACAAAGATCCAATTTATTTTCATGACCGGCCTCAATAATACGTGGCCGGGCCAGAACCTCAAAGTTCTGGTTTCTTTTGATTGACGTTATGCAAATTTCGCACAACGGATTTATTGCCAATCTCCTTCAATTTCTCCTACTTTCCAACACCAAGGCATACCGCTGTGACCTGCAAGCATCAACTTGGTTGGGCCCACATCGAAAGTCGTGTCACTCCCTGAAGGTGTTCATCCAGAGATAAAAGGCCTGCAGGCAATCAAGACCCACAGGGCAAACCAAAGATCAATACGTTGTCTTGAATACGTCGCTATTTTTGACATATGGGATATGACACTGACGACAATCCGTTAGGGTGGCATGCCACTCTGGTATCTTGGGTGCGTCATCATCCCCATCCTTGTGACAAGCGAGGCAATCCTCACCGTTGTCGCTCGCCTCAACTTCATGCGGAATAAGAGGAGGGTCACCGGTTGAGGTCTGATCGGGAACAAGGCCTGTATCGACAGGTTTTTCTGCGGCCATTGCTGTCTGAAAAGCTGAAAGAGCCAATAGCACTAGACCAAGGGCCAACCATACAAATAAAAACCGGTTGCGTCTTTTCATTGAGACCTCCATCAAAGAAGTTAACGTTCAAAAGGATTGCGCAAAGCAAAACCAAGGGCCTTTTCCGGGCAGATACCAACACAGGCACCGCAACGCGTACATTCCCCTGAGTGCACCATATTTCTCTGACTTTTCAGACTTGGAGCCAGAACTTCCGGGACAAAGCAGACCCGTCGACATTCTCCACAGTGGGAGCATTTCGCTGTATCGTAGGCGACCACAAGGGGGCTGAAGCGGCCAAGCTGGTAATAGAAGCCACCTAAGGGGCACAAACTTCGACACCAGACACGACGAACCAGAACTAGTTCTGCAATCACGATCAAGACGATTATGATAAGACTGGAACTGACCCCGAAGGTCAAAGCCCTTGCAGTGGTACCGATCGGTGAAACAGTTTCAAAAACCGGGATGCCAAGAATTACTGTCATGATTACGGTCACAATCAGTGCCGTTGTTTTCCACTCAAGTGACCAGCTTGAAAGTCTTTTTGGCCAGGGTAAAAGATCGACCAGGTCGGTTATTAAATGCACAGGGCAGACCCAACCGCAGAACACACGGCCACCAAACAACCCGTAGAAAACCACGACGATTGCTGTTCCAGAGAGCATCGTCGCTGTCAAGGTGCCTGTCAGAAGCAAAATCTGCAAGGCCGCAAGAGGGTCGGACAATTGCAGGCCAACAATTGCTGCTGCTCCCAGGTTGCCCTCGAAAAACGTCCAGCCGAAAGCGGGCGTTGCCAGCAAAAGCAACATGAGTATCTGTACGCAACGACGTCCAGTGGTCCAACGGTTAACTTTCATACCAGCTCTCCGTTGGTGGCTGAAGCGGTTGCACCACAATTGCCGGGCGCTCAAGGACACAGGCTTTCTCACAGATGCCGCATCCGGTACAGTCCTTCTTGTGTACGACCGGCTCAAATATGGCGTGACGGCCAGTCTCCACGTTGAGATAATTCTCGACCGTGATTGCTTTGTCGATTACCGGACAGGCACGGTAGCAGACTTCACAACGCAAACCCTTGATCGAGAGGCACTCCTCACGCTCACTAATAACTGCAGTCCCCATTCTCGTCTTTAGTGGATCCTTGAGCTCTGGGTCCAGTGCACCGCTCGGGCAGGCCTTAACACAAGGCAGGTCTGAACAGAGATAGCATGGCATTTCGCGTGGCACGATAAAGGGGGTCCCGATCGCCAGCCCGTCACTCAACTTACCCATTTTTACGGCATCATAAGGACAAACATGAGCACAACGTCCACAGCGAAGGCATTTTTTAAGGAAATCGTCCTCCGCGACAGCACCAGGAGGACGCAGCATCCAGCCGTAACCGGAACCTGCCTTCAGCACCAGGCAGGACGCACCGGCACCGACCAGTGCCCCCTTGACACCAGTCGGCAGGTTCTTTTGCGGCTGTTTAACATTGTTTGCACTCATCTTTGTCCAGTGACCCTTGCCTTATACTTTCTCAACTTTCACTGCACACTTTTTATAGTCCGGTTCCTTGGAGATCGGACAGAATGCATCAAGAGTCAGGTTGTTGATCATCTTGTTCTCGTCGAAGAAAGGTACGAACACACTCCCCTTGCCCGGAATGCCGCGCTCACCAACGCTGGCCAGCAATTCGAGGGATCCACGCCTTGTTGTCAGACGGATTTTGTCACGATTCTTGACCTTCATCTTCTTGGCATCTTCGGGATTCAGTTCGCAAACAGCTTCAGGAACGGCGCGATGTAGCTCCGGGACGCGGGCCGTCATGGTGCCGGTATGCCAGTGCTCGAGAACACGACCGGTGCATAGCCAGAACGGGTAACTGGCGTCAGGTGGTTCAGCGGCTGGCTCGTAAGGGCGGAAGTAGATAGCCGCCTTTTTGTCATACTTCTTAGCCTTATAGAATTGAATTCCGCTGCCTTTGGCAACCAACGGATCGTAATTTTCGTTGTAGCGCCAAGGAACAGATTTGCCATTAATATAAGGCCAAATAACGCCCCTTTCCTTCTTGTAGACCTCGTAGGGGGCAAGGTCTTTGCCGGTACCAAGGGTGAACTGACGATACTCCTCGAAGATCGCCTGATGCAGTGGTTTGTCTTTCGGGAAATCAAACAGCTTGCCCATTCCCATTCGCTTGGCGACCTCAATGATTTGCCAGAGGTCTTCTTTTGATTCACCCGGTGCATCTGCCATCTTGTTCCAGTGCTGAGTGCGACGCTCGGCATTGCCAAACATGCCTTCTTTTTCCACCCACATGGCTGTTGGAAGAATCAAGTCAGCTACTTCTGTTGAGCGGGTCGGATAAGCGTCTGACACAACAACAAAACGACCATCCTTTCGAGCGCCCTTGCGGAAACGATCAACATTTGGAGCAGCCTGGAAGGGATTGTTGACCTGCACCCAGAGGAATTTTATGTCACCACGATCGAGTGCACGTAGCATTTCAGTCGCGTGGTATCCTGGCTTGGCGGGGATGCTGTCCGGGTCGACTTTCCAGATTTTTCCTGCAATCTTACGATGCTCAGGATTCATGACCACCATGTCAGCTGGCAAGCGATGTGCGAAAGTCCCTACTTCGCGAGCTGTTCCGCATGCTGAAGGCTGGCCAGTCAGGCTGAACGGACCTTGTCCGGGTTGTGCAATTTTACCGGTCAGCAGGTGGATGTTGTAGACAAGCTGGTTCACCCAGGTACCGCGAACATGCTGGTTAAATCCCATGGTCCAGTAGGAGCAGACTTTGCGCTTCGGGTCTGCATAGAGCTTGGCCATCTCCTCAACCGTCTTGGCCGGCACACCGGAGAGCTCTTCGACTTTTTTCGGCGTATACTCTTTGATCATCTCTTTGTATGTGTCAAAGTCAATGACCTCTTCCTTGTCTGTAAAAGAGAAATTGTCCTCGACCCCGTAGCCAATGTTGGTCTTGCCTGTCTTGAAGATGGTGTTGGCCTTAATGAAGTCCTCGTTGTAGAGTTTGTCACGGACAATGACATGGGCTATACCGTTCGCCAACGCCAAGTCAGTTTGCGGTATGAACTCAACATAATGGTCAGACTCTTTCGAGGTGCGGCTGTAACGGGTCGCAAAATCGATGATCTTGACGTTGGGGTTCTTCACACGGTTGGCGGTCATGCGCGAAAAGAGGATCGGGTGACACTCGCTCATGTTTGCGCCCCAGAGGAAATAGGTGTCACCCAGGTCAAGGTCGTCGTAATTTCCCATCGGCTCGTCGGAGCCGAATGTTTTCATGAAAGCGGCCACGGCGCTCGCCATGCAGAAACGAGCGTTCGGATCGATGCTGTTGCTGCCGACTCCGGCCTTCATGAATTTGGAAGCGACGTAACCCTCATGTATGGTCCATTGTCCAGAACCAAACATGCCGATCGCTTGGGGGCCGCTCTCCTTGATCACCTTCTGCATCTCTGCAGCAATCTTGTCGAGGGCCTCGTCCCATGAAATTTCCTCGAACTTGTCACCCTTGCGCAGCAGCGGCTTGGTGAGACGGTCTTCGCCGTACATTATCTTGGCCAGGAAGTACCCCTTGATACAATTCAGACCCTTGTTGACAGGCGCTTCAGCATCACCCTTGGTCGCAACAACTTTTCCGTTCTTGACTCCGACCAGGACACCGCAACCTGTCCCACAGAAACGGCACGGAGCTTTATCCCATGTAATCCCCATGTTCGCTGCTTCAGCCTGGCGAGCCAGCATTGCGTTCACCGGTAGCCCCACAGCGGCCAGGGCGGCTGCGGCAGCAGCACCCTTGATAAATTCACGTCTCCTGATATCCATAACTCCTCTCCTTGGCTTGTGTGAGCATTAAGTATTCTGGTCGTCACTGATATCTTCAAAGTTGTGGTAACTGAGAGACACATTATGAACACCCGAGATGTCGTTTATTTCTTTGAACAACGCCTCTTCTTCTCGCATCGATTCAACATCGAGTACGGCAACCAAAGGCTTTCCATCCGGAGTGTCGGTCAACTCAACATTATCGAGGTTATTTAAGGTGGAAATGATGGCATTTCGCCGGGCGGGATCGACCTGAATAACAAGTCCACTGACAGGCATAAGCTTTCTCCTTCAATCGGTGAGTGCAAATAATAATTATGAATAAACGGGAAGGCGTTATGTCAGCCTTGTGTCCCGAGAACCGATATCAACAGCAAAGCTAGAGGGTGAATAAATCTACACTAATCTATTTGACCAACAGAACTATTGACTCAGGTCAATTTTTGAAGATCAGCCTGCTGTTTATTAAGTCTTAATAATCAGCCTTGCAAGTTTATCGCAACCATTTATAATCACAATCGTTATGCATGATTCGCACAGCGCTAAATATTCAGATGTTACCGGAGTCCTGCTTGCTGGCGGCAAAAGCCGCCGGATGGGTCGAGACAAGGCTTTTCTGGTTGCAAACGGACAAGCACTTTATTCCCGATCACTTGAACTGCTGTGTAACTATTTTCAAAAGGTTATGATTTCCGGTGATAGACCGGATCTCGCTTCCGGGGTCATCCCTTGCATTCCTGACATATACCCCGGCAGTGCACTCGGTGGGATATTCACATCTCTCCATACTGCTGACACAGACTGGGTCTTTGTATCCGCATGCGACATGCCCTGCCCTGACTTTCGAATCCTTGAGATGTTGCTTGAACTGAGACATTCTTCTGATGCTGTCGTCCCGGAGTCTCCGTCAGGCTTTGAACCCGTCTTCGCGCTCTACCACAAGAATTGCCTACCGGTCTTCGAGAAAGCATTACAACAAGGGAGAAAGAGTATCTTCAACCTCTACGCTGAACTCAATGTCAATTTTTTAAATTGGTGTGACATGCCTGAAGGCTGGGAAAAGAGCTTGATAAATATCAATACGCCTGCGGATAGGAACAAAATCAAGGAGGAAGCAAAATGAAGATACCGGTTGTCTCGATCGTTGCCAAGAGTGGTACGGGCAAAACCACTTTGCTCGAGAAACTGATCGCCGAGATGAAATATCGAGGCTACAAAATTGGTGTCATAAAGCACGATGCTCACCGTTTCGACATCGATCACGAAGGGAAAGACTCCTGGCGACTGACTCAAGCCGGTGCTGACACGATGGTGATCAGCTCTTCCGAAAAGCTTGCCATGGTCAAGAAGACTTCCCCGCAAACTGAGCTGTCACTCGAAGAGACTATTGAAAGCTACTTCCAGGATGTCGATCTGGTTCTAACCGAGGGCTTCAAAAAAAGTGCGATGCCGAAGATTGAAGTGCATCGTCATGAAAGGAGCAACGAACTGCTCTGTCGCACTGAAAACCGAGACGAAACCCTGATCGCTATCGCCTCGGACAGCTCTCTGGATGTGGATGTTCCTCTTTATGGCATTAATGATGCTTCGGGCCTCTGCAACCTGATCGTAAAGCGCTATTTGTCATGAACCTATTTCAAGTCCGCAGCAAAATCTGGCTGGAAATTGATGGCAAGCCTTTTCTCGGAGCTGGTCGTTATCGCATCCTGTCCGCTATCCATAACCACGGGTCAATCAATGCCGCATCTCGCGCCCTTGGCATGTCATACCGAAAAGTCTGGGCTCAGTTGCAGGCCATGGAGGAGACCGCTCCCTTTCCCTTGCTTGCGAAGAGAACTGGCGGCAAGGATGGCGGAGCAACTCATTTGACACCCACTACGCTCGAACTGTTAGGCAAATTCGAAACAATGCGAACAAAGGTCAACTCTGAAGCTGATCGATGTTTTATGTCATGTTTTCCAAACACAGAGACCATCGACAATGTTTAGACTCCTGGCACTCTGCATAATACTGGCTTGCGCCATACCACAACAGACTTTAGCCGACAAGCCGGTTGTGGTCTTTGCCGGAACCGCAGCCCAACCCCCCCTGGAAGAAGCCGCGCAAACATTTCAGTCCAAAACAGGCCTCCGCGTCATTCTTCACCTGGGCAGTTCTGGCAGCATGCTGAACCAAGCTCACCTAACGGGCCAGGGCGACATCTATATCCCGGGCTCTCCTGACTACATGCAGAAGGCCCTCGATTTTAAATTGGTTGCCAAGGACTCGGTGACTATTGCCTACCTCGTTCCGGCACTCGTCGTCGCCAAAGGCAACCCCTTGGGGATAAAATCTTTGGATGACTTGAAGAGGGAGGACCTTCGCATCGGTCTCGCAGACCCGGACGGTGTCTGTGTTGGCTTGTACGCAATAGAGCTGTTGCATGCCAATCATCTTCTTGAGCCGCTGCGCCCTCGCCTGAAAGGGATGGTGGAAAGCTGCGCCAAAACTGCGGCCATGATCCCCCTCAACATGGTTGACGTTGTTATCGGCTGGCGTGAATTTGCCACGTGGCAACCTGACACCATGGAGGTCATTCTTCCTCTCCCGGAGGAAATCCCACGTCTCGCTTACGTCCCGGGGGCCAAGCTTATCAGCGCAAGTAACCCGGAAGGAGCAGATGCTTTTCTGTCATTCCTTGCTTCCCGGGAGGGACAGGCGATACTTCAAAAATGGGGGTACCTGACAACGGAAGCAGAGGCCCGGCAATTCGCCCCAAAGGCAGTTCTTGGAGGCACTTTCCCACTGAATGAGGTTTGGTGATGCTTCATCGTGACAAAGTCTTTAAACTCAGCATGCTTTTGCCTCTCTGTTTATTGACAGCCTATTTCCTGCTGCTGCTCACTAGCCAGACGTCATTTTTCAGCTGGAGCCACTTTACGAATCAGCTATCCCAAAGTGATCTCCAGTCGGCCATTGCGCTGAGTGTTTTCGCGGCAACAGTCAGCAGCATCATCGCCATGGTAATTGCAATTCCATCGGCTTACGCCCTGGCCCGCATTCACTTTCCGGGAAAACGTTTCGTCGATACGTTTATTGACCTGCCGATGGTATTGACTCCTATCGCCCTGGGGACCTTGATTTTGATGTCCTGGAACACGAGCGTTGGCCGGATTCTCTCCAGTCTCGGGATAACCCTCCCCTTCACCGTCGCCGGAATCGTACTCGCCCAGTTTACAGTGATTATTGCAATCAGCGTCCGCATGCTCAAAGCCACCTTTGAACAGATCAACCCACGCCAGGAGCAGGTTGCACGTCTGCTCGGTTGCACAGCTTTCGGAAGTTTTCTGTATGTAACCCTGCCTTTGGCCAAACGGGGTATTCTGGCAGCAATTATTCTTACCTGGGCAAGAGCCATCGGAGAATTCGGCGCAACCGTTATGGTGGCCGGAACAGCCAAGGGGCAAACCGCAACTCTGCCGAGCAGCATTTATC
Organism: Deltaproteobacteria bacterium IMCC39524; assembly: GCA_029667085.1. Classification (NCBI taxonomy): domain Bacteria; class Deltaproteobacteria; species Deltaproteobacteria bacterium IMCC39524. The sequence goes on from JARUHJ010000004.1 coordinate 99,280, forward strand.
TGGCAATGTCGATGGCTGATCTCCCCAAAGCAGTGACCCTGATGGTCATCCTGATCGGAATCTCGTTGCTAGTACTCTTTGGTGTTCGCAAGGTCCTGGAGCACAAAATATGATTCGTACCGAAGGACTGATAGCGCAACGGGGCGACTTTATCCTGGGACCGATTGATCTTGACCTCGGCCAAGAATCCTACTTGACCCTGCTCGGTCCTTCAGGTTCCGGGAAAACACTCTTCCTGGAAACCTGCATGGGGTTGATCTCGTCAAGCCGCGGAATTGTCTGGCTCAATGGACAGGATGTGACCAGCTCACGCCCCGAACAACGACACATCTCTTACCTGCCGCAAGACCTGGCCTTGTTTCCGCATCTCAATGTCCGTGAAAATATCCTCTTTGGGGCTAAAAGACGTAACCTCGACAAGGATGCCACCGAAGATCACCTCAGCAACCTGCAAACCCTTCTCAATCTACACAAATTTATTGACCGGAATGATGTCACAAGTCTGTCCGGAGGTGAAAAACAACGCGTTGCTCTCGCCAGGGCGCTTTTGCCACAGCCTCAAGTGCTTTTTCTCGACGAACCCTTTTCAGCTCTGGACGCAACCATCAAGCGCCAGCTTCAGGTCAAGTTGCGGGAAATCAGCCAACAGCTCAATGTGACCATCCTTCACGTCACTCATGACCAGGAAGAAGCCTTTATGCTGGGCAAAAAAATAGCCGTCATGATTCAGGGGAAGATTTGCCAAATTGGTTCAAGAGATGACATCTACTATCGGCCGGAAACACTCGAGGTTGCACGCTTTCTGCGTAACCAGAATATCTTCGAGATGAAAGCTGAAAGAATACTCCCGGACGGGTCCGTAGAGATGGGCAATGAAATCAGGGTGGCTGTTCCCGCTCACATGAACGTGGAGATAGGGCGAAGATATGCGACCGGCATCCGCTCGGAAGAAGTTGTTATCATCCGGCCCGGCAAACCTCTGGGGCTCGAGTTGCAAGAAAACCTTTTCCAGGCCACCGTTGCCGATATCCTGGCTTTTGGCGGCACTCATACACTTTGTGTCACGTTGAAGGGAAGCCAAGTCACGGTTGACGTGGAACTGCCCAACTGCGCTATGCGAGACCTTGGCTATACAATCGGAGATGATTTGCAGATTTGTCTGCGCAAAAGAAGTCTTTGGACAATTCCATTGAATTAAATCAGCTGCACATAGGGAGAACGGTGATGATCAGTTATGATCAGGCATTACAACGTGTTGTTGAATCTGTTTCACCTCTAAAGCCACGTGAGACTTCTCTTCATGAAGCGTCCGGCCTCATTCTTGCCAAACCGGCGAAAGCTCTTTGGCAGATGCCGCGTTGTGACAACTCAGCCATGGACGGCTTTGCAATTAACGCGTTTCCTGAAAATCTTGAAGGAGGACTCTCAATTGTTGGTGCCTCGTATGCGGGGCAACCCTTTTCAGGCCAAGTGCATCCAGGTGAAGCTGTACGCATAACCACAGGAGCCGCTCTACCCGAGAAAACAGACACTGTTGTTCCGATTGAAGATACCATCGAGAAGAACAATAAGGTGTTTCTCAATGAAAGCCCAAAGCAAGGCCAGCATGTTCGCTACGCAGGTGAAGAATACCGAGCCGAAGAGATTTTAGTTAATTCGGGAACGATCTTGAAGGCGGGAGAAATAGCACTGCTTGCAAGCGCTGGCGTCGAACATGCCTGCGTTTATCCCCGACTACGGGTTGCTGTTATTTCAACCGGCGACGAATTGGTAGAACTCGGACAAACTCCAGGCCCGGGGCAAATCGTCAACTCCAATCTGCATTTTCTCAGAACACGCCTGTTCGAATGCGGCTGTACTCCGATCTGCTTGGGCATTGGAGCGGATGACCAGAAAACTCTTGGTCAACTTATCGACCAGGCAATTGATGCTGACCTTATCATCACAACAGGTGGGGTCTCCGTTGGTGAGAAAGATTATGTCCAAGCGACCCTGCAAAAGCGCAATTTTGAAAAAATCTTCTGGAAAGTCGCGATCAAACCTGGCAAACCGCTGCTGTTCGGTAAGCTTGAAGCGAAGCCCTTCTTTGGCCTCCCAGGCAACCCGGCGGCAACGGCCGCAACTTTTGAGCTTTTCGTAAAACCTGCACTCAAACGGCTTGCTGGAGAGGTTGACGTCCTACCGGAAAAACGCATGGCGACCTTGACGCACGAAGTGATGGGCGACGGGAAACGACAGGCCTTTCTTTGGTGTTCATTGCAATGGGACAAAAGCGAGTATCGAGTGACCGTATCCCAACGACAGGGATCTGGGCAGAACCGATGTCTTGCATCCAAGAATGCAATCCTTGCCGTACCGACTCATGTCAACTCATTGTATTCAGGAGATCAGGTCGAGGTGCTGCTCATCGAGGGGTCATAGCTCTTTAGGGCATTCTGAAACGATCTTTGGCGACAAGGAATTAAACCACAGTTAATTACGTTGTATTTTGCTTCACAATTCGTTACACAAAAAAGGCCCGCAAATCACTTTCGAAGAAAACTTAAAAAGGTAACTTCATCTACTTAGCAACGACTGTCGATAGTAGGGAGCGGCCCATCGACTCGCGCAATCCTACGCCCCCAGGGCCGGGCTGACATCAGTTGCCAAAAAAGAAACAGCCACCCGTCATCAGGTGGCCGTGAACAGTTAATCTGTTCCTGACAACAAACTAAAAACCTTAACCAGTATTTCTACGATCCGCAAACAGCGGGTAATCGCTCTCCCTGTTCGAGTCCCTCATAACATCCTTCTCTACATCAATCCAGCCATTGGATCGCTTGAACCTCGCAACCTTGTCCAACGATAGAAAAACATTAAAGGCTTTCTTGGCCATCTGACAGACAGCACCGTCTTTCAGTTCCACATTCACTCGATACGGCATCACGATCGCTCCCAAAAACAACGGGTTCAGACAAATCTTTAAAAATTAATACATTACAAGTCTACACCAGTATGGAGTGAGGTCAATGAAGAGCCCTTATATGGAGATTGCAGGCCAGCCCCTCAGAGAAGAAAGCCTAACGATTCAAGCAATATCCAGAGCACCCCGCATTTCAACAAAAAAACCATGACACTCGCCAGTCTTTTGTGTATAAAATCAGCACTCCGTAGCAAAGAGTACCTATGTCCTGAAGGAGTTTCCCAATGTATAGCTGTGCAGACCTGAAAAAAGGCATCAAGCTGATGATTGACAATGAGCCTCACGTCATCGTCCAGTTTGATTTTACCAAGCCCGGCAAAGGCCAGGCTCTTTACAAGTGCAAATTGCGCAACATGATTACCGGCTCACTCTTCGACCGCACCTACCGCTCTGGCGAGAGCTTCGAACCGGCCAGTCTGGATGAGCGCGACATGCAGTACCTCTACCGGGATGAGACCGGCTATGTGTTCATGGATCAGAAGACTTACGAGCAGACTTCGATCAGTGAAGAAGTTCTCGGCGACGACAAGTACTTCCTGGTCGACAACATGGAAGTGAAGGTCCTCCTGCATGGCGAGCGCGGCATCGGCGTCACCCTGCCCATCTTCGTTAACCTGCGCGTCACCCAGTCCGACCCCTGGGTCAAAGGCGACACCGCTGCCGGCAACAACAAACCGGCCACCGTGGAATCTGGCTACACCCTTCAGGTCCCTTCTTTTGTAGATGAAGGTGTCCTGATTCAGATCGACACACGCACCGGCGAATATGTGACTCGCGTTAAAGAATAGCTTTTCAACCGATCAGAAATTAAAGAAACGTCCGCTTGCGGGCGTTTTTTTTTAAACTTTTCCGGTGCTGATTCGTCTAGAATATGGTGAATGCCAACAAGACAAAACATTTCTTCAGAAAGTAACCATCATGTCGAGCCAAGGAAAACACTCCTTCAGCAGCCCGGGTAAACGATCTCTCGTAACCTGCCTGGCAATAATCGTGCTGCTCCTGACCGGGTGCTCACCACAGGTTTCCCGTCAAGCGCCTCCCCTTCAACCGCAGGGGGGCTTCTCTGGGTCGGGACAGGAGCAACTTCCTGAACAATGGTGGCTGACCTTCGAAGATCAAACACTCAACAGCCTGATCAGCCGTGCCCTTGCAGGTAACTTCACCTTGCAGACCGCGTGGGATCGGGTCGACAGGGCCTATGCTGTGGCACGCAAGGCAGGCGCTGCGTTGGTACCGCAGGTCGATGCCGACATCGGCCTCGGCACACAAAGATCACGAATCAATTCCCGCACCGATTCCTCGCAAAGTTACAATCTTGGCCTGGCCGCTAGCTATGAAGTCGATCTCTGGGGTCGAATAGACTCCATCACCACCGCCGCAGAACTGGATGCACAAGCCAGCACCGAGGAGTTGCAAACCGCGGCCTTGACTCTTTCTGCTCAAGTCGCTGCCACCTGGTTCCAACTCCTTGAACAGCGTGGCCAGATTGAGATTCTTGGACAGCAAATCAGGACCAATGAAAAGACCCTCGAGATTATCAGTCTGCAGTTCCGCACCGGCCAGGTCGGCATCGCCGACGTCCTGCAACAACGCCAGGTCGTGGAAACCCAGAAAGGCGAACTCGCACTGACCGCTGGCCGGGCACAGGTTAGGCAGAATCAGCTGGCGATCCTGCTGGGCATCTCCCCGACCCACTTCACCCAGTCGACAACAGATAATCTCGATGCGCTGCCTCCATTACCGGCGACAGGGCTACAGAGTGACCTGATCGAGAACCGCCCGGACGTGCGCGCTGCGTGGCTGAAACTGCAAGCGGCCGACAAGCGGGTCGCCGCAGCCGTCGCAGATCGTTTCCCCCGCCTCAGTCTGACCGGCCGTGCCAGCACGACGAGCGAAGAGATTGAAGATCTTTTCGATGACTGGTTGGCCTCGCTGGCGGCCAATCTGTTGACACCCATTATCGATGGCGGACGAAGACGCGCAGAGGTCGAGCGCACCGAAAGTGTCGCCTCCGAGGCTCTGCACCAGTATGGCCAGACCGTCCTCGACGCACTGCTCGAGGTCGAAGACGCCCTGACCCGCGAAGAAAAACAGCTGGAGTATCTGATCAGCGTTGATCGTCAGTTGGAACTGGCAGGCCAGGCCACTGAACGCATACGCGATCGTTACCTCAACGGGGCAGAGGATTATCAGCGCGTCCTTACCTCCCTGATCTCGGAGCAGCGACTGCAACGCACCAGGCTTACAGCCAAGCGTGAACTTTTTGAAAACCGCGTTAACCTCTGTCGGGCATTAGCCGGCGGATGGGAGATGACGCGACAACCTGAACAAACGCCCTTAAGAGGTGAATAGCATGAGTCCAGACCAACACCAGCCATCGACTTCCGGAGAAGAGACCAAGGCCAATCTATTGCGTCTTTTGTTGCCGGTCATCGTCATCATCATCAGTGCGTCCGTCGCGGTCTGGATGATGCAATCAGGACCAAAAGCCAAACCCCGAGCAAAAACGCGCAATGCCGTTCTGGTCGATGTTCGCCCCATTGAGCTGGGTCCTCACACAACAACCGTCAGCATCATGGGAACAGTCAAACCACAGCGTGAAGTCGCCCTCAAGCCCCGGGTCAGTGGTGAAATCATCAAGGTAGGTGACAACCTGATCCCCGGTGGGCGCTTTAACAAAGGCGAAGAGTTGCTCGTCATCGACCCCAGTGATTACCAACTTGTGGTCAGGCAGCTCGCCAGCGAGGTGGCCCGGGTTGAATCGGATATGCAGGTGGAGTTGGGCCGACAGCGGGTCGCACAGAAAGAATTCGAACTGCTTGGCGAAAGCGTCAGCGAAGCGGAAAAGACGCTGATGCTCAGAGAACCACAACTTGAGAACAATCGGGCGCTTCTCGAAGGAACCAGGGCAAGGCTCGAGCAGGCACAGCTGGACTTGAAAAGAACCTCTGTCAGATCACCGTTTAACGCCGTGGTCATGTCTCGTGAAGTCAATCTCGGCACACGCGTTTCACCGTCCACAACACTGGCAACGCTGGTTGGCAGTGACAGTTACTGGGTTGAAGCGCCGATTCCGGCCAGCCAGCTGCAGTGGATCAGCATCAGTCAAGTGGACAGTGAATCCGGCTCTCCGGTACGTATCTACGACTCAGTCGCCTGGGGTCCAAACCGCTCCCGTAGCGGCCGGTTAGTCGGCCTGACGGCCATGGTTGAAGAGAATGGTCGCATGGCGACCCTGCTGGCGGAAATACCTGACCCTCTCTCCCTGCAGCCAACCTCGTCGGAGCAGCCCAAGCTTCTGCTTGGCAGCTACGTCCGGGTCGAAATCGAAGGGAAGCTCCTGGCGAAGGCCGCAGCGATCGAACGTGACCTTATCCATAACGGTGAGCAGCTCTGGATCATGGATGAAGAAGGCCGCCTCGACATACGCACTGTAGAGATCGCTTTTCGCGGCCAGGACCAGGTTCTGGTCACTGGCGGTGTGAACCATGGCGAAAAGCTGATCACAACCAACCTGCCCTCACCGGTGCAGGGTATGTCCTTACGGCTGAAAGAGGCTGAGACGTCAAGCCCCGCGGCTGAAGAGAAAAGCAAACCATGAAGCCGACAAGAAAAGAACGCTGGCAGCGCGGCCCACTGGCCTGGATGGTCTATAACCGGGTCACGCCCAACCTGCTGATGATTGCCTTGATAATGGGTGGGTTCTTTGTCTCTGGACAGATCAAGAAAGAGGTCTTTCCCGAGTTCGAACTCGATCGGGTTACGGTCAGCGTCGCCTACCCGGGGGCCAGCCCCGAAGAGGTTGAGCAGGGCATCGTGCTCGTAGTCGAGGAAGCCGTACGCGGCCTGGAAGGCATCAAGGAGCTGACCTCACGAGCCGGCGAAGGCAGCGGATCAGTGAGCATCGAGCTGCTGGCCGACATAAATCAACAGAAAGTCTACCAGGATATCAAGCAGGAGGTCGACCGCATCCGCAGCTTCCCTGATGATGCCGAGGAACCGCAGGTTTCGCTGGTGGCCCGCCGCCGCGAAGTGCTCAACATCCAACTGTACGGCAACACCACCGAAGCCGCTCTGCGTGAAACGGCAGAGCAGGTTCGCGACCGACTGCTCCAGGACCCTAAAATTACCCAGATCGACCTCTCAGGTGCACGCGACCTGGAGATCCATGTTGATGTCCCGCAAGAAAAACTCCGCGCCTACAAGCTCACCCTCGACGACATAGCACGCACCATCGACGCCGCCTCGACGGATATTCCAGGCGGAGCGGTCGAAACCGACGGCGGCGACATTCTGCTCCGCGTAACAGATCGCCGGGACTGGGCCAACGAGTTCGCCCGCATCCCGATCATCAGTGCCTCTGACGGTACGGTCGTTCGGCTTGAAGATATCGCGACAGTCCGTGAGGCCTTTGAAGACAGCAACCGGTTCGCCACTTATAACGGTCAGCGCAGCATAGGACTCGATGTCTACCGGGTTGGAGATCAGACCCCGGTCGGTGTTTCGCGGGCGGTTCGTAACGCCATGACCGAAATTGAAGCCGACATTACAGAGGGTATCGACTGGGACATCAACCGGGACCGCTCGGAGATTTACGAACAACGACTTAACCTGTTGTTGAAAAATGCCGGCATCGGCCTCTGCCTGGTCCTGCTGCTGCTCGGCCTGTTTCTCGAGTTCAAACTCGCCTTCTGGGTGACCATGGGGATCCCTATCTCCTTCCTCGGCGGCCTGCTGTTTTTACCCGCATTGGGTGTTTCGATCAATATCGTCTCCATGTTCGCCTTTATCGTCGCTCTGGGGATCGTGGTCGACGACGCAATCGTGGCCGGCGAGAACATCTACGAATACCGTCAACGCGGCCATGGCATGATCAAGGCTGCGATTCTCGGTGCCCGTACAGTTGCGATACCTATCACCTTCGCCATTCTCACCAACATCGTGGCCTTCATGCCACTCTATTTTGTACCTGGAGTCATGGGCAAAATCTGGAAGGCGATTCCCGTGGTGGTCATCACCGTCTTTGCCATCTCATTGGTCGAGGCTCTCTTTATTCTGCCGGCTCACCTCGCCCATACCCGAAGCACCCCGGCCAGCAAGCTGACCGCGCGCCTGCACGAGTGGCAGCAGAACTTCAGCGCAAAGGTCTCGCACTTCATCGATAGTCGTTATCGCCCGCTGCTGAAGTTAAGCATCCGCTGGCGCGGCCTGACAGTTGCCATCGCTATGGCCGTATTGATGATCATTCTCAGCTATGTCATGAGTGGTCGTATCGGCATGATTCTAATGCCTCGGGTCGAATCGGATCGCGCTGTGGTCACCGCTGTTCTTCCGGCAGGGAGTACCCTCTCTGCCGCTGAGATGGTTCAGAAGCGACTGGTTAACGGCATTGAAAGAGTGGCGGCTGAAAATGGTGGCGACAAACTCCTGCAGGGTGTCTATGCAGAGGTCAATGAGTCAGAAGTCGGCGTAACAGCCTATCTGACCCCCCCTAAAGTGCGCCCACTTAACACAGGAACCGTGACTAACCTCTGGCGCGAAGAGGTCGGTCCGATTATCGGTCTGGAGTCGTTACGCTATGAATCTGATCGTGGCGGTCCCGGAGGAGGAGCAGCTCTCACCGTTGAACTTTCGCATCGTGACACCGATGTGCTTGACCGGGCCAGTGCTACCCTGGCGGAGCGTTTGGCCGAGTTCCCTAACGTCAAGGATATCGATGACGGCTTCACTCCGGGAAAAGAGCAACTCGACTTCCGCATCTCACCGAGGGGAGAAAGTCTGGGGCTGACCTCGCGTGACATCGCCCGCCAGGTACGCAATGCTTTCTCGGGCACCACGGCCCTGCGCCAGCAGCGCGGCCGCAACGAAGTCACGGTACGCGTACGTCTCCCAGAGAGCGAAAGAAGCAGTGAATTCAATATTGAGAATCTGATGATGAAAACGCCTGCGGGCACCTTCGTTCCCCTTTTTGAGGTCGCCGAGGTGAGCCGTGGCCGTGCCTATACGACCATTAACCGCCGCGAGGCCCGGCGCACGGTCAGTGTCTCCGCGGGCGTCGAACCGATCAGTGAGACTGGTCAGATTCTGGCCACATTGAACAGCCAGATACTGCCTGAACTGGCCCAGGACTTCCCCGGCTTGACCTACGGCTATCAGGGTCGCCAGGCCCGCATGAAAGAGAGCACCGGTGGCTTGGCCAACGGCTTTATCATGGCGATGATCGCTATCTACTTTCTTTTGGCAATCCCTTTCCGCAGCTACAGCCAGCCGATGGTCGTCATGCTGGCGATTCCCTTCGGTGTGGTCGGTGCCGTTCTCGGCCATCTGATAATGGGTTACAGCCTCAGCCTGATGAGCATGATGGGCATCGTCGCCCTCTCCGGCGTGGTGGTCAACGATTCCCTGGTGCTAATCGACTACGCCAACCGTCAGCGTCTCGAAGGAGCTTCTGCCTTTACCGCAGTCTGCGACGCCGGCGCCCGCCGTTTCCGACCGATCATCCTGACCACCCTGACCACCTTCGGTGGTTTGGCACCAATGATTTTCGAAACCTCCCGCCAGGCCAGGTTCCTGATCCCGATGGCTCTCTCCCTGGGCTTCGGCATCCTCTTTGCTACGGTCATCACCCTGTTGCTGGTGCCCAGTCTTTACTTGCTGGTAGATGATGTCCTGCAATGGTACAACAGAATTTTCGGGGTAGTGCCTGACGAGGAAGGATCATGAGCGACCCAAACTGGGCTTTGTCCCGAAAGCGGCAAAGACTCACCGAAAGGGCGCAGATCATTCAAAGCATCCGCAGCTTTTTCATCGATCGCGGCTACCTCGAGGTGGAGACCCCACACCGAATCCCGGCGAACGCCCCCGAGCCTCACATCGATGCGGTCGCCAGCGGCGCCTGCGCCTTACACACCTCTCCTGAACTGGCGATGAAACGCATGCTGGCTGCGGGGTACGAGCAGCTGTTCCAGATCTGCCGGGTCTGGCGAAATGGTGAACGCGGTCAGTTTCACCTGCCGGAGTTCACCCTGCTCGAATGGTATCGGGTTGGAATCGACTACAACGCGCTGATGAACGAATGTATGGAACTGCTTTTTGTTCTGCTCCCGGGAGGCAAGCTTGACCGGGGGGGACGAACGATCGACCTGACCATGCCGTGGCAGAAGCTGACAGTTACAGAGGCCTTTACCCGATATGCGTCAATGGATCTGAACCAGGCCCTGGCCTCAGATTGTTTCGAGGAGATCCTGACCAGTGAGGTTGAACCGCATCTGGGCAAAGAGAAACCGACATTTCTGACCGAGTATCCAAGCAGCCTCGCGGCCCTGGCCCGCAGTAAACCCGGAGAGCCGCAGGTCGCTGAACGTTTTGAGCTTTACATCGACGGCCTCGAACTGGCGAATGCTTTTTCGGAGTTGACCGATGCGGAGGAACAACGCCGCCGTTTTGAAAAGGACGAAGAGTTGCGGCGCACCGCGGGTAAGACACCCTATCCTCTCCCTGAAAAATTCCTCGCCGAACTGGAAAACATACCTGAAGCGGCCGGAATTGCCCTCGGCCTTGATCGCCTGATCATGCTGATCACAGAGGCAGAAAAGATTGACGATGTCGTTGCTTTTGGTCCTGATGATTTGTGATCAACGCAATCATAAAATCGAGCGATAAATTTTCAAGCAATGAGTTTGAACGTTAAAATTATTAGTTCAGAGGAAAAGTCTCTTGTTTTCCCCCCTGCCGACAGGCTATAAAAAAGGCAGGGACATCCACTTGACAGAAACCTTGACTGACTATGCATTTTCATTCTGAAACAGCTGTTTTTAATGCCTGCCGAACCCTCTTCGGAAAAGAGGTCAACCTGTCTCGTGATTTTCTCAACTACCTGCAGCCAAGCGGTGCAAAAACCGCCTTCCGCAGTCAGGCCAAAGCTCATCATCCCGACGCTCACGCGAGTTCCTCAAAGAATATCCGCAACCAGCAGACCGAACGCTTCCGGGAAATCCGTCAAGCTTACGACCTGATTATCGAGTTTCTTGAGAATCGTCATCTCAGCCGCAAAACCGCCTCTGCGAAAAGACCTGCGCACACAGCACCCCATTGGGGCAACACGACGACCCGGAAGCGCGAGCAGCAGAAACCTCACGCCAGACCCTCGAAGATACCATCGATTCCCCTCGAGTTCGGCATGTACAGCTACTACCAGGGGAAAGTTTCCTATCAGCAACTGATCGAAGCCCTGGTCTGGCAACGGCGACAAAGACCAACGCTCGGCGCCCTCGCCGAGAAGTGGGGTTGGCTCTCAGATGCCAAGGTAAGCCAAATTCTCCAGCACCGTGGCCAAGCCGCCCGCTTCGGCAAAAAAGCAGTCGAACTCGGCTATCTCAAACCACACCAGGTTGACGCACTGTTGAAATATCAGCGTTCATTACAAACGAGACTCGGTCACTATTTTATTGAGAAGGGGCTGCTCACAGAAGAAGACGCTGACCAGATTTCGACGAATCTCAAGAATCACAATAACCAGCTCAAGCAGCGCACCAGGAATCGCGCCAACAGCCGCCTGTGATCTCTTAAATAAGCTGACGGCGGCGATTGGGTAGTTCGACAACACCGTCAGCAGTTCTCACCTTAAGCACTTCCCCGACTTGCAGAAGATTTTCAGGCAACAACGGCACCTTGCCCTGGCCACCGGGCGGGTCAACAACATATTGCGGGATCCCCAATCCGGAGAACTGGCCGCGCATCGCTGCGATGATCTCAAGGCCACGCTCTACAGGCACCCTGAAATGTGCTGTACCCCGGGCCTGGTCAAGGTGATGCAGGTAGTAGGGACGCACCCGCATCTTCAATAGCTTGCGACAGAGATCGATCATCACGGCAGGACCGTCATTGACACCACCGAGCAGAACCGTCTGATTTCCCAGTGGAATCCCGGCATCAGCCAGGCGTGTGCACGCCTCGATACTGGCAGAGACGATTTCGCGCGGATGATTGAAATGCGTGTTGAGATAGAGGGGCTGAAAACGGGCCAGTAGGCCACAGAGCTCCGGGGTGATGCGCGCCGGCAAGGTGACCGGCACCCGGCTGCCGACACGGATGATCTCCAGGTGAGGGATCGCATGTAATCGGGTCAGGATATCTTCGAGACGGTCGTCATCCAGAAGAAGCGGATCGCCGCCGGTCAGAATAACATCACGAATCCCTGGCGTTGCGACGATGTAGGCGATGCCGTCGGCAACCTGCTGCTGTGAAAAAGCCAGCGCAGAGGTGCCCACCCGATTTTTACGGGTACAGAAACGACAATAGCCGGCACACTGACCGAAAACCAGCAAAAGAGCCCGGTCCGGATAACGATGCACGACCGCCGGCACAGGAGAAAAAGACCGTTCATTCAGGGAATCTTCGGGGAGCTCGTCAACCGCCAGTTCAGAAAGATCAGGAACGCATTGCCTCCAGATCGGATCGCCCGGTTCTTCAATCAGGTCGAGGGTGTGGGGAGTAATCCGCAGAGGATAACGAGCGGCCACGGCACGCAGGGGTTCGGGATCGATGCCGAAGCGTTCTGCCAACTGTTCCGGTGTGGTGAGGCTATCGGCTAGTTGTTTTTTCCAAGGCATAGGTTCTAGTTGTCAGTTGTCAGTTGTCAGTTGTCGGGTGTCAGTTGTCGGGTGTCGGGGTCATCTTCAAGCTTGATTGTCTGATTACTGATCACTGATTACTGGTTTTCGGCTACGCAGCCACCAAACCAGAACAACCAGAATCATCAAGCCGACATCTCGCAACAGCGCAGCAGCAGCCGAAACATCCTGCCCACCGCCCGGGTCAAAACAACCGCAGTCAATATCCAGACCACGCAGCAGAACTGACAGGAGAGCAAGCATGAAGACCAGATTCATGCCGCCCACAGCCACAAGAGCCGGTCGCACCCGGGAATTAAGCAGCAACAGGAGCCCGGCCAAAAACTCCACGTAAGGCAGAGTGGCTGCAACCAGGTAGTTCATGGCGTAAGGGAGAATCTGGTAGGCCGCTACATGTCCGGCAAAAGTGACCACGTCCTGCATTTTCACGGCGCCGGCATAAACAAAGGTCAACGCCAAAGCAAGCCGAGAGAGGTGGTAGAGAATGATTTGCGCGCGTTTCATTGGCTTTCCCCCGCAATGGGAAGGCCAGCGTCACGCCATTCCGGAAAGCCACCTTCAAAAACCCGAACATCGAGGTAGCCGGAATTTATCAAGGTCATGCCCAGGTCAAAAGAGTCAGGGCAGCCGAAGCCACTGCAGTAGGTGATGATAACCCGATTTCTTGCAACCCTTCCAAGGAACTCAGGCAGTTCAGCATCGATCTCGACCATCGGCAGCGAGACGGCACCTTCGATATGTTCTAATGCGTAGAGTTCGGGGCTTCGAGCATCAACGATCAAGCCTCCTGAAGCCATGACCTGCTGGACTTCATCGATCAAGACAGGCATCGGTAACGCGGCAGGTGAGTTGACCTCTTCAATCGTGCTCTGCGGTGAGACAAGGCGACCACTGAAGGCGTCCATCACCAGCTGATGATTCAGGGTCAGACCGAACAGGGCGGCAAAAGCAATCAGAACACAGGCTTCAAGAGCTATGCGTTTCAAATCTCTGAGCATTTATTCGTCCGGAGACTCTGTGAGCTCAGGCCCCATAGTGCCGAGCATTTCGTGCATGGCCCCGACCTTTCGTTCAAGACGATCAATCCGGGCATGGGCTGAGGTCAATTCCGTATTCAGCTCTTCCACCATGAGGTTCTGGTGAGCGTAACGAATTTCCAGCTCAATAATGCGCTCTTTCAGTTCTTCCATAAAGACCTCCTTTAAACGCGCACATGCTATCAGAAGAACCACCGCTGCGCAATCGACTCAATGGGACTGAAATGATTGCAAACTTTCATAAAATTGATATCATTACCGAGATTGTCAACTTTCCCTTTTTAAGATGAGACCTCATGACTAAAGACAAGTTTGTAAAGCAACAGTTCGCCCCTGTGGTTCTCATGCTACTGGCGTGCGGCGTTTTTCTCTGTTCATTGTCACTGGGCAGCCCGGCAACAGCAGCCGAAGAACAGCAACAGCACAGCGAGCCGGCCGCGATGACCCACGATCAAGATGCTGGCATGAACCATGATAAACATGCTGAAATGAATCATGCCAAGCCCAGTGAAATGGCGCATGATCAACACGCCGGGATGAACCACGACAAGTCGGACGAGATGGCCAATGACAAGTCCGGCAAGAAGGCTCCGACCAGGCCCAGCGAGATGAATCACGATCAGCATGCAGGAATGGAACATGACGGCCAGGGCGAAACAGCTGCAGAGACTGCCGTCCATGTTCATCCCGTGCAGACAGAAACCGATGAGAGCAAAGTCGGGCTTGATGAAAAGCTCGGCGCCATCCTCCCCCTCGATCTGGTCTTTACTGACGAGCAGGGCAACCCTGTCAGCCTCGCTGAGCTGGTGAACAAACCGACCGTAATCGCGCCGGTCTACTATCGATGCCCCAATGTCTGCCATTTCCTGCAAGGGGATCTGGCACGTGTCCTGCCCGGGCTCAAGCTCAAGGGCGGCGAAGATTACCAGGTTATCTCCGTCAGCTTTGACGACACGGAGAAACCGGAACTGGCACAACGCAGCCGAGATACCTACTACGCGGCCATGAAACACCAGTACCCGGACAAGGCCTGGCGTTTCCTGACCGGCGACAAGGAGACGATTCTTCAGCTAACCGATGCTGCAGGCTATCGTTTTCAAAAAGTCGGCACAGAGTTTCTGCACCCTGTGGTGTTCTTCGTCGTCTCACCAGAGGGCAAGATCGTGCGTTACCTGCACGGCACCCACGTTCTCCCCAAAGATCTGACCCTGGCCCTTTACGAAGCAAAAACAGGGCACGTTGGCACCACAATTCGTAAAATGGTACAGTACTGCTTCAGCTTTGATCCGGAGCAGAAAACATATGTTTTCAACATCCTGCGTGTTTCAGCTACGGCTATTTTAACAACCCTGGCAATCTTCGCTGCCTTCCTGGTGTTCGGCGGCAAGAAGGGCAAGAAGGATAAGAATTTATGAGTGATGTAACGACTACGGCAACCAGCGAGCGCGGCTTTTTCGATGAAGGCCAGTACCCGGGGATCTTTGCCTGGCTCCTCTCCACGGACCATAAGCGTATCGGCCTGCTTTACTTCTGGTGCATCATCTTCTTCTTTTGTGTTGGTGCGATCCTCGGCCTGCTGATTCGTCTGGAACTTTTTGCCCCGGGTGAAACAATCATGGGCGCTCAAACCTACAACGCCGTCTTTACTCTGCACGGCGTTATCATGATTTTTCTCTTTATCATTCCTGGCATACCGGCGGCCTTTGGCAACCTGATCATGCCGATCCAGATTGGCGCCCGTGATGTGGCCTTTCCGAAACTCAACCTCTTCTCCTGGTATCTTTACATCACAGGCGCTATGCTTGCGGTGACCTCACTCTTTACCGGCGGCGGGCCACCGGACACCGGCTGGACCTTCTACGTACCCTTCTCGGCCCAGACCAGCACCAACGTTTCCTTAGCTGCCGTGGCGGTCTTTATTCTCGGTTTCTCGTCGATACTCACCGGCCTTAACTTCGTCACCACGGTTCACCGCTTGCGGACCGAGGGCATGACCTGGATGCGCATCCCGCTTTTCACCTGGTCACTCTACGCCACCGCCTGGATCCAGATCCTCGCCACGCCGGTCATCGGCATTACCGTTGCCCTGCTCTTTGCTGAACGGGTTATCGGCACCGGCCTCTTCGATCCGGCCCAGGGTGGAGATCCGATCATGTTCCAGCACCTGTTCTGGATCTACTCACATCCGGCGGTTTACATCATGATTCTTCCCGGCATGGGCGTGGTCTCCGATATTATCCCGGTTTTTTCCCGCAAGCCCTGCTTCGGCTACAAAGCCATCGTCGTTTCAAGCCTCGCCATCGCCTTTGCCGGTTCCCTGGTCTGGGCACACCACATGTACACCAGCGGCATGTCAGACATGGCTGTCCTGGTCTTCTCGTTTTTGACTTTCATCGTTGCCATTCCCTCGGCTATCAAGGTTTTCAACTGGCTGGCGACCCTCTATGAAGGCTCGATTCTGCTCGACCCGCCGCTCCTTTACGCGCTGTCATTCATCCTGCTCTTTACCATCGGCGGCTTAACCGGTCTGGTTCTCGGCGCGGCAGCAGCAGATGTTCACGTGCACGACACATACTTCGTTGTTGGCCACTTCCATTTCGTCATGTTCGGCGGTACCGGTATGGCCTTCTTCGCCGCCATGCACTATTGGCTTCCAAAGATCTACGGCCGCATGTACGACAAAACCATCGCAACCGTTGCCTGGGCTATCATGGTCATCGGCTTCCTGATTCTCTACATCTCGATGAAGATCGTCGGCATGCAGGGGATGCCGCGCCGCTACTACGACTATGTCCCTGAATTTACCGGCCTGAATCAATTGGCAACCGTCGGCTCCTGGATTCTGGCTGTTGGGCTGGTGCTGATGTTCGCCAACATTTTTCGTGGCATTTTCAAAGGCGACCCTGTAGAAGCCAACCCCTGGGGCGGAGCCTCTCTCGAATGGCAGGTCCCCTCACCCCCGCCGATGGAGAATTTTGGCGAGGAGGATCCGGTGGTCACTCACGGCCCTTATGATTTCACGAAAGCGGGGATCCTATGAGCGGCCATGTTCACAAGGATTATACGGGCGCCAAGTTCGGCATGTGGCTCTTCCTCTTTACCGAGGTACTCCTCTTTGGCGGACTTTTTCTCCTCTATGCCGTCTACCTGGCGCGCTATCCACAAGAGTTTATTTCCGCCGGCAAAGAGCTCAATGTCTGGTTCGGTGGCGGCAACACCTTAGTCCTGCTGACCAGCAGCCTGTTCGTCGCGATCTCGATCACCGCCTTGCGCCGTGGTGCCAAGACGCTCTGCCTCCGGCTGCTCGGCAGTACCATCGCTTGCGCCGTCATCTTTATGGTCAACAAATACTTTGAGTGGAGCGCCAAAATCAATCACGGCATCTATCCCGGCTCGGAGCACCTGAAAGAGATGCAGCCCGGTGAGATGATCTTCTTCAACCTTTATTATCTAACCACGGGACTGCACGGTCTCCACGTTATCATCGGAGCCCTGGTTATCGCCTGGGCCATGATCCTGATTAAAAAAGACCGGGTCAATGCCGATGATTGGGTTATTCTCGAAAATGCCGGGCTTTACTGGCACCTGGTTGACCTGATCTGGATTTTTGTTTTCCCGCTGTACTATCTGATTTTGCACTAACCAATACGGAGAAGACTTAACGCAAAGACGCCAAGGGGTAAGGAAAGACGCAGAGAGAACTTCTTTGTTTTAAAACCCATAAAACCGATTTTCTTTGCGTCTTGGTTTTAACCTTTGCGCCTTGAGTGAGTAAAGCGAACGGGCGTTAAAAGTTTTTCGCCCTTAAGTCCAAAAGAGGTATTTATGTCCGAAGAACACACTCATATAGTTCCTTACAAAACTTTCGCCATTATCTGGATCGCACTACTGATCCTCACCGGGGTCACCGTAGCCGTAGCGCAATACAACCTGGGTGCGATGAACATTTGGGTTGCCCTTGGCATTGCGACACTCAAATCAGGCTTGGTGGTTGCAGTCTTCATGCACATGAAGTACGAAAATCGTCTTTTCAAGCTATCGTTGTTTGCAGCGTTGGCGATTCTGGCAATCTTTATCGGCCTTAACTTTTTTGATGTTCTATATCGCTAAGGAGAGACTGTGAACACCCAACCTCTGATTACTACCACTGAGGCAGTCGACAAGGCTTTTTATATTATCTTCGGCATCAGTGGCGTCGCCCTGCTCGGCATCACGGTGGCCATGGTTTACCTGGTCTGGCGATATAATCGCAAAAGATATCCTGTGCCACTCAGCCAGAAAGATCACAACGTCTGGCTTGAAATCACCTGGACGGTCATCCCGTCGATTCTGGTCATGGTGATGTTCTGGTACGGCTGGGAAGGCTACCTTTCCCTGCGTCGCGTTCCGGACAACGCTATCCCGGTTCAGGGCAATGCCCGCATGTGGTCGTGGCTCTTCACCTATGAGAACGGCAAAACCTCTGACAAGCTTTATGTTCCGGTCGGACAACCGGTCAACGTAAGACTGAATTCCGAAGATGTGCTACACAGCTTCTATGTGCCAGCTTTCCGGGTGAAACGTGATTGCGTCCCGGGCATGGAGACTTACGCCTGGTTCGTCGCTGAAGAGCCGGGCAGCTATGATCTCTTCTGTGCAGAATATTGCGGGGTCGCCCACGCTGACATGATCACCACGGTCGAAGCCATTCCCGCCGCAGAATTTGCCGGCTGGCTGGCAGAGAAACCCTCAGCGACTGCTGCTGGCAAGGGTTTACTGCAAAAACATGGATGCCTGGGCTGCCACTCTCTTGATGGCTCACCATCGGTAGGACCAAGCTTCCAAGGCATCGGAGGACGCCAGGTCACAGTGATCGCCAATGGCGAGAGTCGAACCCTGACCAGCGATCGTGATTATCTGGAAAAGGCGATTATCGACCCGAATATTGAGATTGTCGAAGGCTTCCCACCGGCCATGCCTTCTTACGCAGGAAAAATTCCCGAAGAAGACATGACAGGAATCCTTGATTACCTGCTCAACCTCAAAGCTGGTGGACAGTCTGGCGAAGAGACCACAGAGAACCAGTTAGAAGAAGCTGAACAAACAGAAGAGAAGGCTCCCGCTGAAGAAGCAACAGCACCCGCTACCTCTGAAGAGCCAGCAAGCCCTGCGGAACGAGGCGAAGCGCTGGCAGCCAAGAACGGCTGTCTCGGCTGCCACAGCGTTGATGGCAGCAAACGCGTTGGCCCCACATTAAAAGGCTTCTGGGGCAGTGAGCGTATCGTCACCCGGGATGGCCAGGAGATAACCCTTGTCGCTGATGACAGCTACCTGATCAAAGCGCTTCGCGAACCGGGTGCAGACGTGCTTCAGGGCTATCCCCCGGCGATGCCACCCTACCCGGGCCTCAGCGATGAAGAGATTCAGGACCTGCGTGCCTGGCTGGAGACATTGAAGTGACATGCAGAGCCATTCCGGAACCATGACAAACCTGGCGGCGTTAAGTCGTCTGATCAGACTGCCCCTGTCGGTGATGGTGGCAATCTCTGCTCTCACCGCTGCCCTGGCAGCAGATCAACATGTTTCCGGGCTCGTCCTCTGGGCGCTGGCCTGGGGTATCTTCCTGCTCAGCGCATCCTGCTCGGTGCTCAACCAGGTTCAGGAACGCTCGACTGACGCCCTGATGCACCGCACCTGCCGCCGCCCCCTGGCCAGCGGTGCTCTCTCGCCAGGATCGGGGATGTTGATCGGCCTTCTTTTCGGCAGTGGTGGACTCGTCATTCTTTTTGCAACCACCGGCCCGAACACAGCCCTGTTGGGGCTGGCTGCAACAGCCTGGTATCTACTCACCTATACACCGTTGAAACGGCGCTCATCGTTGGCCGTAATTGCCGGAACCCCTTGCGGAGCTCTGCCGCCACTGATTGGTTGGCTGGCCGCAGGAGGAGACCCACTCGACCCACGCCCCCTCGCGCTGGTCCTGCTCATGGTCCTCTGGCAGGTTCCTCACTACTGGCTCCTGGCGCTACCCGATCGTGAAGAGTTGAAAAGGGTTGGTTTCAAAGTCCTGCCGCAAAAGCTGAGCAGCCATCAACTCTTGAGCATCAGCCATTTCTGGATTCTCGGCATGGTGACGGCCACCTTGTTACTGCTGCCGATGCAGCTGGTACAACTGCCAATACTGCAGGGGGTGATTGCCGGTCTGGCCATCTTTTTTGCGATCTGGACAACAGGTGTTCAGAAAAAGACCTTCTTTATTGAAAAAACCGCTGCCAAACTACGCATCGGCTTACACATCTACCTCGGCCTGATACTGGGCTGCATCCTCCTCAACGGTCTCCTGCTCAGATTGGCACTTTAATCTCTGACTCTAGCTGTTTTTGTCAAATGCCGCCCCCAGGATAGCCCCCCCCGCAGCAAACTATCAGGCAACAGCTAATGACAAGACAAGACAAAACCTGACCAAAATCCTTTTCGTCACAGAGGACACAGCATTTTTGACCGTTCCTGCACGATCGATGTCGGTGAGCTCTGTAGAAATTATGGGGGAGGCCACCGTGGCCCTGGGAGCTGCGTATTAAGAGCCATGGTCGCCGGTCCAGCCATCAAAATCAGTGCCGAGAAACTACGAAAAAATTAAAAAAGCGCCCCGTTTAAGGGCGCTTTTTTATTATTGCGTCAGCCTGTTGGAAGAGGCCTTAATCTCCGACCTGCACCATCGAGGCAAACAACTTCCTCAATACTGCTCGAATTCATCATCGACTGTATCACGAGTTGCTCCAAAATCCGCCTGATAATCATTACGGGGTATTTGACGCTGTTGGGGCGACGACAATTCTTGCTTAGTCTGTTTGTCCTCGAACTCAAAGGTTTCACCGAGCTTGAAAACCGCAACCATCTGCTGAAGGTGTTCTGCCTGGGCTGAAAGCTCTTCCGAAGTTGACGCCATCTCTTCAGTCGCCGCAGCATTTTTCTGAATGACCTGGTCAAGCTGTTGGATCGATTTGTTAATCTGCTCAGCTCCGGCATCCTGCTCCTTGCTGGCAGCGCTTATTTCCTGAACCAGTTCGGCGGTCTTCTGGATATCAGGGACAATGACTTCCAGCATATTTCCGGCCTCTTCAGCGATATCAACGCTGTTGCCAGAAAGTTCACTGATTTCACCGGCGGCCTGCTGACTCCGTTCTGCAAGTTTGCGAACTTCAGCAGCAACAACAGCAAAACCTTTACCATGCTCACCGGCTCGCGCGGCCTCGATCGCGGCATTCAGGGCCAGAAGATTGGTTTGCCTGGCGATCTCCTCAATGATCTGGATCTTGCCAGCGATCTCTTTCATCGCGACAACGGTCGCCCGAACCGCCTGGCCGCCTTCACCACCTTTTTCCGCCGATAGGATAGCGATCTTTTCCGTCTGCATGGCGTTGTCAGCATTCTGCCTGATATTGGCCACCATCTCTTCAATTGAAGAGGAGGCTTCCTCTGCCGAGGCCGCCTGCTCGGTTGCGCCCTGGTTCAGGGTGGCGCTGGTATCTGTCAGTTGCATGGCTCCTGAGCGAACCTGGTGTGCTGAACGCACGATTTCACCAATCAGGCTGGCCATCTTCGCCTTCAGGCCGCGCAGCGATTTGCCCATGGTGTCCCGATCAGACACCAGCGGCAAGTCTACAGTCAGATCTGCATCAGCCATCTTCTCCAATTGACGCATCTTCTCAGCCATTGCATCGAGGAAAGCATTGACACTTTCGATAACGATACCGATTTCGTCATTACTGACCTTACTGGTGCGCAGAGACAAGTCGTTGGTCGATTCCATTTCGCGCATGGTACCCACCAGGGCCATCAGAGGACCAATAATAATCCGTTGCAACAAGATCCAGACTGCAATGATCATCACCAGGGCCAACACAACAATTTTCTGAATGGTCGAAACAATTTCGTCCATCAAGGCATCATTAAGCCCCTGGTAAGACATCACCACTTCGAAACGGCCAAGGGATTCGTTGTCATACATCATGTCCTGACCAGCCTCAGCTTCATAGCCCGCAGGAATTTCACTCAGGACAACACTCTCGCCCTCTTCATTGCGCCCCTGTGCGTAGGCCAGGGCACCTGAAGCATCGAGAACCAAGACCGTAGCAATGTCACGGTTGTTCATCTCGGCGGCAAGAAAATTCTCAATCTGGCGATCATCAAAGCCATACAAAGCATCTGGTAATGTTAAAACGGCACGTTTCAAAACAGCTTGTCTTTGTTGTGCCAGGTTGTCCAGCATCTCGGCTTGACGCTGCTGGTAGTTGAAAGCACCTAAACCAGCCAAGGCTAGAGTAATGATGCCAACAAACCAGACTAATAGCTTTATGCGCAGACTTCTCATAACTTCATTCTCACTTTAAGTCATTATCACCAACAATGAAGACTCCCACGGCTATGCCGTGGGAGTCTTCAATTGATTTATTTCCAGTCTTTGAGACCGTATTTTGCCAATATTTCCTGCAGCTTTCCGCTGCTGCGTAACTCAACAATTCCGTCTTCAAGAATTTTCGCGTACTCCTTTGAGCTTTCCTTCGCCGGGCTGAAAGCCATGTAGAGAGGAGTCTCCTCATTAGGGCCTCCGGCTAGAACAATCACACCAGAAAGATTCTCCTGGTTCAGTTCGTGAGTCATCACATTGGTATTCTCAATGACCGCATCCAATCGGCCAGCTTTCAGCATCTTGATCAACTTCGGCAGGGCATCATCGCCGGTGGCCGCGAAAAGCTTGCCACTTTTCTTATCCTCTTCAATATAGCTGTCCAACTCCGTATAATAGCCGTAGCCATCGATGACGCCGAGACGAATCTGCTTGAATGAGTCAACCCCTTGATACTTCCAACTGCTGCCTTTTTTGACATAAAAACCATTCTTGTTGACACCTAAGGGCTCTGCAGGAAACACGAAATCTGGTGATTCCTCGGGGTCAGTACCAACAACGGCATCGTAGGTCCCTTTGCCAACGGCATCAAGGCTGCGTGTCCATGGCATCAGTTGGTAGTCGATCTCATGACCTTTGGCTTCAAAAATCAGTTTAGCCAATTCAATCATGTAGCCGGGCTGCGCGCTGTTCGGCTCTTCATTGTAGGGGGCCCAGCTATCGGCGCGGACGGTAATCGTAGCGGCAGTGGCAAAACCTGCGGTCAGGATGGTAAGAACTACCAGGCTGATAAGGGTGGTCGTAATACGCTTCATCGTTATTCTCCTTATGACTTGTCTTCTGATTTGGTTGATATGAAGATCAGTGTGCAACATTCATCATATGATCAATGTCAGACCTCTTAGTAATCGTGTGACAGGAGAAATTAGAGCAATCGTAATGCCAAACTTGATATGCCAGAGAGAGAGAGACCATAAACTTCTGAAATAACACAAGAAAAGAAACTAAATCTGTCATGATTATAATTGGTGAAGTGGTACTTCTTAGAAGGCTTGCTACACTTTCATGTCACAAAAGTGTAACGCACGGGGGAAGCTTGTCGCAAAGAAGAGAAAGGGCAATCATTGATCATCAACAGGAGCAGAAAGGTCATCACGCGCAATCAATCATCCGACCTCTGCCGATCGCGCTTCTTTTCGCCCTGTTTTCTTTTGGCATCAAGGCGTCGGGCGATGGCTCCCCGACCGGGACGAGTCGCAATGCGCCGCTTCTTCTTGCGTAATTTTGCAGCCAGCTTCTCTTCCAGTCGCAACATGGCTTTCTGCAGGTTCTGATGGCGGGAACGAGACTCGGTCGCGGTTACAACCATACCTGTAGGCAGGTGGATAATGCGCACCCCGGTCTCGCTGGTGTTGCGGTGCTGCCCTCCGGGACCGGAGCCACGAAAGTAGTCTATGCGGATATCTTTTGGGTTCATCAATATTACGTGGTCTGGGTACAGGGTTAAAGGTACAGGAAGGTACAGGGAGGCCCTTATCCCGGCACCCTTCTCCCTTTACCCTTCTTGTTCTGCCGTGCTACAAGATAAAGTCTATTTACTGAACTGTCAAAGAGGGAGTCTACCATGAATCATTTCGCCTTAACCATCGTGGGCCGCGACCGTGCCGGAATCGTCTCTCAGGTCACCAAGATTCTTTTCGATCTCGGTTGCAACATCGCCGATTCGAGCTGTTCTATTCTGGGCGGTCAATTTGCCATGATTTTGATCCTTGGCCATCCGGAGCTCACGGATCGCGACAGCTTTGGCGATGCGTTCAAGCCCCTGGAGGATTCTGACCTGTCTGTCGCCCTGCGTGTTCTTAAACCGGGCGGTGAAATTCGCTCCAACATATTCGGCGATATCTGCATGATCTCAGTCTACGGTTCCGACAAGCCCGGGATTGTTTACCGGGTCGCTCAAGTCCTGGGCGAAAAGAATATTAATATTACCGACCTCAACACCAAGCTGGTCGGCAGCGATGAACGACCTGTCTATGTCATGGTTATCGAGGCGGTCCTCCCTGAGAACGTTGCGGAAGAAGATGTCGACGGCTGGCTCACCCCGATACGCGAGGATCTTCAGGTTGATATCACCGTGCGCACCATCCCGACGGTGGAACTCTGACCATGGCCGTTCGCCCCATACTCCTCTATCCTGACCCGATACTTAAGCAGGTCGCAAGACAGGTTGAAACTGTTGATGAGCCCACTGTCGCCGTCATTCAGGACCTGGTCGACACCATGCTCGACTCCGGCCATTCCGTCGGCGTTGCTGCTCCACAGATAGGCGAGCTGGTGCGCGTCGTCGTCGTCGATGTCTCGAAGAGCAAACTCGGCAAAGACAACAATCACGGCCTGCTCGAAATGGTCAACCCCGAGATCATCGAAAAGTCCGGCAGCAAGATAATGCGTGAAGGCTGCATGAGCGTTCCCGATTACACCGGCAATGTCACCAGGGCCGAACTTATTGTCGTGGAATTCACCGACCGTGCAGGGCAGCTGCGCGTCATTGAAGCGTGTGGCTTTGAATCTGTCGCCATCCAGCATGAACTGGATCACCTCGACGGGATGCTCTTCCTCGATCGCGTTTCCAGTCTGAAAACCGATCTTTACCGCAGGAAATCGAAGTAGATCAGGAACGTTGTACGTGGTACGAGGAGAGCAAAAGAACAAGACATGCTCGACGCACTTATCGTTCACCTCTCGACAGAGGAATCTAGGCACTTATGACGAAGTTATTACTCCTTCCCGGTCTCGACGGCACAGGGCTGGTTTTTGATCCCCTGCTGAAACACCTCCCTGAGGATATCGAGGTTCAGGTCGTGCGCTATCCAGCCGATCGCGTCATGTCTTTCCAGGAGCATGTCGATTTTGCCCGCAAACAATTACCCCGTAAGAAACCCTTCGTGTTATTGGCAGAATCATTCTCCGGACCGATCGGCCTGCAAATCCTCTCTGAGCCACCGGATAATCTGAAGGGTGTCCTTCTCGTTGCAACCTTTGCGCGTCACCCGACTCCTTTTTTTCTTGATGCGGGACTTTACCTGCCGCAGAAACTGATCCTCAACCTCTTCACCAAAACATTTCTGGGTCGGTTTTTCTGCCTTGGCGGCGCGCCCTCTGAGGCCGTTAACATTTTTCAGAACGCGCTCAAGTCTGTTAAGCTGAGTGTCCTTTCAAATCGCTTGAAGATCCTTGCTGAGCTGCCCCCCCCGCCAGAGATAAGTTTCTCTGGACCCTGCCTTTATCTGCAGGCAAAAAACGACCGCCTGATTCCTGAACGTGCGACAGTTCCCCTGCAACAGTTGCTGCCGCAATTGCAGATAGAGCAACGACCTGGCCCTCACATAACCCTTCTGGCTCATCCGGAAACCGGTGCTCAAATAATCAGTAACTTTATTTCAGAGTTAACGGACGTGCCATGAATGAACTGAGCGAACAACAGAAGCAGGAGCTCAACAAGGAACTGCTCAATCTTCGCGACGAGTTGCAGACGTTGCTTGCAGACTCGTCAGATGGCGCACAACCGGTCAGCCTCGATGAGCCCATTGGCCGTCTTTCCCGAATGGACGCCATGCAGCAGCAAAGCATGGTGCAGGCGAACCGACGCACCGCACAAACGCGACTGACGCGTATAGAAACAGCCCTGCGTCGATGCGCCGATGATGACTATGGTTTGTGTGCGAGCTGCGAAGAAGAAATCGGCTACGCCCGTCTGAAAGCACAGCCGGAAACTCCATTTTGCATTGATTGTCAGAGTAACAAGGAGACGCGCAGCAGGTAGCGAGATTAAAATCCTTCCCCACGCCCCGCGCCACCCGCCACGGATCCTATGAAACGTTCTTCAAGAAACCGCCTGACAGAAAAGGAGACCTTTCTCTTCCCGAGCGACTCGCTGTTCGACAAAGTTGGCCGCGCCGTTTGCAAGGCGGGCTGCTTGCCACGCAAAGAATTATTCGAAGCATGGGAGGTTGCCCGACGAGTCAGACGACGCTTCCGAAGCGGACGCGTGGTTGACCTGGCGTGCGGTCATGGTTTGGCCGCAGCTCTTCTTCTGCTCCTCGATGATAGCTCACCGGTTGCTCTCGCCGTAGATCGCACTCTCCCCGCCTCGGCCAATAAACTTTATCAGGCTCTGCTCGAAAGCTGGCCAAGGCTTGAAGGTCGGATCGAATTTATCGAAATGTCATTGGAGAAAGTTGTCCTGGAATCCACGGACCTTGTCGTTTCCGTTCACGCTTGCGGGAGTTTGTCTGACCTGGTTCTACAGCAGGCCGTAAAAGCACAGGCACGACTGGCCCTGCTACCATGTTGCCACAACCTGAAAGATGCTGACCAGGGCGGACTTAGCGGTTGGCTCGAAGGTCCACTGGCCGCAGATGTTGTCAGGGCTCAGCATTTGCGCAACCATGGTTACACGATTTTCACACAGCAGATACCGGCTGACATCACACCCAAGAATCGTCTCCTGATGGCTGAACCTTCCACGTCCATTGATAGAACTCACCTTTGACCTACTGTTCTATTTGGGTTACATTTTTACTGTTCCATTCGGCCAACGACCGGGGAACGATTCTGGATTGACAAGCAAGCCTAAGACTGGAGGTCATCTTGAAAGCTCTGCAACTCTTCTTCCTTCTGCTGCTCTTCGCAGCCCCTCTATACGCCGAGCAGGCACTTGTGCTGTCAGAGATTGAACGCATCCAGGAAAAAATCTGGTATCTGCAAAAAGACCTGGTTGAACAGAAGACCTCCCTCAAAGAACAGCAAAAACAGCTAAAACTTCTCGTCAACAAAACGCAAGCCTCGCAAACTGACATAAATGAAAAGTTTGCAAGTCAACTCCAAGTGGTTGAAACTCAAACAGAGAGAATCAAGCAAGCGCTCGCTGAGCTCGAACCCATGACGAAATCACTAGGTTCACTCACGGACCAGTTCATTCTTCAAAACAACACGATTGTGGAGCAGTCTGACAAAATCAGAGCTCTGCAAGGGCAGTTGCAGAAGATGCAGGCTGAATTCTCTTCTGTACAGGAGAAGACAAACAAAGCACTGTCTGAAACACAAGCGCAGGTCGATGAAACCCGCTCAAAGATCGACGCCTTGGGGCAGGATGTTGGCGGCCAGGTTGAACAGATCAGCATGTGGGGGATGGGTGCCGCTCTAATCCTGGCAGTGATGCTGACCTTTATTATCGTCAGTCGCAAGGATAAAAAGCACTAAAGGGTTGAGGTTCCTTTCCCCTCAACTTACTGACAATGCAAAACATCTGTCCCTTATTTGGGTAGCTTCCGGAGAAAGATAGAGGGTGTTGATGAAATATAATACTCAGATAATCAATGAGAGAAAAATTGTCTTCTGTCGCTTGGAGGGTGATCCAAATATTGAAGAGGCTGTCGCATTAGCAATAAGCCTCCGTGAGAAGGCCGCACAATTAAACTTTAACGTCTTCTATGATGCTCGCAAGCTGCGCGTGCCTGAGAGCATCATGC
This sequence comes from Deltaproteobacteria bacterium IMCC39524, assembly GCA_029667085.1. Taxonomy (NCBI): domain Bacteria; class Deltaproteobacteria; species Deltaproteobacteria bacterium IMCC39524. The sequence goes on from JARUHJ010000004.1 coordinate 126,831, forward strand.
CTGCGCATGACTTTTCAACAAAACTGTCATCGCTGCTTGGAACGTCTATTCTCCGAGCCGTGAAGGTCGCTTTTCTTTATGAACCAAGTAAATACGATTCCCACTGGAAGTTTTGGGAGGATGTTTCCATGAACAGAGGATTGCAATTTATGGGCTTCACTGATGAAAAAGAAGCCATGGTATGGTTGGCGAGCCAATGATATACAGAGACCTTTTTCTAGTGAGCGATCAACTCGTCGACTTGATAAACTCAACCATCTCGTGAAGAATGTCTTCCGCCTCTTCATAGGGGACCTGGCAGGTTCCCACCACCTTGTGACCGCCACCACCGTATTTAAGCATCAGGGAGCCGACGTCCACGGTTGCCGTCCGGTTGAGAACACTGTATCCCACCGAAAAAGAGACGAATTTGCCATCTTTACCATCAAGAACGCGGATAGAGATGTTCGCTTCCGGATAGAGAGAATAGATGAGAAAACGGTTTGACGGGGGAGCCATGCCGGCAATACGGAAATCTGAGATAACGATCGATCCGTCTAACCAGGTACAAGTCTTGTAAAATCTCTTGGCTTTTTCGGTGCTCTCAAAGTAGACGTCGGTGCGTTCCTTCGTATCCGGATGAGCCAGGATTTCATCGATCGACATGTCCCCGATCATATCAACCAGGTTACGGCAATAAGCCAGATTACTGATAGTGTAAGTCTTGCTATAACCGAGCCCGGTTCGCGGGTCACAGAGGAAACCGAGGAGAACCCAGCCGGTGGGGTTGAGAATCTCCTCTTCGCTCAACTGCGCGGAGTCAAGCTTGTCGGCATACTCGAGAAGCTCTTCAAACCGTTCAAACTTTTCAGCACCGTAGTAATTGCAGATCACACGGGCAGCGCTTGGTGCCATCTGGCTTGAGCCTTTGTAGCGGCCATCAAGGTCATTTCGTTCAATTTCACTGGAATGATGATCGAACCAGAGGCCACACCCAGGGACATAAGGGACATTGGCCAGGATATCATTCCCTGTGACAGAAATTTTGCCGTCTTGAAGGTCTTTTGGATGGGCATAGACCATCTCATCCATCATGCCGAGTTCTTTTAAGAGAACCGCACAGCAGATGCCGTCAAAATCGGAGCGAGTCAACAATCTCATGCAAGTTTCTCCAACTAAAGAGTATGTAGCGTAATTAGTAAAACTGCGTCACTAAAAGAAGCAACAGGTATCAGAAGAACACTCAAGTCGCAACAAGTTTCCTGGCAGCACGATTGCAACCAGGTTTAATCCGCACCCTGCAAACAGGAGAGAACCTGGTCACCGGCCTTGTATGCCGCATTGACACAATCATTGAGACCGATGCCAAAGAAAGAATTGCCCGTCAGGATCAAACCGGGATGATTCTTCAGGCGCGCCTCTATCGCAAGCAGTCGCTCCGCATGGCCGACAACATACTGGGGGATAGCGCGCTGGTGACGAAAGATTCGCACAAAATCAGGTTCTGCCTCTATTCCCATGATCTTCTTGAGCTCAGCCATGGTTCTTTCTTTAACCTCGGCATCGCTCAGATCGATCGCCTCAGGAGTCGTGGCGCCCCCCATCATGGAACGCAGCATGACGTGGCCTTCCGGTGCACGTTGCGGGAAGATGCTCGAATCCCACAGCGTACCAAGGATATTACAGCCCTCTTTCTTCGGGATCAGGTAACCAAAACCATCCAGGTCACGAGCCACTTTTTCCTGCTCATAACCGAAACAGATCACGTTCATCGGTGCGTAGGGAATGGCGCCAAGAAGTTCAGACAATTCACCGTCGACCGACCAGGTCAGCTCTTTGAGGACATGGGCCGGTGCTGCAGAAACAACAACATCGGCATCATAGTTAGAACCGTCAGACAGGCGCAGCTCCCAGCCACCATCGATCTTTTTCAAACCGGCAACAGCCTGACCGGTCCGGACCTCACCTTTAAGACCCCTGACCGTGCCGTCAGTCAGCTCCTGGATACCACCGACAAAAGAGGTCAGTACGCCGCCCGGTCCAGCGGCACTTGCGACCTGCTTGCCGGCCTTGACTTCGGCCCTCTTTTTCTTGGCCAGCAGCATCATGGCTCTGAGCAGGCCACCATACTCCTGCTCCAGCTCGTGAATGCGTGGGAAGCAACTCTTCAGGCTCATAGTCTCCGGGTTGCCGGCAAAGATCCCCGAAACCATTGGCCCGATCAATTTGTCGAGGGCTTCCGCGCCAAGGCGACGACGGGCAAAATCAGCCAGGGTTTCATCAACGCCATCGGTGCGCTTGGGCTTGATGAACTCCTGGGCCAGACGAATCTTGCCAGGCCAGCTGATCAGTTTCGACTGCAAAAACATCGGTCCGTTTTCCGGCAGGCGGTTGAGGATTCCGCCACTGTAGATGAAGCGCTTGCGGGCGTTATCATTGGAACGCTCAAGCTGATCCCGAATACCAAGCTGATCACACAGCTCCAGAGTCATCGGTTTGCTATCAAGAAAGCCGTTCGGCCCCCATTCGCAGAGATAACCCTCTTCCTTGATACTCCAGATTTTGCCACCGGTTCTCTCCTCTCGCTCGAAAACCGTGACCTCGACATCCAGACCGGCTTCACTGGCAAGACGCTCGATGGTAAAGGCAGTACTCAAGCCGGAGATGCCGGCACCAATGATTGCAATTTTTTTCATGATTAACTCCGGAAATAGGGTTAAGGGTACAGGGCTAAGGTAAACGGAAACCATTCACCCTGAGCCCTTATCCCTGAACCTCCCGTTAATGTCCTATCGAGCCAAAGTATCCCATATTCGGTTTATCCAGTTGCGCAATAACATTCTTCAACCCGGCCGCCAGGTTCGGATATCTCAAGGTGACGCCAAGCTGATCGATCATCTTACGGTTATCCATGCGCCGGGTCTCTGTAAGGTAAGAAAGCATCATCGGATTCATGACACGTTTCGCTTCTTCCATATCAACCTGCGGCAAAGGCGGCAGGTCAAGCAACTCAGAGACAAGGTTGAAATATTGTGTCATGGTTCCCGGCTGGCCGTCACTGACATTAAAAACATCACCAGCAGCGGCTGTTTCAGCGGCTTTCACGCTGACGACAGCCAGATCATCGGCATGGATGCGATTGGTCGGTGGCGATTCTTCCTCTCGCAGCACCGGGTGCCCCTGCTGAATCCTCGCCAGTGGGAGCCGACCAGGGCCATAGATACCGGTCACCCGGAGGATAACAACCGGGACCGAGTGCTCCTGCCCCCACTCCTGCAAGGTGGTTTCGGCATCAACGCGACGTTGCGCGCGGCTGGTCTGAGGATTCAGGGGCGTCTCCTCGGTGACCCATTCACCACCACAATCACCATACACGCCGCTGGTGCTCATATAAACCACTTTGTCTGGCAACGGCCCGGCACCGACAGCCTGGCAAAAGCTGCGCATGCGGCTGTCGAAAGGACCGCCGCCGGTCGGAGGGGCAAAATAGTAAACCAGCTTTCCGCCTGTCGGCAGATCACTGAGTGAGGTTAAATCATCCAGAGTCCCCATGACCGGCACGATGCCATAGCTCCGCAAGCGCTCAGCGCCCTCTTCGGAACGAACCAGCCCGGAGACTTTTCGCCCCGCCTGCTTCTCCAACTGGGCGACTCGAACGCCGATATCACCGCAACCAACAATCAGGATATCAGGTAATGAGTTTGTGTTTTTCATAGTCACTTATTCGTTAAGGGTTCTGGGTCCTAGGCTTTTTTCCTTAGATTCTGTGCCCTTAACCCTGCACCAGGGTCAAAGCGATTTTCCTACAATCTCTCCTACATCCGTGGAGAGATTCTCCTGACGCTGAATACGCTCCAACTGAACTTTCATCATGCCCTGACGCTCACTGTCGTAACGCCGCCAACGACTTAAAGGAGAGACCAGCCTGGCGGCAACTTGGGGGTTGAGTGTGTCGAGCTCAATCACCCGGTCAGCTAAAAAGGCGTACCCGGCACCGGACAGGTCATGGAATCGAACCGGGTTACCCTGGGCAAAAGCACCAACCAGGGAACGCACCCGGTTCGGGTTGCGCATGGTAAAGTCCGGATGTGCCATCAACGTCTCTATTTCAGTGAGAGTCTCCGCTTGCGGCGAGGTTGCCTGCAAGGTGAACCATTTATCGACCACCAGGGGATCGGTCTCAAATTGATGGTAGAAAGCAGCAAGAGCTTCTTCCCAACGGAGCAATCGATTATGGACCAGGCAGGTCAGCGCCGCCATGCGGTCCGTCATATTGTCCGCATCAACAAAACGATCGAAGCAGTTCTGCTGGATAGAGGGGGTATCGAGCAAGGCCAGATAACCGAGGCAGAGATTCTTCAGGCTGCGGCGACCGATCGCCTGCGAGGTCAAGGAATAGAGGCCATTATCCTGCATTTCTCCGAGAACCGCGGTAAATTCCTCTTGTAACTCCAACGCCAGAGTTTTACGCAAAGTTTGACGGGCAGCATGAATCGCACCCGGGTCAGCCACGCCCATGGCTTCGGCAAGCTCCACTTCGCCCGGCAGGGTCAAGGCGAGAGACAAGAGTGCAGGATCCGCCTCCCGGTCCTGCAGAGCAGAACGGAACGCTGCAAGAAAATCTCCGGGAACCTCAGCTGTCCGTTTTGCCCTGATATCACCGACCATCTCCAGAAGAAGGTCCGTCGCCAGTCGCTGTCCAGCCTCCCAGCGATTGAAAGCGTCGCTGTCATTGGCAAAGAGGAAAGTCAGAGCCTCTCTGTCGTAAGCATAATGAACCTTAACGGGGGCAGAGAAATCACGCAGCAGTGAAGGCACGGGCGCAACAGAGAGGTTGACAAAGGTGAAGGTCTGTTCAGCCTCGCAAACTTTAAGGGTTCGTGAGCCAATTTGTGCTTTTTTCTCATGGTCAAGTTGCAGAGGCAGGTCCTGGCCATCGGGTCCCAGCAGACCGACCCGTAAAGGAATCAGTAAAGGCTGCTTTGCAGACTGTTCGGGGGTCTCGGGACAAGACTGGCGTACCGTAAGGCAGAAGGTCTTGGCTTCGTCATCGTAGCGACCCTCGATATCGAGAACCGGCGTGCCGGCCTGGCTGTACCAACGCTTGAATTGATTCAAGTCAGTGCCGGTCGCATCCGCCATCGCCGCGAGGAAATCATCAGTGGTCACCGCCTGTCCGTCATGCCGTTCAAAGTAGAGTTTCATGCCCCGCTGAAAGCCTTCTTTACCAAGCAGGGTCTGGTACATGCGAATCACTTCGGCGCCTTTATTATAGACCGTCGCCGTATAGAAATTGTTGATCTCGATATACGATTCGGGACGCACGGGATGAGACATCGGCCCGGCGTCTTCGGGGAATTGAAAATTGCGCAACAGCCGAACTTCGCCGATCCGCTTGACCGCCCGCGACCCCATGTCGGCAGAAAACTCCTGATCACGGAAGACCGTCAAGCCCTCCTTGAGGCTGAGCTGGAACCAGTCGCGGCAGGTGACCCGGTTGCCGGTCCAGTTATGGAAATACTCGTGACCGATTACACCTTCAATGCCCTGGAAATCAACATCTGTTGCTGTCTCAGCTTTGGCCAGAACGTACTTGGAGTTAAAAACATTCAGCCCCTTGTTCTCCATCGCCCCCATGTTGAAGTCATCAACCGCGACCACCTTGTACTCATCGAGGTCGTATTCCAGGCCGAAGACCTCTTCGTCCCAGCGCATGGCGTTTTTCAACGAAAGCATGGCATGCTCGCACTTATAGCGATTCCGCTCCTCGACAAAGATCTGCAGGCTGACCTTGCGCCCCGACATAGTGACGAAGCTATCATCTATAGCGGTGAGTTTGCCTGCCACCAGGGCAAACAGGTAACTCGGTTTCGGGAAAGGGTCTTCGAATCTTGCATAGTGGCGCCCGTCATCAAGCTGTCCCGACTCAATCAGGTTACCGTTGGCAAGCAGCACAGGGTTGGTTTCCAGATCACCAACCAGGGTCGTGGTAAAGCGCGCCATGACATCAGGACGATCCGGATAGAAGGTGATTTTGCGAAAGCCCTGGGCCTCGCACTGGGTACAGAAAATCTCGCTGGCGCGATACAGACCCTCCAACGCGGTATTGCCCTCGGGGTTAATCTCGACCAGTGTCTCCAGGACAAAACGTTCCGGCACAACCCGAATCGTCAGGCCTTCGCTATCAACCCGGTACTCACCGGCAGTCAACTCCCGACCATCGAGCTTTATGGACAGCAGCTCAAGCTGCCGGCCATGGAGATGCAGATCAGGCCTTTTTTCTGAGCAATCCGGGTTGGCTTTAAATTGAATAGTCGCGCAAACTCTGGTTTGTGCAGGTGAGAGTTCTACATGAAGATCGACCGTTTCAACCAGGTATGACGGTGGCCGATAATCTTTAAGATAAATTGTTTGCAGTTTCGATTTCATTCAAGTCCTGTGCTTTCTTTCAGAGAGTCTTCTGAAGATACCTCAATTTCAGACTTCAGGCAAAGGGCAATCCCCTGAAAACACTGGCACAGAAGCATTATCTTGGAACAATGCTTGCTTGAAATGACGTATTCACCTTTCAATCGCTTTTGCCAACGCCAGACGAGGACTATTTATGTCTCCTGCAATGCAAAACGTAGTGAAATGGCCACTGCTCTTCATACTGTTCACATTGGTTGTCGCTTGCACGGGGAAACAGCAACCAACAGGACAAGAGTCTTCTATTACGACCAACCAGAAACCGTCGCCCTCCCCGGAAAAAGCAATTGAAAGTCCAGGCGCACATGCACTTGACGTCGCCCGCAAATTGCTCGGCACCCCCTATCGTTACGGCGGAACTGACCCGAGAGGCTTCGACTGCAGCGGCCTGGTACGATATGCATTCAATCAGAGTGGGGTAGAGCTACCACGCACCTCGAGGGAAATTTTTCGCGCCAGCCAGAGGATTGACCCACAAAAGATCGAACCCGGCGATCTGGTCTTTTTTGCCCTCTCAGCAAACAAGATTTCCCGTGTCGGCATCTACGCGGGTCAGAGCCGTTTCATCCATTCACCTTCTTCGGGCAAAGGGGTCAGCTATGCCAGCATGGCAAATCCTTACTGGCAGAAACGCTTGATAGCCGCCGGAAGATTTTGACTTTAATGAAATCAAGGGACCTTCCTGCCCCGCCAGCGATAAAATCTACCTTGGAAGACTTGGTAAAAACGCCTCCCAAGCCAGCCAAAGGCTGATCTGCAACGCACTTTCCCTAATGATTTCTAATATTTAAAAAGGGCAGAAAAGACACCTGACTCACCTGACAATAAGCACATAAATTTCAAGCGAAGGTCTCTGCAGAAACTTTCTCGAATTCTAATCAATTTCAGTTTGCCAAACATTATGTAGTAGAGTAGAATGTCTTCCGCTACAACATATAGTGCTTTATGCGCAGTACCGGACTATCGTCCAAACTGCTTAAACTAAGGGCTTCCAGCCGACCTGAGGGGCGACGGGGGACAAACGAGGGAACCAAAAATGGCAGGCAATGTGATTAAAAAACCGATTGAAACGACAGAAATCTCCTGGCAGGAAGCTTCGCTGGACATCTGGGACAGCAAGTACCGGCTCAAAGATGCAACAGGCAAACCTGTCGACGCGGATCTGCACGCAACTTTTGTGCGTGTTGCCAAAGCGTTGTCTCTCGTTGAAGAAGACGAGACAAAACAAGCCCACTGGTACGAACGATTTCTGTGGGCATTGGAGAACGGCGCTATCCCTGCCGGACGCATCACGTCTAACGCAGGGGCTCTCGAACACAAGCCTGCCACATCGACCATCAACTGTACTGTGTCGGCAACAGTTGAGGACTCGATGGATCAGATTCTGGGCAAGGTTCATGAAGCTGGCCTGACGCTCAAAGCGGGTTGCGGCATCGGCTACGATTTCTCTACGCTGCGCCCTCGCAACGCCTTTGTCAACGGCGCCGGAGCCAACACCTCCGGGCCGCTGTCTTTCATGGATATCTACGACAGCATGTGTCGTACCGTCGCTTCAGCCGGCGGCCGGCGTGGCGCCCAGATGGCGACCTTCGATATCTCTCATCCCGATGTTGTTGATTTTATCAAGGCCAAGCGAGAAGATGGCCGCCTGCGCCAGTTCAACCTTTCTCTTCTGATTACCAACGAATTCGTGGAAGCGGTAAAGCAGGACCAGGAATGGCCGCTCTGTTTTCCTCTGACGGCCAAGGAACTGGCACGCGACGGACTGGACCTGAAGGATCCATCACAAGTTCTCTGGAAAGACTGGCCCGTCAAGAAGGACTATGTGCAGAACGATGTCGGCGAAGTTGCCTGCAAGATTTATCGTACTATCCGCGCCAAGCAGCTGTGGAATGTGATTATGGCATCCACCTACGATTTCGCCGAGCCTGGTTTCATCCTCATCGACAAGGTCAATGAGATGAACAACAACTGGTTCTGCGAAGAAATTCGTGCGACCAACCCCTGTGGCGAACAACCCTTGCCTCCCTACGGCTCCTGCCTGCTCGGTTCGATTAACCTGACCCGTTTTGTTGACCAGCCCTTTACTCCTGAAGCGAGCTTTAACTGGGAGCACTTCCGCGAGGTTGTCGCTGTCTTCACCCGCATGCTGGACAACGTCGTCGAGATCAACGGTCTGCCACTGCAACAGCAACAGGACGAAATCTTTGGCAAGCGTCGTCACGGTCTCGGTTATTTGGGGCTTGGCTCGACAATCACCCTGCTCGGCATGAAGTATGGTGATGCCGACGCCGTAGCCTTCACAGAAGAGGTTACCCTGCAGATGGCCCTGGCCGGTTGGCAGCAGGCGGTGGCCCTGGCAAAAGAAAAAGGTACCGCACCGGCTCTCGAGGAAGAGTACGAAGTCACTGCCGAGATGTTGCGCAAACGCCCCGAAATGGCAGCGGACGGTATTAAACTGGGACAACGTGTACCTGGACGGATTTTGCACGCCCGCTATAGCCGTTACATGCAACAGCTAGCCAAAGTAGCGCCGGCAATTGTCGACGAACTGGCCGAAGTCGGCGCACGCTTCACCCATCACAGCTCCATTGCACCAACCGGCACGATTTCCCTGTCCATTGCCAACAATGCCTCCAACGGTATTGAACCCAGCTTCGCCCACCACTATTCGCGCAACCTGATCCGCCAGGGCAAGAAGAGCAAAGAGAAGATCGATGTCTTTTCCTATGAACTGCTGGCGTATCGTGAACTGATCAACCCCAATGCGATGCCTGACAGCAAAAAACCGGAAGAGCGTCTTCCGGACAACTTCATCACCTCGGAAGATGTCACGCCGAAGCAGCACGTCGACATTCAGGCCGCCGCGCAGAAATGGATTGACTCTTCCATTTCCAAGACCGCTAATGTCCCCAGTGATTACCCCTACGAGGATTTTCAGGACATCTACATGTATGCCTACGAACAGGGCTTGAAGGGCTGCACGACCTTCCGCTACAACCCGGAAGCCTTCCAGGGCGTATTGGTCAAGGATAAGGATCTGGCGGACACGATCTACCAGTTCACGCTGGACGACGGCACAGTGCTCGAAGTCCGTGGCAACGAAAACATCGAATACGACAATGAGACCCATTCAGCGGCGAACCTGTACGACGCGCTCAAAGAAGGCTATTACGGTAAGCTGTAAATTTTAAGGAAGAAAAAAGATGGCTAAAAAAATTGAACAGAAGATTGTTGGCTACGACGTCGTTAATCTCGATGAGCAGCGCAAGAAGGCCGCCCAGGATGAGAAAAATCAGATTGAGGACATGCACGAGAACGTTAAACGCCCTGAAATGCTGGTGGGGGCCACTTACAAAATCAAGACCCCGCAGAGTGAGCATGCTCTCTATGTCACCATCAATGACATGGTATTGAACCATGGCACGAAGCACGAAGTTCGCCAGCCTTTCGAGATTTTCATCAACTCGAAAAACATGGATCACTTCCAGTGGGTGGTTGCCCTGACCCGGGTTATCTCTGCGGTCTTTCGCAAAGGAGGTGACGTCACCTTCCTGGTCGATGAGATGAAAGCGGTCTTCGACCCTCAAGGCGGCTACTTCAAACCAGGCGGCGGTGGCTTTATGCCATCAATCGTAGCGGAGATTGGTCACGCCCTGGAAAGCCACATGAAGATGATCGGCCTGATCAAAGAAGAGAAAATGCCCGCAGCCCAGAGAGAGATGATTCTGGCCAAGCGTGCCGAATACGACAATCTCAAGGGGAAAGCCAAAGGTGAAGATAACGGCAACTTCCCTGCAGACGCCAAACTGTGCGCCAAGTGCGTCGCCAAGGCTGTCATCATCATGGACGGCTGCCTGACCTGCCTGAACTGCGGCGACTCCAAGTGTGGTTAAAAGCAAAGGCCCTGAAGCAAAAAACATTTTAACGCAAAGAAGCAACGGGCGCAGAGAACGCTTCTATTCTCTGCGCCTCTGCGCCTCCGCGTCTCTGCGTTGAGAGAAGGTCTTTGCCTTTGCTTGAGGAGAAGATCATGACGAGTTCTAACTGGGACGTTCGCTGGATGGCCCTGGCTCAATTTATCGCGACCTGGAGCAAAGACCGGGGTCGCAAGGTGGGCGCCGTCATTGTCGGCCCCGACAATGAGATCCGCTCAACCGGCTACAACGGGATTCCCCGCGGCGTTAACGACGATGTTGAAGAACGCCATGAAGCCAGCAACGGCGAGAAGTACCTGTGGGTCTCTCATGCGGAGCGCAATGCTATCTACAACGCGGCGATGCTTGGCGTTTCAACCAAAAGCTGCACCCTCTACATCCCCTGGTATCCCTGTATCGAATGTGCCAAAGCCATCGTACAAGCAGGAATCAGCACAATTGTCTGCTTCGAACCCGACCTTGCAGACAGCAACTGGGGACAAGGGTTTGAAAGATCGCTGATTGTTCTTGGCGAAGGCAATGTAGTGACCAGGGTCATTGATCAGAAGAATTATCTGAAAGAGGTTATTGACAAGGAATTTCTGGTTGGGAATGTGCCTCTTGGCCCCTGCGCATAAAGTTTACTAACTCATATCTGATCTTACACACAGTGTAAGGTTTAGCCATGTTCAAAGTTGCCCTATTTTACAACTTTTATCATTTGTCAGGAACAGTGAGAATTTTGTGCTTCGTCCAATCCATAACGCTTCAAATCAGCGTGAGAGGGCAAAAAAGATAAATCCTGTGCCAACTTGACCTGATTTTCGAAATAGTATATCTTAGCTACCGTTAACTCTCCGATAATAGCAAAGCTAGGGCGACCTAGTGACGCAAAGCTAGGGGTCACACCGTGACAGCCCAGCTACCGAAGAGGAGTTAGGGGCAACAACACCTAAACGTCTATCTTCACTATCGGAGATAGGCTTTTTTTGTAGGTACAGATAAATCAGCAAGACGTTCAATTCAACAACAATTTAGTCGTCGCTTTGAAACTAAGCACAATGCCTTGATGGCGATGCTTCTTAATTCCTTAAATTAAAGGGCAAGCTTGCAAAGTTATTTTAAACACGTCTTACCAATAGTTGCAGTTGCTTTGACGAGTTGAAGCCAGGCTTTGCTTTTGACACGGAACAGGCCATGAAATATCTAATAACTCTTTGTTTGATTTTGACAAGTACCAGCGTGTTAGCGTATGAAATGCCGCTTAAATCTGTAAATCTTGACAAGAAAAAAGTGTATCTCGAAGAATTCTTACGGCAAGAAGAAGGAAAATATGCACATAATCAGATTATACTTCGTCGAACAATTGAAACCCCTAGTAAGATACAGTTAGGTTTTGCGATAATGGCAGATGAAGACGTATGTGTAAAATACCAAAGAACTAACATATTCAGAGGTGAAGAAGATTATTATAACCGCAACATGCGAAACGTCTATTATGACCAATCAAACCTTTTGAACAAAGTCTGTATCGAGTTCGAAAGTCAGCCCGCAGGCTCTAACAAGTGGATCACCCTTGACTTTGACAATGCAAAAAAACTTGAAAAAGATAACCAGGAATTAATTAGATTTTCTGTATCACAGAATGACAACAATGCCGATGTGATCGATATTAATGCCGAAGTTATTAATGTAACAGAAACAGGAGAAGGCTATACAGTAGACACTGTCGAGGAAGGTTTTTTCAGAAACCCGGGATTAAGCTTTACATATCAACCTCAAATTGAAGTCGTTAGTTATTAGTAAGCAGAAAAGCCCTCAACCTTTGCATTCGACTGTCAGGGATTTGTCTTGCCTATCGTCTTACTTTAAATCCGGCGGCAACTCCTTCTTACATTACCTGGGGATATTCAGCATGCGGATTGCAAGGGACAAAACCTGACACTGCCTGCCAGATCAAGGACCTATGTCTACACAAAGAGTTCTTCAAGCGTCATAAAGAACCACCAGCCTTCTTTGCGACAATCTCCCCAAACTTCTTGCCATCAATAGAAAATCTCTCATGCGTGCCCTCCCCGATCAGGTCTTGCTCATCCCTGGCAACGATCGACCACTTGGTCCTTGCGCCATTGACTTCGAGCAAGGTCACTTCAACCTTGACCTCCATCCCGGGCGGTGTTGCTGCAGCATGAGTCACACAGACATTTGTACCAAGACTGATCTCACCTTCATTCATGTAGGGTCGCAATGCTTCCATACACGCCCACTCCATAAGGCCGACCATAAACGCGGTAGCGAAAACCGGCGGCATGGACTGGAAAAGATCTGACTCCTGAAAGACGTAGGGTACGGTTTTGTCATTGGGAACCTTATAACTATGGGTAAAGGTCAGGCCCTTTTGCAGCGTCTCTTTCATAGCAACTCCTAAAATTTGCAATTGATTGAGCATGTTTTGATTATCAATAATCCTAGCGTGTTTTCCGCATCTATCAACAGGAGAAAAGAAGACCACAGCGTTCCCCTTGATTGCCCTTGACTCTCCTAGGGCGGCAAGTCAGAATGACCGCCAAATCAACAGGAAACGAATAGACTACGATGCTCTACACTCCCGCATTCTGGGCCATGGCACTGGCCAACCTCTGCCATACAGCCAGCTTCAGCGCTTTCTTTCTCTTACCGCTCTACATTCTCGAGCACGGTGGCAACCAGGGTGACATTGGCGTGGTCATGGGTATTTTTGCCCTGGCCTCGGCAATCAGTCGCCCCTGGGTTGCGGAGATGATCGACCGCATCGGCCGCAAGCGCAGTTACACCCTGGGCAGCATCCTCATGCTCGCCTCGCCCTTCTTGTATCTCGGCATTCAAGACCCTCTTGGCACGGCCTACCCGCCTTTTTTACTCTTGAGAGCCTTGCATGGTGTCGGTTTGGCAATCTGCTTTACATCCGTGTTCACCTTTATGGCTGACATCCTGCCTCGAGATCGACTTAACGAGGGCATCGGCATGTTCGGCATCTCCGGTTTGATCGGCATAGCCATAGGTCCGATCTTAGCGGAAATCATGCTTGAACATTTCGGTTTTGCCGGCCTCTTTATTGTGGCAGGCATCCTGTCTGGCATTTCCCTGATCATTCATCAACCGCTTAAAGAGAGTGCCCCTACAGGAGAGAAAGAAAGCGACCCCACCACCTTCTTCGGACTCTTCAGGCGGGAGAAGTTTATCGTCGTAGGCCTCATCTCTCTGCTGTTCGGAGTCGGCCTTGCGGGATCAGGAAACTTCGTTGCACCCCTGGCAGAAGAACGCAACCTCGGCTTTATTTCGGTTTACTTTTTCTGTTATTCGGGTGGAGCAATCACAATACGCTTCGTCAACGGCTGGCTCTCTGTAAGGTTCGGTGAAAACCGTATTCTTCCATGCAGTATTGTGCTCTACATGGCCGGGCTCTTCCTGTTACCCTTGGCCTACAACCAGGCGGTACTCTGCGTCGCAGGAATCCTCTCCGGAATCGGTCATGGCCTGCTTTTCCCCCTTCTGAACACCATGGCTGTACGTGACGAGAGATCTTCAATCCGCGGCAAAGCAACTGGAATCTTTACCGGCGGAATTGATTCGGGAATCTTTGCAGGATCATTGATATTGGGCTATATTGGCGAGTGGTTTGGACTCAACGTCCTCTTTCTCTGTGCCGGATTAAGCATGACGATCGCACTGATCATTTTCCGATTTCACAGACCGGACTCTTGCAACTGAAAAAGAAGGTGTCATGGACAAGATCAAGGGATTTTACCAAGGAACAGAATATCGCTCCCCCGAACGCAAGATAGGCTTTCTGAGCAAATTGCTGCCAACGCTCTCTTTCTACATCAGGGCGATTTCAATCGTATACAAGGCAAGCTCAGCAGCCAAACGTGGCAATTACGACTCTGTTGACTGGCATAACAGCAGCGCAGCCACCGTTGAAGCTCTGGAGAAAACCGGCTGCCACTTTGAAGTGACCGGTATTGAACATATCCAGGGCATCGATCGCCCCATCATTTTTATCGGCAACCACATGAGCACCCTCGAAACCTTTGTGCTGCCATCGCTGATCATGCCGCAGAGCCGTGATCTCGACTATGTTATCAAGCGCAGCCTGGTTGATTATCCGATCTTCGGCAATATTGTAAAAACCAGGGATCCTGTCGTCGTTGACCGGGTCAATCCTCGCGATGACCTCAAGGTTGTCATGGAAGAAGGGGCGAAACGCCTGGATCAGGGTCGCAATCTGATAATCTTTCCCCAGCACACGCGAACGGTTGACTTCGACCCGAAGAAATTTAACAGCATCGGTGTCAAGCTTGCTCAAAGAACCGGGGCCATTGTTATTCCCGTCGCGCTTCTGACATGGGCCTGGTCAGCGGGCAAAATGGTCAAGGATTTCGGGCCGATCATTCCTTCCCGAACCATTCACTTTGCCTTTGGTGAGCCGATGGAAATAACGGGCAAAGGGCAAGAGGAACAGCAGCGTATTGTTGACTTCATTCAAAGCCATCTCAAGAGATGGCGAGCAGAGGCTTAAAGCCACAGGCGACAGATCTTCTCACGTTCAAAACCGGGACAGCACCTATTCAGGGCCAATCCTTTTGTGACGCTCTTGACGTTCCGCCTAGCCGTCACTATATTGACCAGCCAAAGAACATTCACTAAGGAAGAATCATGGCCTCAGATTACTATGCTGTGCTCGGTATCGAGAAAAACGCAACGGCCGACCAGATTAAAAAAGCCTACCGTAAACTGGCACTGAAATATCATCCCGACAAAAACCCGGATGACAAAAAGGCCGAAGAACGCTTCAAGGAAATTTCCGAAGCCTATGCGGTCCTCTCTGATGCTGAGAAGAAGCAGCAATACGACCAGTATGGCGACGCGGCCTTCCATCAGCGCTTTTCTCAGGAAGATATTTTCCGCAATGCAGACTTCGGAGACATCTTTCGTGAGTTCGGCTTCGGTGGTGGTGGAGACGACGTCTTCAGCCAAATATTCGGTGGCAGAGGGGGACATCACCGCCCACGACCCAGAAAGGGCCAGGACTACCTGATGCGAATCACGATCCCGTTTCGCCAGGCAATCCTCGGCGGAGAAAGACGGGTCGATCTCGAGCGCAACGGTCAGAGCGAGCAGTTACAGGTGCGCATTCCGCCCGGTGTAGAACCAGGGCAGAAGCTGCGTATCTCCGGCAAAGGAGCGGCCAGCCCGAACGGCGGGCAGAACGGCGACCTGATGTTGGAGATCAACGTCAGCAAAGACACCCGTTTTCGCCGCGAGGACAAAAACCTTTATACAACCGTCAAAATCCCATTCACCGGGGCATGTCTCGGCACCACGGTCACCGTAGAAACGCTTGAGGATAGTAAGCGCATCAAAGTGAAGCCAGGCACACAGAATGGCAGCAAGATCAGGCTCAAAGGCTTCGGTGTGCCTGGCCGGGCAGGGGATACAAACGGTGACCTCTATGCTGTCATTGACATTGAGGTACCACAGTTGCTGAGCGAGGAGCAGAAGGTGTTGATAGAGAAGCTTAGAGATCAAGGGGTCTAAAACGCGAATATTATGTGGCGAGAAATACAAATAAAAACGGCCAGGGCAGAAATGCCCTGGTCGTTAGTTTTTTTCGCCACACGCAACTCGCAATGCGCTGCAGTTTTTAATGGCAACTTGGATCGTACATCATCGATAATCGCCCACGGCTGGACAAACAGTTTGCACAGACTTCGCCTGCATCACCGTATTGCTCTTCAGCCAGGATCAGGCCCGCCTGAACCGACGCGTCGTCCGGCAGATTGTCGGGATCAAACTCTGTGCCACAATGTCGACAGGTTATCATCATTTTTGCTCCAGATGATTACGCACCAATGCCGCCAGAGACTCTATAAAGTCCTGGTTATCATTGAGTGAAGGGGTTCTTTCAAAGCGCGGCAAACCAACCTCCTCTGCGTGCATGCGAAACTCGAAATCAATCTCCTGCAGTGTTTCGATATGATCCGACACGAAAGAGATCGGCACGATCAAGGCGCCGGGAGCTTGTTCTGCACCAAGTTGGTCGAGAACTTCCAGGGTGTCGGGCTCCATCCACTGCACCGGCCCGCTACGACTCTGAAAGCCGAGCCTCCAGGGATGATCGGGGAAACGCTCCATCACCCCTCGCACCGTAGAGGTTACATGGTCGAGGTAGGGATCTCCTTCATCAATAAACTTCTGCGGCAAGGCATGTGCAGAGAAAAGAATCGGGATTTCATCACGGGAAAGTTCGTGGAACTTTTCCAGCCCTTCTCGTATCCGGCTAGCCAGGGCATCAAGATAAGCGGGCCAATCGTACCATTCACGAATGATCGTATATTCAAGTTCCGGGTAAACCCGTGATGCGGCGGCTTCAAAATCCTTGATACTGCTACCCGTGGTGGCGCTGGTATAGTGCGGGTACATGGAAAGGACAATGGCCTGCGTAATGCCCTCCTGTTTCATGCGCCGCAGACTCTCCTCGGCACGAGGTTGCCAGTAGCGCATAGCTACGAACGGCTTGACCTGATCACCAAGTTCACGAGCAACCCCCGCAGCCTGTTTTTCAGTCCACTCCAGCAGTGGAGATTTGCCACCGATTGACGCATAGTTGACCTTGACCTTCGGTGCACGCAGCGCACTGATCATGAAAGCAAAGGGCTTTTGCAGCAGTGCGCCTGCCGGCAACTGGATCAGATCCCGATCAGAGAAGAGGTTATAGAGAAACGGGCGGACCGCTCTTAACGAGTCGGGTCCGCCCATATTCAGAAGAACTAAACCCGCGGGTTTCTCAAGAGAAACCCGGGGTTGGGGATTGGCGGCTGGGGGCTGGTTTTCCACGTTCCACGTCCCTCTTTCCGTGCGTTTATTTACCACTCAAGCGGTGAACACATTCAACCATATGGATGGCGTTCTCAGGTGGAACCGTCGGCAGGATGCCATGGCCAAGATTGAAGATGAAGCCAGGACGACCAGCGTTCTCATCGAGAATGCGCTGCACCTCACGCTCAATGTGATCCTTCGGAGCATAGAGCACGGTCGGGTCGAGGTTGCCCTGTACGGCAACATCGGGGCCGATGATGTCACGAGCCTTACCGAGGTTGACGTGCCAGTCGAGACCAAGCACATCGGCGCCAGCTTCCTTAACCAATTCGAGCATGGTACCGCCATTTTTGACGAAGTAAATGACCGGGATACCGTCACGGTTGAGGCCGTTGATCAGCTCCTTGACGTAAGGAAGGATATAGCGCTCGTAATCGTGAGGTGCCAGCAGACCACCCCAGGTATCGAAAATCTGGATGGCCTGGGCACCGGCTTCGATCTGCATGTTGAGGTAGCGCCGATCCATCTCGGTGATCTTCTTCATCAGGGCATCGTAAAGCGGGAAGTCCGAATACATCATCTGCTTGAGAGATGCAAAGTCCTTGCTGCCTTTACCTTCGACCATGTAACAGGCGAGAGTAAAAGGCGCGCCGCCAAAACCGATCAGAGGTACGCGGCCTTCAAAGGCAACCCGCAGACGCTTGATAATGGCCGGCACATAAGAGACCGCCTGGCTCATATCCTCAGGTACCACTAGAGCATCAACATCAGCAGCGGTGCGAATCGGGTCTTCAAAGACAGGCCCCGGAACGAAATCAAGTTTCATCCCCATCGGCTCAATCGGTGTCAGGATATCTGAGAAAAGGATCGCTGCATCAGCATCGAGGATATCGATCGGCTGGATGGTGACTTCCGCAGCGCGGGCGGGGTCTTTGCAGAGATCGAGAAAGGTGCCGCCGCCCTTGGCGCGGACATCCTTGTAGCATTGCAGGTAGCGACCAGCCTGGCGCATCAGCCATACGGGAACATAGTCAGTTGGCTGGCCCCAGCAAGCCTTGATGAACGTGTATTCTTGAGACATGAAAATCCTCCTGAAATTATCGTGAAAAGTGAAATGTGAAACGTGAAAGATTACGACCAGTCACTTTTCACGTTATACGTTTTGGTCTCTTAAGATTTTTCTTTTGCAGCATTTTCAGCCGCTTCTTTTTCCATACGCTTCAAAGTACGCGGCGGCAGGTAATTGCAGAAAGGCTCCTCTGCCATGTAATCGCCGTAAACAGCATCGGCACGTGCGCGGCAACCACCACAGACGTTGATGAACTCGCACTCCCCGCATTTGCCCTTGTACTTTTTGAAATTGCGAAGGTCGTTGAAAGTCTTGCTGTTGAACCAGAGATCCTTGAACGGCACCTGTTTAACATTGCCGACCGAGGAATGGAAGTAGGAACAGGGCTTGAGATTACCGAAGCAATCTATCAGGCAGATGGTCTGGGCAGCGATACAGCCTTTGCCGCCGCCGGTGGAGAAGGTCAGGCTGCGCCGCTTGAAATCAACGCCTTCGGCTTTGGCCATCTGCGGCACAACGCGATAGTAATGCGGGGCGCAGGTCGGGCGCATCAGGATCTCATCCTCCCCCTTCTCCTGTTGATAGTGCCAGGACAGGATCTCCTCGTAATCTTCCTTGGAAACCAGTTCGTTCATAATATCTTCGCCACGCCCGGTCGGTACAATCATGAACATATACCAGGCTGTTGCGCCAAGCTCTTTAGCCACCTTGAAAGTGGCACCGATGTCCTTCTGATTACGCTTGGTAAACGAAGAGTTGATCAGGAACTTGATGCCGTTTCGATTAAGGATTTCTGCAGCTCGCACCACACCGTCAAAGGCTCCCGGGCAGGCACGGAAGTCATCATGAATTTCAGCGGTTGAGCCATCAAGAGACAAGGAGACCATCTTGATGTCGGCTTCAATCATCTGCTGGCAGACTTCATCCGTGATCAGGGTGCCGTTGGTGGCCATGCACATTCGCAGACCTTTGCTGGTACCATAACGGGCAATTTCAAAGATATCCTTACGCAACAAAGGCTCTCCGCCAGAGAGGACCATGACCGGCTGGCTGACCTCACAGATGTCGTCAATCAGCTTGAAGGCCTCTTCGGTATTAAAATCGCCAACAGCCGCATCCATATCGGAGGAACAGCGGCAGTGTACACAGTTTAAATTGCATCGCTGGGTCGACTCCCAGGCAATCCATTTAGGGATATACTCTTCTTTTGGCGCCATATCGGCAACTCCTTAAAGATACTTGTTTTTTCAGAGAAAAGAATGCGGTTCGGGGCTACCCCGAACCACAAGAAGACATTTTACAACAAGACAAACCGCGATGACAAGTGATTATGGACTTTCTAAAAATGAACGCCCCCACAGCAAGCTGCGGGGGACTGGACTCAACGATTGATTAAAGCCAAACAACCGAAAACGATAAAAAAGGCAGCCCGAAGGCTGCCTCTCTGAAAGGATTATGGGGACAATACTTAACGACTCGCCGCCTGTGTCGCCTCTCCGTGAAAAAACTCAGCAAAGATTCCGGCCACGGTTTCGATCTTCGTTGCCTTCCAGGCGTTGGTGCCACAAAAGACCAACCCGGTTTCTGTGTCCCCGCGCTGGGCGCGGTCAAGAGCATGCACGATGCAGAAGCGCTCCCCCGAAGACTTATATGCGCACTTACGCAGGCAGCCGGTCGGACAGGTAGGTGTCATCACCAGGTCACGTTCGCGAATCGCTTCGACATTACGAATCAGGGCTCTTCCCGGCAAGCCTGCCGGACTCATGAGCAGGCCGATATCTTCCTTGCTGCAATCCAGGTACGCCTGTTTGAACGCATCATCGGCATCACATTCTTCGGTGCAGACAAAGCGGGTCCCCATCTGAACGCCATCGGCGCCCTGCTCCATAGCATACTGGAAATCTTCGTGATCCCAGACACCGCCGGCAGCAATAATCGGGATATCGAGGTTCCACTTGTTACGGAAATACTCTTTAACTCCACGAACCGTCGCGTACTGGTCGTACCCGCCGGTGCCAATTTTTTCCAGCTTTTCACCAAGGTGGCCACCGGCCGTATCGGGATCTTCTACGACCACGGCATCGGGGAGGCGGCCGTAAGCTTTGTGCCATTTTCGGGCGATCAATTCGGCGGCCTTGATTGAAGAAACAATCGGCACCAGAGCAACATCAGGCCATTCAGCGGTTAACTCCGGCAGGTTCATCGGTAATCCGGCACCGCTGACAATCAGCTTGGCACCGCCTTCACAAGAAGCCTTGACCAGTGCAGCATAGTCGGTTACAGCGACCATGCAGTTGGTACCGATCACACCATCAGGGGCAATCGCGTAAGCCTTTGCCAGCTCATCCTTGAGAGACTGAGGCTCTATGGCGAAGTAATTGTCACCGGTGTACTGGGGATCGTTCAGGGCGATACCGGCAGACGCCACAAGACCGACGCCGCCACAACGAGCAACATGGCCAGCCAGGCGGTGCCCTGAAACACGCACGGCCATGCCGCCCTGAATCAGGGGATAAGTGACTTCATGTTTACCGATGCGCATATTCGCTCCTTAAACTCCGTAATAAGTGGCTTAATCACTCCTCAATTTAACAAAGGTTCATTGGGCGCTTTGTAATAATTCTGTAAAAACTTTCTGCACTTCCACTTGTCGCACAGCGCCTGTAATGGTAAAGATGGGCCTATGAACTGGCTGAAACGTATATTTAATCCGCTCATGGCTTTCATCGGCATCCAGGTCGCCTGGGTGCTTGCAGTGATTGTCTGGCTTAACTGGTTTCTCGGTAATCACCGCAAGCTGAGAGCACTGGCCGAAAAATACAGCCCAGAGCTTCTGGTTGGTGGCCCTGACTGGTTGATCCTGACAGAGGGGTTGCTGCTGCTGGTTTCCATACTGGTCGGCGTTTACGTCATCTTCCTGTACTGGCGCAAACAATCCTCCCTGGTTCGCGAGCAACGCCAGTTTATCTCCCAGGTGACCCACGAACTCAAATCACCGCTGGCCTCGCTGCAACTGCACCTGGAAACAGTGCGTCGCCACCAACCCTCACCTGAGCAGATGGCTCCCTTTGTAGAGACCATGCTGAGCGATGCGAACCGACTCAACGGACTGATCGACAACTTGCTGTCGGCTAACCGGGTCGGTCAGAAGCATTGGCGGCTCGAACTCCAATCAATCGACTTCAGTGCCTTTGTCGAGAAGTATTTCCGGGATCGTCAATTTACCCTGCCCAAAGCCGGCAAGTTATCGCTCGACATCAAGCCTGGAATTTTCGCCGCAATAGACCAGGACGCGATGGAAACCGTTTTACGCAACCTCCTGGAAAACGCGGTCCTCTATTCCGACCAGTCTCCGGAAATCATGATCTCTTTGAGCAGCGACCAGAATCACTGTTATCTTGTCTTTACCGACCACGGCCGCGGTATCGAACTTAACGACCAGAAGAAAATCTTCAACATTTTCTATCGCGTGCGTCGCAAAAACGAAAATATCCGCGGCACCGGCCTCGGACTTTTCATCGTACATGCCAACATCCTGCGCCATCACGGCCAGGTCAAAGTTGAAAGTCAAGGCCAGGGCCAGGGGACAACCTTCAGGATCACCCTCCCCCTCACAGGATCAGCGTCGACAACAGAGGCCTCATGAAAAAACCACACATCCTCCTCGTCGAAGACGAAAAACACATCGCCCAGGGCATCATCTTCAACCTTGAGCTTGAAGGTTTTCTGATCACTCATACCGAAACGGGCGCCGCTGCAATGGACGCCTTCGGTCGCCAGTCTTTCGACCTGGTGGTTCTCGACTTGATGCTTCCGGACAGTCATGGTTTTGACCTCTGCAGAGAGATGCGCAAAACCCAGCCAAAGCTGCCGATCCTTATGCTTACAGCCCTGGGTGAAGAGCAGGATCGAGTCAGCGGGCTGAAAGAAGGGGCCGACGACTATCTCACCAAGCCGTTTAGCCTCGATGAATTCCTTTTGCGCATTCGTGGCATGTTACGCCGTTCAGCATGGTATCAGCCCTCACAGATAAAAACAGAAGGCTACCAGTTCGGCAACAACCTCATCGACCTGAACAATCTGGCGGCAGAAACCACAAAAGGCAAGATCAGGATTACCGAGCTCGAAGGTCGCATGTTGGCTATATTTTTCAGCAATGAAGGGGAAACCCTGACCCGGGCGACCTTGTTAAAATCAGTCTGGGGCATGGCTGAAGACACGGAAACCCGCACGCTCGACAATTTCATTGTCCGCATCCGCAAGTACTTCGAAGAGGACCCGGCCAATCCGAAGCATTTCCTCACGGTACGCGGACGAGGGTATCGGTTTGTGCGAAAACCTGAGCACGGGTAGTTTTTAACGCAAAGGCGCAAAGAATAATATCGAGACGCAAAGAAAGACTTAAGCGCTAAAGCTTAACCCTGATCTGGCTTAGACCTCAATGACATGTCAGATTTCCCCTTTGCGACATGCTTGAACCCTTCGCGTCTTTGCGTTAAAGTTCTGCTCTGCTTCTGACATAACCATCGATCAAGTCATAACCTTTAAATTGAGGAGGAAACTATAATGAAAGCTGTTTTGATGGATGAATTCGGTGGCCTTGAAGTTCTCAAAGTTGGCGAAACCGAGAAACCTTCACCTAAACAAGGTGAAGTTCTGGTCAAGGTCGTTGCCACATCAATAAACCGCCCCGATCTGGTCCAACGTGCAGGGAACTACCCACCCCCTCCCGGCGATTCGGAAATCCTCGGTCTCGAAGTTTCTGGAACAATCGAAGCAATTGGTCCGGGCGTAGAAGGCTGGCAAGTAGGCGAGCGGGTTATCAGCCTGGTGGGCGGCGGCAGCTATGCAGAATATGCCGTAGCCTACGCCAGTCACCTGATGCGTATCCCCGAAAGCATGAGTTTCGAAGAAGCCGCCTGCGTCTGCGAATCCTACATCACGGCATTCCTCAATGTCTTTATGATCGGCGACTTCCAGGACGGCCAGACCGCCATCCTCCACGGCGGTGGCGGTGGCGTCAACACTGCGGCCATCCAGCTCAGCAAAGCCCTCACTCCGAGCAGCAAGTTGATTGTCACCGCTCATCCATCGAAAATGGATCGGGTCAGTGAGCTCGGCGCAGACCTGGTCATCAACTACCTGGAGAATCCCGACTTCACAGGAATCGTCAAGGAATACACCAATAAGAAGGGGGTTGACCTGATCCTCGACCACGTCGGCGCCAAATACCTCGGTCCGAACATGAAATCCCTCGGCTACAAGGGGAAAATGGTCAGCATCGGTGTGATCAGCGGCATCAAGGCTGAACTCAACCTCGCCTTGATGATGGTCAAGCGCCAACAGATTATTGGCTCGGTCCTTCGCTCCCGTCCAGTCCCTGAGAAAGCCGAAATTGTTGCCGAGTTCACCCGACGTGCGATGCCCAAGTTCGCCGACCGCACCATCGTACCGATTATTGAAAAAGTATTTACCATCGATGAAGTCGTAGAAGCGCACCGGATGATGGAAGAAGATAAACATTTCGGCAAAATCGTGCTGAAGATCGCAGAAGACTAACGTCTAAAGACGACAAGATCAGACGCCAAAACAAAAGAGCGCCGCAACCCTGAACAAGGGTGCGGCGCTCTTTTGTTTTTGAGGCTTGGATCTTGGCCACATCACCAAAACGTCTCTTCGGCTTGAACTGCTCTCTAGATTGTTTCGGTCTCTTGGTATTCGCGAGTAATGACTCATGGCACATTAAAGAGACCAATTCAGTAACAAACAAACATTCTACAGTTGACCCCGAGTCAATAATCAGGCAACTTTTGTTGCATGCAAATTGATTGCGCACTGAACATCATTCTGATCGGCATGCCAGGAGCCGGCAAGAGCACCGTAGGTGTGCTGCTGGCCAAGCGGCTCGGCTACAACTTCGTCGACACAGACCTGCTGCTCCAGAGTCAGCAACAATGCCGTTTGCAGCAACTCATCGCCAGAGAGGGGCTGGAAAACTTCAAAGCTATCGAAGAGCAGGTCCTGACAGAACTCTCAACAACGCACAGCGTGGTTGCTACCGGCGGTTCTGCGGTGTACAGTGAGCGGGCGATGGGCCGGTTGAGGACGCTCGGTCAACTGGTATTTATCGACATTCCTCTGGAAGAATTGCTCGGCAGGGTCCACGACATGGACAATCGGGGACTGGTCATCGGCCCGAACGAAACCTATGAGAACCTTTACAAGGAACGCCTGCCTCTTTACCAGAAGTACGCCGAGGTGACGATACCCGGCGGCGGGATGACGGTAGAGGCAGTCGCGGCTGAAATCGAGACATCTGTGTGCGGCGGCACAGACGAATAGAGGAACCAGGAACCAGAATTTAAATTATGTCTTACGGAAAATACTTTAATAAAGGGCAGAAAGTCTTCATCAAGCGGATCTTCACTGATGAGGGACAAGTCGCCCTGGATACCATCACCGGCTACGCCATGCACAGCAAACCGATGCAGCTTGACCTGGCCCTTCCCTACGGCTGCGATGCCGCAGACTCCTACCCTTTTGAACCGGGCATGCAGTTTGAGGTTCTGACCGACCACATGGGCATGGGGTTGCGACTGGTGGCCTCTTTTGTTGAACGCATCAGTGGTCAGGATATCCGTCTGCAGTTTGAGGGCAACCTGGAATTCATCTCCAGACGCATCTATCGTCGCGTGGATGTGAATGCCTGGGTAGGCATTCATAGGAATACGGGCAACCTGGCAGATATGCGTTCACTTTGGGAAGAGAATCTCAAGAAAATCAAGGACGGGGTCTCTGCTGCAGAGCTGACCGAGTTTAAAAAGAACCTGATCAACCTAGCCGGAGGCGGCATCAGGCTCCCCCTCAAGGCTCCTGTCGAACAATCAGATCTTGTTCTGGTCTACCTCTCCATTGGTGACAAGAAAGGGATTATCTGTGCTTTGGCCGAAGCCGTTTGGATCTGCGATGTCGATACCAACGATATGCAACAGATTGGCCTGCGCTTTTTAAACATTCTGGAAGAAGACCAGGCACGCATTGATACAGTGGTAAAAGCACTGCTGGACCGACTCGGCAAAACCGGCGAAGAGGGTGAGAGCTGAAGCCTGGCTTTACTTCGGCAGAGCTTCTCGCAAACGTTTCCAGAGCTGCCCCTGATCACCCGTTAGAACGCTCTCTGCATCGGCTTGCAGAACAGACCAGTCACCGCGTTGAATTTCAGCGCCCAACTGCCCCGCCGCCCAACCGGTGTAACCGACAAAGGCCCGGTAGCTGACAACCTCAGCTGAAAAATCCGTCCACTCATCAAGCACTCCAACCCCCGTCACATAAAGCCCTTCAACAACTTCTTCGGCAGGCTCCGGTGGATGCTTGCGAACCTTGACCAAAGCAAGCAGGGTATTCGGGTCAACCGGGCCACCATAAGAGAGTGTTCCGCCATCCCCGGTCAAACTCGAATCTTTTGGAAGAATCGTGGACAGAGACAGGCGACTCCCCCTGTTGACGACTAATCCTGCGCTACCTTGCTGGTTATGCTGGATCAACAGGATGACCCCGTTACGAAAACGCGGGTCCTTCAGTTGCTCATCTGCAACCAGAAACATCCCCTTCTCCGGGGTGGTCGCATACAAAACATTGGTCATTGCCAGCAGAACAAGGAGCGTCAAGCAACAACAGCGCAGGGAATATCTTTTCAAAAGTATTGAAGTCTTTCCTTTATTAAACACGATGGTATTGTCCCCTATAAATTGAAGCATTAATCAACCGACACCTCTCGAGGCAAGAGAACCCAGAAGCGTACTGTTTGTTTCATGCGACCGGCCTGAGAGCCTGCCTGTGAACCCATACCCCAGAAAAAATCTCCGCGGACTTGGCCCTTTATAGCTCCCCCGGTATCCTGTGCCATCATCAGGCGTCGCAGCGGCTTATCACTGTTCGGCCAGAAGGTGTCAACGAAAACCGGCGCTCCCAGGGGTATGTGACGACGATCAACAGCAAGACTCCGGCCAGGGGTCAGTGGCACACCAAGGGCTCCCG
This sequence comes from Deltaproteobacteria bacterium IMCC39524, assembly GCA_029667085.1. Lineage (NCBI taxonomy): Bacteria > Deltaproteobacteria > Deltaproteobacteria bacterium IMCC39524. The sequence goes on from JARUHJ010000004.1 coordinate 153,159, forward strand.
GCGGACTCTTTACATCAGCAGGCAAAGCCCTGAAGAACACATAGCTCGGATTCTGGTTGAGGAGGTTATCGACTTCGCTCGGGTTGTTCCTTGCCCATAACCTGATATTCTGCATCGACATCTTGCTGCGAGGCATGGCACCACGATCGATCAGGTATTTACCGATCGACTTGTAAGGATGGCCGTTCTGATCAGCATAATTGACCATCACCTGTTCACCATCATCAAACAGAATCCGACCTGAACCCTGGATTTGCAGAAAGAAGAGTTCGACCGGGTCAGCAACCCAGAAAAGTTCCTGATCGACCAGAGGTCGTTTCTGGCTGTCGATTTCGCTTCGATCCCAGTAAGGGACAACCCTGTGCCCATCAAGACGGCCGCGTAAGCGATAATTGCTTAAATCCGGGTAGACATCGCTCAAGTCGATGGTCAACAGATCGTTAGGACGTTGATAAAGCGGATAAGGGTAAGCGGCTGAAGCCACCCGACTCCCCCGCAAATCCGGAACATAGTAGCCGGTCAGCAACCCTTCCGTGGTACCGTCCGGTTTACTGACCTGATGAGGCTCAAAGTTACGTTCAAAGAAGGCACGGACCTCCGCTTCGGACGCCTGCTTCATAGCCGCGGCCTCCTCACAGGCCGGCTGCCACTGCGGACGCCAGCGCAGCGCCGAACAACTTTCCAGCAAAGCACCAAGAGCGAGTCCCGGGTTGTCCTCCTGCCAGCCAACAACGTCCGTCCAGTCGACCACCTGCAGAGTGGGTACACCTTTATCAACGACCGGTTCTTCGATGACCGGTTCCTCAACGACCGGAGACGGCTCCGGTGGCTTCGCACAGGACGAAAGAAGCAATAGACCGGAGACAATCAGAACATATATTTTATTCATAAATATTTCTCTCATTGAAACTCTTGTTCAGCAACTCACAATCAGAACATATCGACCGGATCGACATCAACGGTCAACACAACCCCGGCTGGGAGTTGTGTTCTGAGTCTCTGTAACTGCTCAATCTGACGACGCAAGGGCTCACGCTCTTTTGCCTTGAGCAGAATCTGCACCCGGTGCTTGTTGCGCAAACGCGGCAACAGACATGGGGCTGGACCAAGGACTTCCGCGTCACTCGAACCAGATGTCAGGTTAACAGAAATCTGCTCCGCTGCACGGTTGACCCTGGTTTCGTCATTGCCACTCAAGACCAGGTTCACCAGATATCCGAAGGGTGGATACGCCAGGACCTGGCGTTGCGACAGCTCCAGGGCAGCAAAGCCCTGGTAATCGTGGCGGGCGACAAAATCAAGCGCATAATTATCTACGGCATAGGTCTGGATCATGACACGCCCGGGACGGTCTCCGCGACCGGCTCGCCCGGCAACCTGGCTGAGGAGCGAGAAAACCCTTTCGGCGCTGCGAAAATCTGGCAGGTTCAGAGCGGTGTCGGCGTTGAGGACACCAACCAGGGTGACCGCCGGGAAATCATGGCCCTTGGCGATCATCTGAGTACCGATCAGAACGTCAATCTCTCTAGCCGACATCTGCTCTATCAACCGATGGTGAGCTCCTTTGCGGCTGGTGGTGTCACGATCCATGCGCGCCACCCTGGCCTCGGGGAAAAGCTCCCGGATCTCCTCTTCGAGACGCTCCGTGCCCATTCCTTCGGGGAGCAAGCGGACTCCGCTGCACCTGTCACAACTCTCAGGCGGTCTCATGTGGAAATCACAGTAGTGACAACGCAAAGAGCTCTGGACCTGTGAATAGGTCAAGGTGATATCACAGTTAGGGCACCGCAGAACTGCTCCGCAATCATGGCAAAGCAGAAAGGGTGCATAACCGCGACGATTCAACAGCAGGAGCACCTGCTCACCCGCAGCCAGAGCTTCCGCCATAGCACTCTGCAACGGCTCGCTCAGCTGGCTCTCTCCTTCATGTTGCGAAAGATCGACCAGATGGACTTCCGGCAAGGGCCTTTCAGCAGTCCTCTCGGGCAGCTCCAGGTGTGTCAGGTGCCCCCCCAGAGAGCGCTGATAGGAGGTCAGAACCGGCGTGGCGCTACCCAGGATGACGACGGCCTCCTCCATCTGGCCACGCATCAATGCCAGGTCTCGGGCATTGTAACGAAAGCCCTCCGACTGTTTGTAGCTGCCATCATGCTCCTCATCGACCACGATCAGCCCCAACTCAGGCAGCGGGGCAAAGACCGCCGAACGAGCACCGATCACAACATCGACATCACCTCTTGCAACCTGCCTCCAGGCATCATAGCGTTCACCATCAGACAGGCCGGAGTGGAGCACGGCCAGACGCACTCCATGATTCTGAAACCAGCTGCGAAAGCGAGTCACCAGTTGCGGCGTCAGGGCAATTTCAGGGACCAGGACCAACGCCTGTCGGCCTGTTTCGAGGACTTTGGCTATCGACCTCAGGTAAACCTCGGTTTTGCCGCTGCCTGTGACGCCGTGAAGAAGAAACGGGGCAAACGTCGACGGCCCATCAAGGGCGGCCTGAACTGCCGTAACAGCAACCTGTTGAGCCGCATTCAATTCAACCGGGCAGTGTTCTACAACGTCGATTTCAGCAAACGGATCCCGGCAACGTTCAATCTCTTCGAACTGCAGGAATTTCAGCTCCACCAAACGCTGTAAAGCCGCATGAGGGGCAGAAAAAGTTTCTCGCAGCTGGCTTAAAGTGCACTCGTTCTTCGTACGGACATAGTCGAGAATTTCCCGCTGTCGCGCACCTTGCGGCTGTTCATCCCGGTCCGTTGCCCGGTAAAGCTTGTCGCTCAAAACAGTCGGCTTGCTATCCAGAGCCGAGAGACCAGCCGGCAGAGCAGTTCTGACCGCCTGTCCGGGGGGATAAACATAATAACGCGCCGCACGCAGGTAAAACGCAGCATGATTCTGGTGAAACAGGGGATGGGGATCGATGACTTCGAGAATATCTTTCAACTTTGCATCACCTGGCTCTGCCCAGTTCATGACATAGCCAACCACTTGACGGCGGCCAAGAGGAACCCGAACACGACTACCAATACCAACCTCATCTGCCAAACCGACAGGGATTGCGTAGTTTAGAATTTTATCCAGAGGCGCAACAACTGCAATTTCTGCGGCTCGTGCCAGTGATGTTATAGAAGTCACGAAAAGCCTGAATATCCGAAGGCAAAAAGACAGTGGGCAGGGCCATCTGACCCTGCCCACCAAGCTAAAGCGAGTTACATATTCCTACTCCGCACCCACAACCTGGGCGGCAACCTGGCCGGCAAACTCGCGGCATTCGCGGAGATTGTCGTCGGTCGGTGAGAAGCGCAGCGTCAGGCCGGGCACCGGCATTTTAAAGCGCAGCCCTTTCAAGCGCTCTTCAACCAACTTGACCGCTTCACCACTCCAGCCGAAAGAGCCAAAAGCTGCAGCAATCTTTGCTTTGGGCGTCACCAGGGAGAATAGTGACATGGCGTGCCAGGCCTGTGGTGGCGCGTCGCGATTAATCGTCGAAGTCCCCACCAGCACGAGGTCCGCCAACTCCAGTTCGTCGCGTAAGTCACTATCGCGCAGCTCACACATACGCAGCTCAACAACATGGAAGTTTTGTTTCTCAAGCTCCTCACGAATTTCTGTAGCCATGCGGTGAGTATTACCGTGCGCGGACATGGTTAACATTAGGGCGCGAGGATTGGGTTGTTCCGGCGGCAGGGCTGACCAGCGGCGATAGGAATCGACCACAGCAGCCGGGTCGATCCGGCGAATTGGGCCGTGAGAGGGGCAGATCATTTTCAGTTCCAGCTCGTCGACTTTGCTGACGGCAGCCCGGACCTTGTCTTTGAAAGGGCGCATGATGCAGTCGAAATAGAAATGAAAGTCCTGGGAGAAGTCCGGAATCTCATCATCAAAGAGTTTGCTGGCGCAGTAATGAGCACCAAAGGCATCACAAGGAAACAGAACGGCGTCCTCAACCAGGTAGGTGAACATGGTATCCGGCCAATGCAGATTAGGAGCCAGAACAAAACGCAGGGTACGCCCACCAAGGTCAATTTCATCGCCATCACTGACAACCTGGGCGTTGAACGGCCCATTCAGCAATTGGGAGAGAAAATTCTGCGCAGGACGCGAACAGTAAACCGGTAGATCCGGACGCCTTTCAAGGAGCTTGGTCAAGGCACCGGAATGGTCGGGTTCTGTATGGTTGACAACCACCAGGTCGATATTGTCGAGGCCGACACACTCATCGATCTTGGCAAAAAATTCTTCCGTAAAGGGGGCCTTGACGGTATCGATCAAGGCTGTTTTCTCATTCCCTTTTACAACATAAGAATTGTAGGTCGTGCCATTATGCGTCGGGAAAAGCTCATCAAAAATCTGCAGCTCTGCGTGCCTGACACCAACCCAGAAAACATTGTTGGTGACCTCCTGGTAATGCTCCATAACGTCTATCGCCTTTCTTTTTAAAAAATGATCCCTTATTATTAACTAAACCCATCATAGGGATATGTTGAATAATGCGAACTCTAAAGATAATACAACTGCGCTATTCTGGCAACCATAGCCCAAGCACTTCTGGCAGGTTTTTATGAGCTTTTCTTCCCGCCAACGAAAAGGAGTGAGCAGGCGCCGGTTCCTCTCCCTCGGGCTCGCCGGAGCCAGCGGTGCTTTGCTGGCAGATTCCCTCTGGTATGAGCCACAAGCCCTGAAAATTGAACGGCACCTGCTGCAGTCCTCTTCTCAGGGGGAAAAAGTGCGCATCGTGCAGATCAGCGATCTGCACCTGAGCGATTTCAACAGCTACTTTGAAGAGGTCACCAAACAGGTGGCTGATCTGAAGCCTGACGTAATCGTGCTCACCGGAGACTATCTTGAAGAACAGCGTAACATCAGGGGTGTTCTCAGTTTCATGAAAAGTCTGAAAGCGACCCATGGCATTTACGCCGTACAAGGGAACTGGGAATACTGGTCACGGCTTGAAGGAGAGAACCTGCGCAGGCACTTTGCCGGGGTCGGCGTGAAATTATTGATCAATGAGCGAGTGGACCTGGAGATCAATGACCATGCCCTGTCGATCTTCGGCCTCGACTACCCGTCTTCCACGGATCATCTGGAACAACTTCAGAAAGAGGTCGACCCGAAACGCTTTAATCTACTCATGTCCCATGTGCCAGCCTTTGCCCACGAACAGCTCAACAAGGAGATCAACCTGATCCTAAGTGGTCACACTCACGGCGGCCAGGTTCGCCTGCCTTACCTACCACCATTCTACCTGCCACGCTACGCCGGCCGCTTTGTCGCCGGATTCTACCAGGTCAGCCAGCACCGCATACCGCTCTACGTCAGTCGCGGCGTTGGCACCAGCGTCCTGCCGATAAGATTTTTCTGCCGTCCGGAGATCGGGCTTTTTGAATTAACCGGCTAAGGTTTCGATTCAGACCCGGCAACGTCCAGGCAGCGTTGCAACGAGGAAAATCATCCGGAGGGATACTGACGGCAGTACTCATAGAGAGCCATGCTGGCAGCGGTAGCAGCATTAAAACTGTGAGGCAGGCCATAGACCGGAATCTCGACAACATCATCCAGAAGTTCCAGGATTTCCGGCGTTAAGCCGGTACGCTCGTTACCAACCACCAGAACAGTACGCCTCGAAAAGTTATAGCTATGTATGCTCGTTGAGTTGGTGGTCTGTTCAAGGCCCACCAGGCGGTATCTGTCGCTGCGCAATTTTTGCAGTACAGGGGCCAGGCTTCTATGAATCGAGACCTCGAGTTCTTCGGCGCCGTCGCGGGCGATCTTTGAGATCAGGCTGGCATTGCCGGTCAGGACGAGTCGCTCCACGGCGCAGGCGCTTGCCGTTCTGGCAACGCTTGAGATGTTGACGTTGCTGCGCATGGGGGCGCAGGCGACGATCAGTTCACGAGGACGGCTAAGAACTGAGCCCTCCTTATGACGCAGATGTTCGAATTGGTTCATAGAAGCACTCTTTTACTGACGTTACCGGATAATTCATCCTGCGAATAAAAGACCTGTTCCAGGTAAAGACCAGAAGCCGGAGCTGTCCCGGGAGCGGCCTGGCGATCGCCTGCATCGAGAATCCGACACAAATCCTCACGCGTGTAGCGTCCCTCGCCGACCTTGACGACGGCACGGACAATGTTGCGCACCATCTTGTACAAAAATCCATCCGCACAGATATCGAAAGTGAGCAGGGGCAGATCGTTGCTGAGCACCGCCTCGAAAACTGTGCGCCGCGTCGACTTCTGCTTGAAGTTTGTCCGCGTCGCGAACGAGGCAAAATCCTGTTCACCGATAAAGACGGAACAGACGTCAATCATGGCCTGCACATCAAGAGGTTCTTTAACGTGCCAGACCCTGCCATCGTGCTGTTCAGGCAGTTTTCGATCATTCCAGATGAGATATCGATAGCGCTTGGCAATAGCTGAGTCACAGGCGTGAAAATCTTTCACAGCACACCGAACATCAAGAATGCGAACTTCGGGCGCCAAAAGCTGGTTGAGCTTCTCCTGGACAAGTGCAGGCGGCAGGTCTTCCGGAAGCGAGAGACTCGCCACCTGGCCGTGAGCATGAGTCCCGCGGTCGGTACGACCGGACCCTTGTACCGCGACACGAACACCAAAAGCTTTCGTCACCGCCTGTTCAAGGGCGAACTGCACAGTTGGCTTGTCACCATGCCTCTGCCAGCCGAAGAAAGCTCGGCCGTCGTAGGCGAGGGTCAACTTGTAGTTAGAAAGTTGCGGAGCTGAAGTGGACATAAAAGAATAAAACCTACACCTCTTCCAGAAGATGCATCAGACGGTTGAGCTCTGCGACCAATTCGCCAAAGCCATCACCATCGAGGCTCTGGGCGCCATCACAGAGGGCCTTGTCCGGATCGGGATGAACTTCGACCATAATACCGTGAGCTCCGACTACTATTGCAGCTTTGGCCATCGGACCAACCAGAGCACGTCGCCCGGTCGCATGGCTGGGATCAACCACGATCGGCAGATGACTCATTTCACGGATCAGAGGAACGACACTTAAGTCGAGCGTGTTACGTGTGGTTTTTTCAAAGGTCCGAATACCCCGCTCACAGAGGATCACGTTCGGATTCCCTTCGGAGAGGATATACTCGGCAGCGGAGAGAAACTCCTCGATGGTCGCACTCATACCTCTTTTAAGGAGGATCGGATGACCGGTCTTGCCCGCTTCCTTAAGCAGGTCAAAATTCTGCATATTACGGGCGCCGATCTGCAGAACATCAGAATAGCGGCAGATGTTTTCAAGCTGCTCAATGCGCATGACCTCAGTAATCACCGGCAGACCTTCAGCATCACCCGCCTGGCGCAGGTACTTCAACCCTTCAATACCCAGGCCCTGAAAACTGTGAGGTCCTGTACGCGGTTTGTACGCACCACCACGTAGCATATGTGCACCATGTTCTTTGACAAGCCTGGCAGCAGCGAGCATCTGTTCCTCGCTCTCCACCGTACAGGGGCCGGCGATGATTACGGGTGGCTGGTTGTCACCAAACTTGACGCCGCCGGCTTCAACAATGGAGGCGTCTGGATGAAAATCCCGGGAGACCAGCTTATAGGGCTTACTGACATGAATAACTTCGCGGACACCGGGGAGTTCACGAATCGTCGTATCATCCACATAACCCTGGTTGCCGAGGACACCGATAGCGGTACGCAGGCTGCCGGGGATGGGCTCCGCGGTCAGGCCCATAGCTGCAACAGCGTCTGTAACGGCCTGGACCTGTTCATCGGTGGCAGAATGATGCATGACGATCAACATGAGAAAAGCTCCTTAAACGGTTGGAGGAATAAACATGGTAAAGCTGATTAATGCTAAAGCGCAGGGTACTTTGCCGAGGGCAGGATTTCAAGCTCTTTCCCTCTGCTTGCAAAGAGGAGCGTTCAGCTTATTCACCGTCAATGAGTCGGCAATCTCCCAGTGCACAACGGAGTCTATAAGACGGTCAGAGAAAATCAAGAGCCTGTCAGCCTGCCCTTTCCCGGTCAGCGTGAGCACAAAGAGCCTCGGACGATTGTTGAATGCTGTCAGGAATAGGGTAATATATAGTCAAATTAGATAGTTTTGTCTCTTTATTGATTCACTGTTCATTCTCGGGGGGATTGACTCTTCAATCCAATCACCATGTCATTAATCAAACGGAACAGAAGCCGCCGCAGAAGAAATTTCGACGAGGACAGCAAGGTCCTGATTGTCACCTTGCTTTTCTGTCTGGTTTTTTCAGTAGTTGGCCTTCAGAAGTCTCTGGGCACTTATCAAATAATTATTCTTGGTCTTGTGCAGTTGCTCATGGTCATGGCGATCGGTGTGATCAGGGGGATCAGCCTGTTCAGAATGCCTTCGCCAAAGCTTATCTTCTATTTCTTCCTTATCCTGTTCATCAATATTTCTGCCCGGTATTTCACCGAAAACGCACTCGATACGTCCCTGTTCGTTTCCAAGTGGTTTCGCTCCTTTGTCACAGTAAATCAAGGCGCTGATATCAATGACAAGTCTCTTCTTTTTGCATTACGACTGGTCCACTATCTGATAGCTTTCGGCATCCCGTTTTTCGTTGCAAGTGTCATCGATCTTTATTGCACAGAGCGCAAGAGCATTCTCAAAATAGACGCCGAAAAGAAGGATGCCGAATTTCAAGTTGTCAGCCACATGGCTCACAATATCAAGCCCAAGCTCAGCTCCGCCCAATCGGTCTTGAGTCACCTTAAGGATTTTATTCACAGGGAAAATCTTGATCAATCGCCGCTACAGAAACAATTCTACGAGGGCCAGACCGACGAAACTGTTACAGATGCTATTCAGAAAGCCCAGGGAGCTTTAAATCAGGTCAACGAAGAGATCATCAACATCAGAGATCTTATTACCGAAGAGATCAATACAGATGACTTCCAGAAAGTTGATCTTGAGGAGCTTTTTCGTGAACAGATCATCCCCCTGTTCGCCAAGGAAAAAGGAAATCTTCATATCGAGTTAGAGACGGAATCCACATGTAAGGCAGTCCTCCACAAACACTCCTTTGTCGAGTCTATGAACAACCTGATCCGCAATGCGCTAGTGCACGGCTTTACCAACCCGAGTTTTCAGCATATCATCAAGTTTGTCATCAGAAAAAAAAGAGGCGGGATCATTGTCGATTATTTAAACAATGGTGATCCATTGCCAGAGGAGATGAACCAGAACAACCTGCTTTCATATGGGGTAAAAAGCGTGGACAGCCCCGGCGGAGGGCTTGGTATGGCCTATGTTGGAAAAATGATCAAGGCTCATCACGGAACCTTTGAGATTCTCGACAATCCTGACTACAACGTTCACTTCCGGATCATCCTGCCAAAAGGAGGCGTGCATTGAACAAGAAACTTCCCAGACCTTTGAGGGTGCTGATTATCGATGATGACAAGAGCTTCGTTGAGGAGTTGCAGCGAGATGCAAACCCTTATCGCATCATCCTGGATCATGCCATGAGTCTGGAAGAAGCGATCGAGATTATGGATGAAAGGGGGGGAAAAGCCTTTGCCGGAATTATTCTCGACGTCATCTGCCTGAAAAAGAAAGAGCAAAAAGTTGCCGATGAAAGTTTCCTTGTCAGAGCCAAGGAAGTTTTCGACCGAAAAGCCCCGAGCCTGCCTAAAGCCATCCTGACCGCAGAGCCCGGCCACTTCAAAACGCTGAAACCTCTCTACGAAGGAACCCTTTCGGTCTACCTCAAAGGTGGCGAGGATCAGGACCGGATGTTTGCCTTCTTCTGCAAGGAAAGTGAAAAACTCGAGAATGTCCGTATGGCGTCTCAGTACCCGGAAGTTTTTGAGGTTTTCGAAAAGCAGTTTCTGGGTAGCAGTGAAGAGCAGGAGTTGATTGCCTGCCTGAAGCTCATGGACAGTTCTGACCCCGTGGTTATTGCAGACAACCTGGCCCGCCTACGGAGGTTGCAGGAAGGGATCTACCTGGCTCTATACCGAAAGGATCCGAAATATATCCCCCCCGGCGCTGGAATCGGAGGCGGGTCACTGTTCAAACATGTTATCCGCCACTTCAAGGTCATGCACCTGATCGAGCATGGCAAGATCATTGAAGTCGCTTCGGGACTGGTTCATTCCATTGGCAGCGACCACGGAACCCATGTTCCGAGCAAGCCCCCCCTGTACGCGCCCACCAGGTACACTGTGCAGATGACGACCTTTGCCATTCTGGACCTGATCTTATGGTTCAAGGAGATCATGGAACCTGAGGTTACTTCGAGTAAAGGCACCTCAGTGTCTTGACAAAGCCTCGGCCCAATACTGTCAAAGACTCATCGCGCCAGGGCACAAATATTTCCGCGATAAGGATTTCAAGTTTTCCCCTCCTGTGTTATCACCGCTTGGCGCAGCGCACAATTTTCGTTATGCTGTCCAAGGGCACTCATGCCCACCCGCGGCCGTTAATATTATGTTGGACGAAATTCAAGAGGTCATCATGCCCCCTAAGCTCCCGGTCGTCGCAATCGCTATCATTCTGAACGCTATATTATCTCCTTTTGCCTACGCAGATAGCGAGACAGAGGCTCATAAACTGATCAACGCCCAGGGCTGCAAGGCCTGTCATACATTGGACGGCAATGGCGGTGTCACCGCAGGCAGCTTCGAAGCAATGCGCGACAAACTGACACGTGCTCAAGTACGCTCCCAACTTGTCAACCCGGAGCGAAAACACGGCAATGACAAGATTCCGGATTTCAGTCACCTCTCAGAACATGAGATTGACGTTCTGGTCAATTTCATACAACCAAAGCCTTAAAGCTTTAAGGCGGTCAACATTTCGCTAACTGGAAAAGATAAATGACGCAACGTATCATCCCGATCACCTCAGCAAACTTTATTGCCGGCAGAACCCCCGACCAGCCACTGGACCTGCCGTCCATTTTCGGCAACGATCATCCTTTGGCACTGGAAATAGGCTGCGGCACAGGCCATTTCGTGCTTGAGCGTGCTCGCAAACAGCCCGGGACAAACTTCCTCGCTATTGATATCTACAATAAAGGGTGCCTTAAAACCTGTAAGAAGATTGACGAAGCCGGCGTGCAGAACGTTCGTGTCATGCGCGTTGAAGCCCGCTGGCTGCTGGACAAAGGTCTGCAACCTGAGAGCCTCTCTGCGGTCTATATCAACTGCCCGGATCCCTGGCCCAAAAAACGCCACTGGAGCAGACGACTGGTCAACCGTGATTTTCTCCTCAACCTGGCTCAGCATCTGGAACCGGGAGGAGATTTCTTTTTCAGCACCGATTTCGACAACTATGCGGAGAGCGTCGCAGAGCAGATTCGTGACCTGAACGGCTATCGCAATATGCTGCAAGACGAGTGGACGCACTGCTTGGCCGACTACCCGATCTCCAAATACATGCAGAGGTTCCTCGATAAAGGTCAACAGATCTACTACCTGCACTACAAACGTGATGCAGGCGTGCCTCGCCATCTCCTGTCATCCCCTCCGGTACGGCGAGGTTTTCGTTTTGACTGGCAAAAGGTCGGAAATGACTGAGTATCTTACGACTCAACTGCCAGGAACGGGAGGGATCATCCGCCAAAGGCCAGAAGACTTCCAGGTTGAGGAGATCCCCCTTTACGAACCCTGTGGAGAAGGCGACCATCTTTTCATCCGTGTAGAAAAGAGCGGATTGACCACCTACGATTTGCTCCGGGAACTTGCGAGCGCCCTTAAGTGCAATGAACGCGATCTCGGCTATGCCGGGCTCAAAGATGCCAGGGCGATTACCCGGCAAACGGTCTCCGTGCCATTACGCAAACCGGAAGACGTCAAAGAACTGGAGATCCCGGGGGTAACGATCCTCTCAGCGCGCCTGCATGGCAATAAGCTGCGTCCCGGCCACCTGGCGGGGAATCGCTTCCAGATCCGCATTCACCAACCCGACCAGGAAGGTTTGTCTCGCGCGGAGACGATTCTTGGCGTCCTGCAGGATATCGGTGTACCCAATCGTTTTGGCGAACAACGCTATGGCTCTCTGGGCAACTCCCACCGTATTGGCAAGGCCATCCTGCGCAACGACTTTAAAGCCGCTCTTCGAGAAATCATCGGCGACACGAAAGAGATTAACCATGAGGGTTGGAAGCAAGCGGTTGAAGCCTTTCACGCAGGTGACTTGAAGACTGCCGTAGAGAAATTACCTCGCCATTGCAGACCGGAGCGCCGTCTGCTGGAGATGCTTCAGGAAGGCAAGAGTGCTCGCAAGGCGGTCCTTGCTATGCCAAGAAAGCTGCTCCGACTCTACCTTTCTGCGTACCAATCTTGCCTCTTTGATCGCTTGGTCGACATGCGCATGGCTTCCCTGGAGCGCCTCTGGCCCGGAGATCTGGCCTACAAACATGTTAACGGCGCCTGTTTTCTGGTCACTGACCCTGAGTTGGAGCAACCGCGCGCTGACAGCTTCGAGATCAGCCCCACAGCCCCCCTATTCGGCTACAAGAGCAAGCTTGCCAAAGGCCAGGCCGGCCTGCTTGAGCAAGGCCTGCTCGACAAAGAGCAGCTCAACCTTGAGGCGTTCCGTCTATCGGGTGGTCTGGCAATGGAAGGGGAACGGCGGCCGTTGCGGGTACCGATTCAGGCCCCGGAATGTATTCGTGAAAAAGACTCGCTGCTGGTGACCTTTTCATTACCGAAAGGCAGCTTCGCGACGACCGTCCTCAGTGAGATTATGAAAACATGAGGTTTTGCCTTGAATTGGCAAACCCTTTGCATTAAAAACAGTTTAAACAACACTTCGATTTTTCGTTGCAGTTGCTCATTTGCCGCTTAATTCGTAGAGGAGCTCAAGGCATGTCGCAAACGAACGAACAAGACTCCCCTAAAAGGGAAGATCTCCGCATTAACTTTTTCCGCCCTCGACCCGGCTTCATGCGTAAAGAGGTGACGATTATCTGGGTCACCCTGGCCGCCTGGGCCATTATGACCTTCGGCATGCCGATTCACCTGGCGTTCGTTCACACAGACCCAACCAGTACTCTTGCCGAGGCTCCCTATATCTTCGGCATCCCCGCGTACTTCTGGTTCAGCGGTCAATTTCTGATCCTCTGGTTTATCTTTCTCTGTTTTATCTTCAATGTTCTGATTGACTGGCTGAGTTCAAGCTACCGAAGACGGCGTTAGGGGAATGGCGATTATGGAACAATCGATTAAATATACTCCTTTTTTCCTGCTTTGCGGGGTGCTCATCGTTTCTCTTATCGTGGGCCTTTTGAGCCGACGCCATGACAGGGGTGGCTACGGCGTGCAGGTGAGATCAATTGGCCATGCCAGCATCGGCGCAGCCATCGCCTCTAACTGGATGAGTGCCGCATCTTTCCTCGGCATTGCGGGCGTTTTTTTCCTCAACGGCTATTTTGCCTTCGCCTACATCCTGGGCTGGACTGGCGGCTACGTCCTGCTGCTGGTTCTGATGGGCAGCCAGATTCGTCGTTTCGGCAAATATACTGCGCCTGACTTTGTCGAAGCCCGTTATGATTCTTCAGTAGCCCGTGTCTTTTCTGCAGTCATTGCCATCGTCATTTCCCTGATTTACTGCGTTGCCCAATACAAGGGAATCGGCATGGTTTTCGCCTGGATGTTCGGCATTGACTATACTCAGGCTCTGGTTTTCGGCACCCTCATAACCTTTGTCTACCTGGTGGTTGCTGGAGGGTTGAAAGCCGCTCGCAATCCACAGATGCACTATCTGGTGTTAATCATCTCTTTCGTCGTACCTCTGATGCTGATCGCTAAAAAGCTTGGCTACAATTGGCTGGTACCACAGTTCAGTTACGGCAGAGCCCTGCGTGATCTGCCTGAGCAGGCTTCCAATGCCTACCTGTTCCCCTGGACCTTCGGATCACCTTACGAGTGGATTGCCCTCTGTTTCACACTGATGGTCGGCACTGCCGGGCTACCCCATGTCCTGTCACGCTTCTACACGGTTCCAAACAACCGGGATGCCCGCTGGGGTGTCGTCTGGGGGCTCTTCTTTATCGGTCTTCTCTACTGGAGTGCACCGGCATTTGGCGCCTTTGCAAGAACCTGGTTGACCAACTCGGGAACGATTCTGACTCCAGCTGAATCTCAGGCTCTTGCCGACATTATTGTCATCAAGACCGCAGAGTGGGTTGGCCTGAATGAAATTTTCGTCAGCGTACTGGCAATCGGTGGCGTCCTTGCAGCCATCAGCACCATAACCGGGCTGCTGGTTACCGGCGCCGGCGCAATCTCTTACGATATCTATTATCGACTGATCAACCCCAAAGCCACCGAAAGTCACCTGCTGATTGTCGCCAAAGGAGCAACCCTGGCTCTGGCACTCCTGGTGTTGGTGATTGCCGTCAATCCTCCCGGCCTGATCGCCCAGATTACCGCCGTGGCTTTTGCCCTGGCCGGGAACACCCTCTTTCCTGTTTTCCTGCTTGGTATCTGGTGGGACAGAGCCAACAAGTACGGAGCTATTGCCGGCATGACGGTTGGTACGATTATAACCTTTGCACCGATTCTGCTTGGCAACCTGATACCGATGCTCCGCACAATTCTGCCGCCAACCTCATCGGCCCTCGTTGGCGCACCTGTCGTTATTCTGACAATGATTATCGTCTCACGCCTGACTCCGCCACCACCTGAACACTTGAGACGGTTCCTGGTAGAAAAGGTTCACAGCCCCTAGAAGAGGCCCCTGCAACAACATCGTGCAGCATTGACCTCAGCACCAAGCTTGCTGTAATGTGCCGAAAAACTAAAATGTCGTTTTATTGTGACGCCAACGATTCTATAAAATGAAGTTGATCTTATCCGCAGGAAGCCTCTACACTTTACCACCGACCCAGGTCTTTGAAATGGCCAGGGATGTCGGTTTTGATGGTATGGAAGTCATCGTAAACCACGACTTCTCAGGATCAAAACACCTCGACCACCTGCGTGACCTGCAAAGCATTCTTCCCGTTCTTTCCATCCACGCCCCCTTTTTTGAGATTGATGGTTGGGGGAACAAGATTGACCAGTTAAAAATATGTGCGGACCTGGCGTTGAATGCCGGTGTCCCTCTGATCAATTTTCACCCGCCCAACTGGCTGTTTTTCGAATTTAAATTCTGGAGATGGCTGAAAAAAATCAAGAATTTTCAGTCTGAAATCGGCCAGGACGGTGTTCTTGTAACCATAGAGAACATGCCCTGCCTGCCACAATTCAAGATCAACCCGTACCTGCTTTCAAAAATAGACAACATGGTCCGTTTTATGGAAGACAGGAACCTGTACCTGACATTTGACACTGCCCACTGCGGTTCCATGCATACCGATTTTCTCGGCGATTTCCATCAATTCTATGATTCTGGTCGTATGCGCAACATACATTTCTCCGACTACGGCAATGGTCGTGAGCACCTTATACCAGGACACGGAGCCCTGCCCTTGACCCGTTTCCTCAATCACTTGAGAGAAACCCGCTACGATCACGCGCTGGTGCTGGAGCTCTCCCCCCACGAATTCCCGAAAGACCTTGAGCTCATCAAGGAAACCCTGATTGAAGTTTTTGATTACTTGTGCCAGGAAACCAGGCACTCATCCACCAGACTGGGGAAGGTTGCAGGACCAAGTTAGACAACCAGGCTTCCGCCCGCCGTCAAATTTAGCGAACGATATACACTGAACAGTGTGCGTGAAGTGATATTTTCGTTGAAACACTGCCAAGAAGTGTCCGTTTCATGCGGCCTTTGCCGGATGAACCCACCACGATTACATCGCAGTTCTTCTCCTCGGCCAGCATCATCAATTCTTCGGCGGGGTCTCCATACATAACCATCGATTCAAGGTCGACGCCTGCTTCTGCAGCCACCTTTTCAACAACATAGAAGAGACGGTCGCGCTTTTCCTGCCAGCCGGGCATTTCGGTTGCGGGTTTATCAGGGAAAAAATCGGTAAATGATGGTGTTTTCATGTTTGGAAGAACCAGCACAGCATAAAGGTTGCTTTTAATCTTTGCCCCCGAGATAGAAGCCAGCCGTACAGCTTCTTCAGCGGCCTTGTCCGACTGCGGGGAACCATCAATTGCAACGATAATTTTCTTGCTGAGTTTCAACATGCCGAGCCCTCCCACGATTTCATTAAGCTGAATTTACCTGTCGGCCTATACTGTGTCAACTGTCACACAGATTTGACAAAAAAGACTTATCTGTTTGACTTCTATAAAACACTATTTTAAAATCATCTAAGAGGTAAAAAACCATGGCCCCTAAGTGTTTTTTTTCTCAACCATTTATCACAATAATTTCCATTCTACCTTGACAGCTTAAGGCTGTTTCGTTAGAAAATATGTTTGCATAAAATTTGCACCATCTAACTCATCACCCATCAAGGATTTTCAAAAAATGGCCAGGAAAGAAAAGTCCGAATATATCATCCAGGCAGTTTCCCATGCCCTGGACTTACTGGAGCAGTTTCATGACGAAGTCGATGAGCTTGGCGTTACCGAGCTCAGCAAACGTTTAAAGCTGCACAAAAATAACGTTTTCCGCCTCTTGGCCACACTCGAGTCCCGCGGTTACATTGAGCAGAACAAGGCGACCGAAAATTACCGCCTCGGGCTCAAGGCTCTGGAGCTCGGGCAAACTTTCATCAAGCAGATGGGTCTGTTACGTCAGGCTAAACCGATCCTTGAGAAAATGGTGTCCGAATGTAACGAAACCTGCTATGTCGCTATTTTCAAGGAAGGCCATGTCGTCTACCTCGACATGGTAGAAACAGACATGACGGTTCGCGTCGTCTCCCGGGTCGGATCGCGCCTGCCGGCCTACTGTACCGCAGCAGGCAAAGTCTATCTGTCCCACATGTCCGATGATGAGATCAACGAGATCCTGCCAACGGAAGACTTTCAGGTCTATACCGACACAACCATCAAGAACCGTACGCAACTCAAAAAAGAACTAGTTGAGGTTGCTGAGCAGGGCTACGCTATCGACAATGAAGAACTCGACCTCGGCGTACACTGTGTTGCTGCACCAATTCGTGACTACACCCGGCGGATCGTCGGCTCGATCAGCATCTCCGGGCCGAACATGCGCCTCGGTGAAGAACGCATCAAGAAGGAGTTGGTACCACTGGTGCTGGAGGCTTCCGAAGAGCTTTCGACCCGGCTCGGTTATCACAAGTAAAAGGTTCTCAAAACTCAATGCCAAAGGCCCTGCATTCGATAAGTGCAGGGCCTTTTCTGTATAAAGTATCCGCCCATACAAGCCTCATCAGCAAACAGGGAACAAGATTGACACGCACACCTTAAATGCTATGATGAGAATGGACATTTACTAATAAATCAAGACACTTAAAAGGCATTAAGCGACAGTGGGAACAGACCCGTTCGATCATTCCGAGACGAATCAAGATTGTCAGACCCTGCGTCAACTCGCGCAAGAGGAAGGGGTGTCTGAACCGAACGACCTCCCCTTCATGCTTCGGCCACCGGGAGCGACTAGTGCGGCACTGCTGGTCCATGGTTTTACAGGTACGCCTTGGGAAATGCGCCTGATTGGTGAAGAGTTGGCCATTGCCGGCATTGCCAGTCTCGCCATTCGCTTGCCAGGCCACGGCACTTCACCGGAAGACCTTGCCAAAAAACGTTGGGAAGACTGGTACGATGCTGTTCAGGTGGGCTACACCATCCTCCGCAAAGACTATTCATCAATTTACGGTATAGGCATGAGTACAGGCTGTCTATTACTCTTGGCGGCGGCAAGAACAAACCCGATGAGCGGTCTGGTTCTCTTCTCTCCCTACCTGCGGATCCAACACTGGCTGGCGCCTTATGCCGGATTGTTAAAATGGTTTCGTCCCTATCAGGTAAAAGCAGAAGCAGACAATTCGCAGAAGCACTACTATCGGCGCAGGCCGGTCGCCGGCATCCACCAGATCAACCGACTGATTAAAAGAGTCCGTAGCCAGCTGCAACTTATAACCTGCCCGGTACTGGCATTCAACGGTGAAGGGGATCAAACTGTCGACATTGAAAGCGGTCGTGAATTGATAGACAGGATGGCGAGTGAGATTAAAGACTACCGGTGTTACGGCACCGACGTCCCTCATGTGTTAACCCGTGAGGAGAATCCATATCGCGTAGAGATGTTTACCCAAGCAATCGAGTTTATTCAGGGCCTCGAAGGACCGGAGCCCACCGTCTCGACAAGATAGTGATACAGAGAAGTCACCGCATGACGTGTTTGTTCTAACGAACCTGAGTTGTCTATCACGAAGTCTGCTTTCTGCACCTTATCTGCCTGCGGCCATTGGGCAGCAATCCTCTGCTTGGCCTCCGCTTCGCTTATTTCATCCCTCGTCAAGAGACGTTCCACCTGTAAAGCAGGATCAATCACCACAACCAGAATCTGGTCAACCCGGCTCTCGGCGCCAGCTTCAAACAAAAGTGGAGCCTCGTAGACGATCAGATCATGGGGTGAATTTTTCAACGCCATCAAGCGACATTCAGCAAGATGGGCAATTGCAGGATGAGTAATGAGATCAAGTCGATGCCTGGCTAAGGGATCGGAAAAAACTTTTTGCGCCATCACCTCACGGTTCAGACTTCCCCCTGCTGTCAGAATCTCCACCCCAAAGGCATCCACCAATTTGGCCAACGTCGGGCTGCCTTGATTTACAACTTCCCTGGCGAGGAGATCAGCACTCACCAGGCTAGCACCGCACTCAACAAACAAATCAGCAACGAAGCTTTTCCCCGAAGCAATCCCACCGGTGAGACCGAGAATCATGATGCGACCTTTCCTCAAAGCTGTATGGAATAATCATTCTTGAGTAGAGACGAGATATCATGACATTTCTCGACAGGACTTTGCAAAAAAAATCAATGAGACACACTCGTGAAACACCAGGAGAAGAAAGTGTCGGCAACAATAGCCTCGGGACTGGTCAAAGCGATTAAAATCATTTAGAATGCACTGAAGTTTTGTGACCCTCACTCAACCAGCCTGCAGGATAGATACCGGAACCCTGAAGATGCAAAATGGCAGCGAACTCCACAACCTGATCGCGACCGCCCTCACCGGTGTGGTCAAACAGATCAAATCCGTCAGGTACTACCCTGCGAAGCACCCGGCCTTACAGGCCGCGGCAAAGGAGAGTCTGCGTAGCTTTGAACCGATCCTTGGTGGAGGCAACCACCTTTCCGTGACAATCCGCAAAGAGGGCTTTCTTTTTGATGACAGCCCGGTCGCCAAAGGCAACCAGGTCATTACTCAACTTGCAACATTCTGCTTCGCCCGAAGAATTCAGCACCTGACTTTTTTGGCCGATCTCAATAGTAG
The DNA here is from genome assembly GCA_029667085.1 of Deltaproteobacteria bacterium IMCC39524. Lineage (NCBI taxonomy): Bacteria > Deltaproteobacteria > Deltaproteobacteria bacterium IMCC39524. The sequence goes on from JARUHJ010000004.1 coordinate 172,491, forward strand.
TGACCTGCATCACTTTGTCCACTACCTGCTGCTCGACCCTCAAACACTCCAAAAGCAGGGCGGCATCCAGGCGATTCTTGAAAAAGCCCGACTGACTACGATCTGGACCAACATCCGCGATCTGGATGATATTCTGGAGCGTCGGGAAGAGATTGAGTCGCTCCCGGAAGACCCGGAGTTCGACCCCGCCGCAGTACTCGCTGGTGGAGAGGACGTGGATGAAGTTCAAGCCCAGTCTGACGCCCTGGCCCTGGAGACACTTCTGGCCAGGATGGAGCAGGAAAACAATGACGCCCGTTTTCAGAAGGCCCTGCAGGAACTGGTTTCTCTGCTGAGGCTTCAACTGAACGACGAACAGCGTCCACTGGTCATGCGGGCTTTTCTCCTTTTATGCCGGAGCGCTACAGCTAAACAATATTCCGAGGAGCGCAGACAAAATGCCCGACTGTGTCTTGGTCAACTATCCACCGACACAACAACCGATTACCTGGTTGCATACCTGACTGAAGAAAAGACCGAGAAGAAAACCCGCAACACCCTCATTCAGATACTGGCCTTCATGGGCAGTAAAATCACAAAACGCCTGCTAGAAATTCTGTCTGGCGAGAGCTCCGCAACAAAACGCAAGATACTGCACGAGGTCCTGGTGCGCAGCGGCCCGGTCTCGCTGCCTTTCATCAATGAATATCTCAGCGATGATCGCTGGTTCGTGGTGCGTAATGCCGTCGCTCTCCTCGGCGACATTCGCAGCCAGGACTCGTTGGCTGAACTCACCCTGCTGTTGCAACATGATGACATCCGCGTCCGCAGGGAGACCATTCGCGCCCTGACCAGAATTGGCGGCAAACGCGCCATTAATATCCTGCTGCAGACCGCTGCCTCAGACGATCAGGATCTGCGTCGCCAGGCCATCCTTTCGCTCGGAGCCATGCGCGCGACAGTTGCTTCGCCAACCCTTTTGTCGATGTTAAAACAAAAGGGCTGGAGCCAAAGGGGCATTGACCTCAAAAAAGACACCATTCGCGCTCTCGGTGAGATTCGCGATCCCGCAGCCATACCAGAGCTATTGAAGATCATCACAAAAAGACGTTGGCTGCACAAACAGCTGAACGATGAACTACGTGTTGCGGCGGCGGCAGCGCTCGGTGACATAGCAGAAGAGAGCACACGTGCAGCTCTGGAAAAAGCGACGAATGACAAGGCCACGACTGTCGCTCGGGCAGCAGCACAGGCCCTCATGCAGCTGGACAAGGCAAACACATGAACGTTGATGAAATAAAACAGGTCGTACAGGTACTGGCAGCGGCCATTAAAGGGCTACGCCTCTACGCTGTCAACCATCCCGCCACAGCCAAACAGGTCGAGTCCCTGCAAGACGGCCTGTTCGGTTTATTACAGCACAAAAAGTTAATCAGGATGGGACTCTTGGAGGGGACTCTTTTTGTCGAAGACCATCTCTTCATGGATGAATTCCCGGCGGCCACCGAGCTTGCAACGCTTCTTGAATCTCGCGAACTGATAGGCTTTGAATTCATGGCAGGCCTCTCGGCCGTTGAGATCCAGTCGTTGTTGAACCTGATCCATTCCGGAGGCGGCAAAGGTCAGGATTTTGCTGACGCCCTGGCTTCGCAAGGGGTCAAAAAAATCCGCGCTGTCGCTGCGGAAGATGATGACGACGACCAGAAACCACGCAAGGTCTATCGTAAGGCGCTAAAGGTCGTTGACCAGATTTTCCAGGATGTACGCATGGGCGAGATCCCTTCTTCTGACGAAGCAATCAACGTCGTCAAGAGCATGGCCCAGTTAACCATGACAGAACCTCACGCCATGATGGCCTTGTCGATGCTCAAAGATTACGACAACTATACCTTTACCCATTCGGTCAATGTCTCGGTACTGGCCCTTGCCGTCGGCAGAGCCTGCAATCTAACCGAGGAGCAACTTAAAACCCTTGGCCTCGGCGGGCTGTTGCACGATCTTGGCAAGCTGCGTATTGATGTCGACATTATCACCAAGCCAGGAAGGCTGACCGATGCCGAATTTGACGCAATCAAAGAGCACCCCGGTTTCGGCGCAGAAATCATCAAGGAGATGGAGGATGTTACCCCGGAAGTCATGCAGATTGTCCTCGGCCATCATCTGCGTTACGACCGGTCTGGTTACCCTTCCAATGCCGTCGACAACATCGCCTCACCGCTGGTTGAGATGGCGGCCATTGCCGACGCCTACGACGCAATGACCACGCTACGTTCTTACCAACGGCCCTTCACACCCCGTAGGGCCATTGCACGGCTTAAAGAGATTTCCGGGTCTTCATTACACCCTGACTTTGTCATGCCCTTTGTTGAATCGCTCGGTGCTTACCCGGTCGGCAGCCTTGTCCGGCTTGACAACAACGAAATCGGTCTGGTCACCAAGGTTGACACCAAAAACACCAGCCTGGTCGACATCAAAATCATCTTCAACGCCGCGGGCGCACTCCTCGAAGAACCGCGCAGAATACAATTACGGCCAAACCAGCCAAGAAGCATTATTGCCGAAGTCGATCCACAGACAAAGGGCATCGACGTAACAGACTTCTTCGATTTTGACTCCTAAAACAGATAAGGACCGGAAGAATCATCTTCCGGCCCTTTATTAATTTTTCAACCAGCCCCCACAAACCAGCCTCCAGTCGCCGGCACTAGCCTTTCAGCGGCAATTCACTTAACGCCTCAACAGCAGCAACGCGTACTGTCGCGCGACTATCCCTGGTCAACTTCATCAGTGGTTCAACGCTGTCAGGAGAACCGATAGAACCAAGAGATCTCGCGGCACTCGCTACCAGCTGCTCATCATCTTCTGCCAGCAAGGAGACAAGATAAGGAGCAAGGCGCACATCATCAAAGTGGCCAAGAGCTTCTGCAGTATGAACGCGAACGGAGGGAGAAGGATCTTTGAGATGCTTGACCAGACTGCTGAGCGATTTAGGGTGGGCTTTTGCACCGAGGACCTGGATTGCCGCACCCCGGATATCGGCATCAGGGTCTTTCAGCAAGCCAATCAGATGCGGGAAAATATCCGTCGACTTAACCTTCTCCATGGCAAAAATCGCCTTGACCCGCTGGCCACGCTTGTCTGACTTGAGCTCCTGAATAATCTGCTGCAGGTCCTGGAGCGATTCAAGGCATTCAAGGGCGGCGGCCGCAGCAACGCGAACGTCTTCCTCGGAATCATTCAATAGTTCAATGAGCAGGTTGCGTCTTTGCTCGAGTGACATATAACTCCCCACAGGTAAAATCAAGGACCTCAAAGTTACCAGAAACTAACTGGAGGCGCAAACATGAAAAACAGACAGAAACAAGAACGGGCAGAACCTGAAAAGTCCTGCCCGAAGAGTTCATCTTCCAGAGCTGCGAATTAGAACGGAATATCATCATCGGGGTTGAAAGGTGGTTCCTGTGGAGCAGATGAAAAATTCTCCGCCGGAGTGGTCGGACGACCACCGCCCCCTCCACTACCGCCGCCCTGGTCTCCGGCACGACTGAGCATCTGCATTTCGTTTGCCACAATTTCGGAGATGTAGCGCTTATTACCATCGCGGTCGTCGTAGGATCGGTTTTGGATACGTCCTTCAATATAAACCTGCTTGCCCTTGGTCAGATACTTACCACAAATTTCCGCAAGACCAGCCCAGACAACGATATTGTGCCACTCGGTTTTGTCCTGTTGCTCTCCCTGCTTGTTTTTAAAACGTTCGGTTGTTGCCAGGGAGAAGGTACAGACTGCCGTGCCTGACGGCGTATAACGAAGTTCAGGATCTTTCCCTAGATTACCGACTAAAATGGCCTTGTTGACTGACATAGAATCTCCTCCATTGCATTTGAGTGAAAAAGCAGTCTAGCCGAATCCGGGCGGACTGTAAAGAGCTCTTAAAACCACTCTGCAAAGCGAAACAATGACAAGCTGTTACAGGAAGGAGACCCATTTCATAACGCGCCACAATTTACACCCAATCATCTCTACATTTTTTTCACAGCGTAACAAGAAAACTGACCGGAAAATCCCCCTGGGAAGGAAAGGTTTTTTGCCATTCCCTTTCAAAACAGCTTATAATTGTCTCAGTTTAAGATGCTTCAGGATTTTTATGGCAATGCATAAACATCTGACCGCCCTGAGGACAAGCCACATGCGCATACTGATCATAGAGGATCAACCAGAAATTCTTCAGAACATCGCCGACTTCCTGGAGCTAAAAGGCTACTTTGTCGACTGCGCCTACGACGGTCTGGGTGGCATGCACCTGGCGGTGACACAATCCTTTGATTTGATCATCCTCGACCTAATGCTGCCAGGCATGGATGGCATCACCCTTTGCCAGAGACTGCGTCAGGACGCCAGAGTCGACACACCGATCATTATGCTCACGGCTAGAGACAGTGTCGATGACAAGCTCTCCGGTTTTCAGGCCGGCGCTGACGATTATCTGGTCAAACCTTTTTCATTGCCCGAGCTGCATGCCAGGGTCGAAGCTATCTTACGCCGCGGCCAGACCAGCCAAAGAAACCTGTTAACGATCGGTGACCTGAGCTACGACATGAACAGCCTGGAAGTAACCCGCCAGGGGACGAGCCTCAAGCTCAGCCCAATCGGCCTTAAAATACTGGAAATATTAATGAAAAAAAGCCCTCACGTGGTCAAGAGGGAGGCCCTTGAAGAGCTCCTTTGGGGAGAAGACCTGCCGGGCAGCGACAGCTTACGCAGCCACGTCCACACCCTTCGCCAGACCATCGACAAACCCTTTGAATCCCCCTTGCTGCACACAGTGCATGGCATCGGCTATTGCCTGAAAGCTCAATCAGATGGAATTTAAATCGCCCCTTTCGCAAAGGATTTTGATTTCTTTCATTCTCCTGACAACAGTGGTCAGCGGGCTCTTCAGCTTCGGTATCATGGCCGCGATCAACCTTGTTAAAGAAGACCTCGTCACCGCTGAGTTTAATCGAAAGTTTCCGGACATTCTGGTCGACTACGAACGTGGAAAGACACCAGACCTGGACCTTGGGACCCAGTTCTACAGTGGCACGGAAGGCCTGCCCTATTACCTGCAGGACCTGGAGCCTGGCTTCAACGAGGTGAAAAGTGAACAGAGCTCTTTTCATGTCCTGATGCGCAAAGAACAGGAAAGGCCTTTCTATCTTGTCCGGGAGCAGACGAATTCAGGGCAACATGAAAACCTCCTGCAAATCACTGTCATTGCAGGTTTCTTCCTCAGTGTCATCGCCTCGTTGATTCTCGGCATCATGATGATCAGGCGAATCATCGCCCCGGTCAAAAGGCTAACCGATCAGGTCCATAACCGTGAGAAGCTCCTACTTGATGCACCGCCCCTTTCTTCCGGATACACAAATGATGAGGTGGGCCGGCTGGCGCAAGCTTTCGACAGAACCATCGGCATGCTGCAGGAATCTCTACTGCGGGAGAGTCTCTTCACCAGCGATGTCAGCCACGAGCTCCGCACCCCCTTGATGGTCATAAAAAGTTCCTGTGAACTGCTCATCGCAAAAGATCAGCTTGATGACTACACTCGCCAACGCATTGATACGATCAACAAGGCGACCAGGGAGATTCAGGAATTGGTCGACGCTTTTCTGACCCTGGCCCGTGGCAAAGACACCGAGCAGGAATCAGCTTCGCTGACCAATGTCATTCACAGGGCCCTGCACGAGTGGCAACAGCAAGCAGGAGAGAAAGGGCTCACCTTCTCCCTGGAAGAAGGCGAGTCAGGTCAAGAAAGGTTGGACGGTCTGTTTCCCGCCCCCCTGCTGAGGACGGTTCTTAACAACCTGATATTTAATGCAATCCATCACACCCAAACAGGGGGCGTCACCCTGACCGTTCAGGCGAAAGGGTTTTCAGTCAGCGATACAGGCTGTGGCATTTCGGAGTCCGAGAAGCAAGCCGTATTCAAGCCATTTTACCGCGGTGAATCACACAGCAGAAAAGGGCTCGGTCTTGGTTTGTCACTTGTTCAGCGTATCTGCCAACGAGAAGGCTGGGATATTTCTATAAGCGACAACCAACCGACCGGCTCCTGCTTCACCGTTTCTCTCAAAAAATAACTTTTCACGTTTTTTTCACATTTTTTCAACACTCCCGTCACACCCACTCCTCTAAAGTACGAATCAACGCTGCAACTCTCAGAGCCCTTGATCAGGCTCATGAACCCTTCAAGCGGCATTACCACTCTGAGAGAGAAAACATCAAAAACACCTCCTAACCTCCTGATAGGCTGCCTCCGGGGCTTTGATTGAACACAAGGCCCCCTTTTTTTGTCTGTCACCTCCCACAACATTTCTGACCCATCTTGTCGCATCAACTGCCTCTGAGTGATGACGACCCAATGCGTCCTGGCAAAACTTTCATTGTTATATGAAGCAAGACAATTGCTCGAGAAGCCAAGCTGGACTAATATTCACAACATGATTTCTTTGATTATCAATGCTGATGACCTTGGCTGCAACGCATTGCGCGACCGTGGCATCCTGGAAGCGCAGCAAAAAGGGATAGTGACCAGCGCCTCAATACTGGCCAATGGCTCATCTTTCAACACGGCAATAAAACAGGTAAAGCACTCTAAACTTCCGGTTGGAGTCCACCTGAACCTCGCAGACGGAAGAGCTCTGACCGGACCGATCAAAGGCCTCACAGATAGTTCCGGCAACTTGCCAGGAAAAAAGGAACTGCGGCGACAGTTGACTGCCAACTGTTTTGACCCTGAAGAGATCCGCAAAGAGCTCAAGGCCCAGGTTCAGCGCATTCTTGAAGCAGGTGTACAACCAGACCACCTCGATGGTCACCAGCACTGCCAGCTGTTTCCTTGCCTGACAACAATGGTCACGGAGCTCGCTCGCGAATACGGTATCCCCGCCATGCGCTCAGCCTTGCCGGCAGACATCAGTCTTAAAGATCCGAGCGACCCCCTGGGCAAGGAGTTGGCCCTCTACTGTCAGCTTGGTCATAAAGCCAAGGAGATCATAATGACTGCGGGCCTACTAGCACCGGACGGCCTCATGGGCATGCCTTTACTCAATCAACTCGACCAGACCAGGCTCTATCATGTTCTTGAAAATATCCCTGAAGGCTTCTGGGAACTCATGGTTCACCCTGGCTACAGCTGTGACTCGGGCAATCCTTTTGATGGCCCTCAACGTGAAGTTGAGCTTCTGGCTCTACTCTCCCCGGAAGCGAAACAGATCATTGCACGCCGCCATATCCGGTTGTGTCATTTTGGAGATTTATCATGCGCATCCTGATTGTTGTACCAGAACAGGATCGTATCAGCGGCAACTGGGTGACCGCCACGCGTTTTCAGCAAGGCCTGCGCGCTCACGGCCAGCAGGTTGTCTTAGAGGAGACCGGCCTGCGACCGGAACCGCGCTTTCTGGAACGCATTCAGGCCTTTGCCCCCGACGTCACCATCCTGCTACACGCCTACCGTACCGGAAAGCCGTGGCTGGAAGCGACAGCCGACCGCAGGCTGCCAACGGTAGTCTTACTTACCGGCACAGACATTAATCACGGCCTTGAGAACCCGTTGCAGCAAGACGTCATCAATACGATTCTGCGTCAAGCGGAACTCGTCCTGCTTCAGAACCCACTACTTGCAAAAGCCTTCTCTTCAAGTCACCCTGAGCTCAGCGTAAATCTGAGAGAGCTTCCACCAGGGATCAGCTTGGGCAAGGAGGAATATCTCCTGCGCGACAGGCATCAACTCGCAAAAGATGCGACACTTTTCCTTTGCCCGGCGGGACTGCGCGCTGTGAAAGGGCCTTTGGAGCTACTTGAACTGTTTGATCAGGTCATCACACACAGTTCAGACGTCCTGCTTGCCTTCTGCGGGCCCATCATTGAAGAGGAGTACAGCCAACGTTTCCTGTCAGCACTTGAGGCACGACCTTGGGCTCACTACCTTGGCGCTATTCCCACCCAAGCGATGGCAAGCGCCATGCGCGAGGCCGATGTCGTTGTCAACAACTCTCAAACCGAAGGTCTCGCAAACAGCCTTTTGGAGGCCGCAACACTTGGTGTTCCGATCCTGGCGCACAAGATTCCCGGCAATGTCGCGATCGTACAACACGAAACCAACGGGCTGCTCTATACCAGCCAGGAGGAATTCGTGGTTTACAGCAGACAGCTGCTCAACAGAAAAAGGCGTCAACAATTATCCTCTCCAGAGCCAGGTCGTTACGACCCGGACAACGAAGCCTCGGCCCTTCTGAGGTTCCTTCAACAAGCAGTGCAGAGTGGAGAGAAGTAAAGATCGTCAGGTTCAAGAGAGGGCTTTTTTGACAAAGGCAGGGGACAAAAAAGACTTCTCTAGTTGAACCCGCACCCCTATATCGCATACTATTTACACGAACGACTGAGATTTCACTTTCGAAGGAGATCCCTTTGCGGAAACATTTCGGCGAAAACCTATCCCCCGCAGTCAAATACTGGATCTTCATAATCGGCATCGTCACCGTGATCTTCACCGTGATCTTCGGCAGCGTTGCGGCGTCTTACCTTAACCTGGCGCCGGAAGAACAAGCCGTTGCTGAAAGCCTTTTTGAAAAACTGATCCCCTTCCCCTTTGTCGGCTCGATCGCCCTGGTGGCCTTCATCTGCACCATGGTCAGCCTGCTCTTTCGCTACTACGTCATACCGGTGCTGCGCATGGCCGAACAGACCCGCCTGATCACTGCCGCCAACCCCGACTTCCGCATCTCCGTTGAAGGCGCCCGAGAGATGATCATGCTGGCAAATATCATCAACGAATCGGCCGACGCCTTTCAAAAACTGCAGAGTGAGGTTGACAGCAAGATCAGCCATTCCAATCGAGCACTCAAACGAGAACGCAATCGTCTTGCCGCCCTGATGTCAGAGCTGCCTTACGGGGTCGTGGTCTGCAACAGAGACGGCAAGATTCTGCTTTACAACCGCCGGGCACAGGAGATGCTTCAAGGAAGCGATAGCACTCAGCAAGGAGGAGCCATCGGCCTTGGAAGGTCGATTTTCAGTAGCCTGGAAAGAGATCCTTTGGTACATGCCCTGGAAGTCATGAACCACGCGTTTGCCTTAGACCAGGTAAAGCCTGCGCTCGGCCTGATGACCAAGCTCTGCGGGGACCGTTTCATTCGCGTCAACATGGCACCGGTGACCGATGATGGCGAATCAGGTCATCAACTCTCAGGGTTTGTACTCTCCCTGGAGGACATTACCGGCGAAATCGATGCTGACAGTGACCGTGACCTGCTTCTGCAAGGGATGATCGATGCAGTGCAGAACTCTCTCGGCAAGTTGCACAAGGGGATCAACAGCATCTGCGAGATGCCTGGCACGGGAGAGGACGCCTGCAATCGTCACCGGGAGGCGATCACGCGGGTCACCAAAGACCTGGAAGAACACCTGGCTTTGGCCAGAAAACTTTACGGTGAACACCACCGTGCTTATGGCAATCGTGAGAATGTGATTGCCGACACCCTGCTAAAATTGATCGCAAAAAACCTTTACGAACGTTTTTCCATCCAAACGGAAACGCATGTCAATCAAAGCATCTGGATGAAGCTCGACAGTTACGCCATAGTTCAGGCCTTTACCACTCTTGCGGGCCTGCTGAATGCTGAATATGGGGTGAGCAAAATCAAGCTGCAACTCGATGAAGATCAAGGGTCACTGGCAAACCTTACAGTGCAATGGCAGGACCAAGCGGTTCCCACTCAAGCGCTCCATGACTGGCAGACATCACCACTCTTCATGGACAGCGACGGCGCCGCTGATTCTCCGCAAACAATCATCTCCGCACACGAAGGAGAGGTCTCCATTATCAAGAGTGACACGATCTTCTGCACCGGCATCAAGGTGACGCTACCCACTACGCTGGCCGAGGAAACTGCCGACCTGCAATCATCAGTGTCGCCCCGCCCGGTCTCCTACGAGTTCGACCTCTTTCACCAACCCGGCCAGGAGACTCTCGGTAAGATCTCTTTGCGCAAACTTGCATTCGTCGCATTTGATACCGAGACAACCGGGCTGAACCCTTCCATGGGTGATGAAATCATCCAGATTGGAGCCGTGCGTATTGTCAACGGTCGGTTGCTGCACGATGAATGTATCGACCAATTGGTCAACCCGCAACGACCGGTACCAAAATCTTCTGTCGAAATCCACGGCATCGACCCCGAACTGCTGTCGGCACAGCCGATCATCACCGAGGTTCTCCCCGACTTCCACGCCTTTGCCATAGATTCGGTGTTAGTCGCACACAACGCTGCCTTTGATATGCGATTTCTACAACTCAAGGAAGAGGCCATCGGCCTGCATTTCGACAACCCCGTCCTGGACACCCTGCTTCTGTCATCGATCGTTCACCCGAACCAGGAGGGACACTCCCTGGATGCGATTGCCGAACGTTTTAACCTCACCATAGTGGGCCGTCACACAGCACTTGGCGATGCCCTGGTCACCGCAGAAATCCTTCTAAAACTCATTCCCCTGCTGAAAGCTCAAGGAATTAACACCCTCGAAGACGCACTGATCGCTTCCAGTCAATCGCCTTTTGCCAAAATCAAGTATTGAGTCCAAAACCGATCTAGCAGTCATAAGCCGCGAGAAAACTAGCGAATAGACTTGACAAAACGGTGTTGTACTGGTGTACTTAAATATCTGGTTTTACAGGACAAATGATATTAATTACCGTAGATGTTCCACATCCCGTGGCACATGACATTTGTTGCTCATTTTTACCCGTGGAGGAGACAGATGAAAAAGCTGAAACTACTTGTTGTATTGTCCCTGGTCGCCTTGCTCGCGACCCCCGCCTTTGCAGCCGACACCATCAAGATCGGCTTCAACATCCCGATGACCGGGGACATCCCCGAAGTTGGGGAAGGCTCCAAAAACGCCGCTGAAATGTACCTTGCCGATATCAACGGCGCCGGAGGTCTTGAGGTTGGCGGCAAGAAGTACATGCTTGAGTTCATCTATATGGACAACGAATCTAAAGCCGACTCGGCAGTCAACGCTGCCCTCAAACTGATCGAGCAGGAAGAGGTCGTGGCGATTATCGGCCCCAACTCTTCCAAGCAGGCAGTCCCTGGCGGCGGTACCGCTAACGAAAACCGCGTGCCGATGATCAGTCCCTGGTCGACCAATCCGAATACCACGCTGGACCGTCCTTGGGTTTTCCGCGCCGCCTTCCTCGACCCCTTCCAGGGACCAGTCGTTGCTGACTTTGCGGCCAAGAAATTCGGTGCCAAGACCGCAGCAGTGCTCTTCGACGTCGCCAACGACTATTCTGTCGGCCTGGCAGAAGTATTTAAAGCTGCCTGGGAAGCCAAGGGGCTCGGCCCGGTCGTCGCCTACGAGTCGAATGGCACCAAGGATCAGGATTTCTCAGCCCAACTGACCACCATTATCGCCGCCAAGCCTGATTTCATCTTTGTTCCGGAAAACTACAACCAGGTCGCCCTGATCATCCCGCAGGCGCGTGATCTCGGCTACAAGGGTCCCTTCATGGGTTCCGACGCCTGGGGTACCCCGGACCTGGTCAAACTCTGTGGCGAGCAGTGCAACGGTCAGTACTTCTCAACCCATTACGCTGCAGCCGGCGCCAAGGGTGCGACCAAGGTTTTCATCGATCGCTACACCGAAAAGTACGGCTCAGAGCCGGCTGACTATGCCGCCCTGACCTGGGATTCCATCGGTCTGATGCTCGAAGGGATCAAGAACGCCGGCATGGTCGACTCCAACCCGCGCAAGATGCGCCAAGCCATCCGTGACGGACTGGCTGCTATCAAGTCTTTTGACGGCGTCACCGGCTCATCCAAGTTTAATGAGCAGGGCGACCCGATCAAGTGCGCTGTTATCGTTAAAGTCTCTGACGAGGGAACCTTTGTCTTCGAGGAGTCTGTTTGCCCATAACACGCTAAACACATTAAGCAGGAAAAAGGACGGGGGTCCGCGGGCCCTCGTCCTTTTTTATCCAATCCCGAGTTCGTCATCAAAGACCAGAAAATCAACGATTGATGCATTCACAAAAAAAGACTAAAGTAGAGCGCCGAAGAAAAACAACTGCACAGCTCGCGCGCTTTGTAACACCCTCAATAATTATTTCAAGGAAGTAGGGTCTCGTGGATTTCATTATTCAAAATGTTTTGAACGCCCTGCAGTGGGGGAGCTTTTATGCTCTCATTGCCCTGGGCTACACCCTGGTCTACGGGGTGCTGCGCCTGATCAACTTCGCCCATGGCGATATTTTCATGGTCGGAGCCTACATCTCCTTTTTCGTGGCCAGTTTCCTGATCGGCCCGATCGCCGGGCTCTCACCGATCATGGCCTTCGTCATCACTGTGCCCCTGACCATGGTTTTGACCTCGCTCGTTGGCGTGACCCTGGAACGGATCGCCTACCGGCCCCTGCGGCGCAAAGGCGCACACCGGCTCTACGTGGTCATCACTGCACTGATGTGCGGTCTGGTCCTTGAGTACTCGAACTTGGCCATGCTTGGTGCAAGCCGTTTGAAATTTCCCGAACTGGTTGAAAAACAGATTTGGAATATTGGCGGCATCACCCTGACCAACCTGAAGGTCATGGTGATTGTGACCGCTATTCTGGTTTTCCTGTTTCTGCAGTGGGTGGTGACCCGTACACGGGTCGGGATGGCAATGCGCGCCATCTCATATGACAAATTTGCTATCCCGCTGATGGGCATTCCCGTCGACAACATCATCGTCGTCACCTTTGTTCTCGGCTCAGGGTTTGCCGGTCTGGCCGGGCTGCTGTTCGCCATGAGCTATCCGGTTCTGGAGCCGTTTATGGGAATGCTGATCGGCTGGAAGGCTTTTATCGCCGCAGTGGTTGGCGGCATCGGTGACATCAAGGGGGCGTTTGTCGGCGGCTTCCTGCTAGGCTTCATCGAGGTGGGCGTGGTCTCGGTCTTCCCCTCGACCTACCGGGACCTGTTCGCCTTCACCATCCTGCTGCTTATTCTGTGGATAAAGCCCTCCGGGCTGTTCGGCATTCCGCAGTCAACCAAGATATAGGTTGGGAGATAAAGATATGAAAAAATACTCTCTCAACATGTTGCTGGTCGTCTTCGCTATCGGGCTCCTGTTCGCCGCTCATTTCAACCTCATCGACGGCTACATCCAAATTGTCGTCATGACCATCGGCATCAACATCATGATGTCCACCAGCCTGAACCTGGTCAACGGCAACATGGGCGAATTCACCTGTGGCCACGCGGCTTTCATGTGCATCGGCGCTTATATTTCGTCGATCCTTTCGGTGTTCTGCTTCGGCACTAAGTTCGGAGAACCTCTGCTGCCGGCAGCCTCAGTACTGATCGTTTTCCCTATCATCCTGCTGATCGGCGGTGCGGTGGCTGCCGTCTCCTCGTTGTTGGTGTCGGTACCATCCTTCAAGACCCGCGATGACTACCTGGCGATCATCTCCATTGCCGTCAACTACATGATCATCTCGGCCATAGAGAATCTTGACTTCGTCGGCGGTTCGCGCGGTTTTCAGGGGATGAAAGATACCACATGGGCGATGATCGACATCTTCGATGGTCCATGGATGCTTTTCTGGGTCATCAATTTCACCATCTTCACGGTCTGGGTGATCCGGCGCTTCATCTCCTCCACATACGGCAAAGGTGTCAACGCCATCTGCCAGGACGAAGTGGCGGCCGAAATCATGAGCGTCAACACCAACAAGATCAAAATCATTAACTTTATGGTCGCTGCCGGGCTGGCAGGATGCGCTGGTGGACTTTACGCACACATCATCGGCTACGTGAATCCGCAGTCCTTCAACATTCTCAAATCGACCGAGGCGTTGGTCATGGTCTATCTTGGCGGCATGGGGTCTCTCTCTGGCGCTGTCATTTCCGCCATCATCTTCACCGGCTTGCTGGAAGTGCTCCGCTCCCAGGCAATCATCGACGGCCTGCTCTCACCTGTCACCTTTATGTTTCCCGACTGGGAACCCTCGGCAGGCGTCATCAAATGGGTCATGATCCCGCTGATGCTGATCATTGTCATGCAGTTTCGCCCCGAAGGAATCATGGGCAACCGGGAATTGGGAGATGTCTTCCCCAAGTTGAAGAAATTTTACAGGTTTAAATAATGGCACAGACACAAGAACAGACAGATAATGCGCCGGTCCTCGAAATCAACGGGCTGACTCAACGCTTCGGCGGCCTGACCGCAGTTGACAATTTTAATGTCAAATTGATGCCGGGGAAACTGACGGGATTAATCGGCCCCAACGGCGCCGGCAAGACCACGGTCTTCAACCTGGCCAGTGGCTTCTACCAGCCGTCCGAGGGAGAAATTCTGGTTGGCGGCAAACCAACGGCTGGCCTCAAACCGCATAAAGTGACCGCGCTCGGCATTGCCCGCACTTTCCAGAACATTCGCCTCTGGAACGACATGACAGTGCTCGACAACATCCGCGTCGCCCAGCACTACTGGCTCGGTTATGGCTTCTTCCACAGTGTCATCCGCACCAAACGATATAAGCAGCGAGAAGATGAAATCGAACAGGAAGCGCAAAAGCTGCTCGAGGTGTTTGATCTGCAACGCTTTAAAGATGAGTTTCCGAAGAACCTGCCTTACGGCACCCAGCGCAAGTTGGAGATCGCCCGCGCTTTGTCGACCCATCCGAAGCTACTGCTGCTCGACGAGCCAGCTGCCGGCCTCAATTCGCATGATGTCAAAGATCTGATCCGGCTGATACGCTGGATTTACGACAATTTCGATGTCAGCATCTGGATGATCGAACACCACATGGACGTGGTCATGGAGCTTTGCAGCCATATCAAGGTCATCGACTTCGGCCAAACAATCGCCGAAGGCACACCGGAAGAAATTCGCAACCATCCCGCGGTTATCACCGCATATCTGGGAGATGATGTAATCTGATGCTGCTGCAAGTTGAAAATCTCGAAGTCAAGTACGGCAATATCCAGGCGCTGCACGGGATCAGCTTTCATGTTAACGAGGGCGAGATCGTCACCCTGATCGGCGCCAACGGGGCCGGCAAGACCACCAGCCTCTACTCCATCACCCGGCTGCCACCCCCTGAAGCCCCACGCGTTGTCGGTGGTGATATTAAGTTTATGGGTGAATCGATCCTCAAGGCCAAGCCCAGCGACGTGGTAAAAAAGATGCATCTCGCCCTGTCTCCGGAAGGACGGCGGATTTTCGGCAACCTGTCGGTCATGGAGAATTTAAAGATTGCCACCTACTCCCGTGCCAAGGCTGCCGATCTTGATGCCGAATACGAGCGGATCTTCGATCTGTTCCCGCGCCTTAAAGAGCGCCGCAACCAGCGCAGCGAATCCCTCTCTGGTGGCGAACAGCAGATGTTGGCGGTTGGCCGGGCGTTGATGACCGGCTGCAAAATTCTGCTTTTGGATGAGCCTTCGATGGGCCTGGCACCCGTGCTGAAGTACGAGTTGTTCCGTAAGCTCAAACAGTTGAATGAAGAAGGGATGACCATTCTTCTCGTTGAGCAAAATGCAAACCTGGCCCTCCACTTAGCCCACCGAGGCTATGTTCTTGATACTGGCAATATTGTTGCCGAAGGGACCAGCGAAGAATTACTCGGTAATCCGGAAGTCAAAAAAGCTTACCTGGGCGGCTGATTGCCAGCGCAATCAAATCCTGCACTATATTCTCTAGGAAAATCCTTACATCGCCGAAATACAGTCTTTTTTAGCAAGGCTGTATTTCTGACGCCTTTCGCGTAACAATTTTCACCCCACCTGAATAAAACATAAAAAGCTTGATATTTTCGATACTTCGGCTAGAATTAATCTTGTATAATGCAATTTTTAAAAAAGGAGAAAATCATGCAAAAGAATCCTGACAAAAAATTGAAGAAGGAAAGACTCTCCCAAGAAACACCTAATTTTACCAAGCCGGTCTGGGGTGATCTCGAAATGTCATGCGAAGATTGCAACTTCAACGGTCAGGACATCGACACCTTCCCTTGCGCCAAGTGTCACACTCGCCACTAACCAAAGGGCACAACCAGATTCCCAAAAAATGATTTTTGCCGATGAGCAAAAGTCATTTTTTATTTCCCTCGTATTTAGAAACCTGGGAAATTACCCATCTCCTAATTTGTAAGCCACAGCATTTCTACATAAAACTGCCGTTGTTTGTTCTAATTTTATTCTTGACTGATGTAGTGCATTTTTGTATTGTCGGAACATACTCAACATAGTGACCAATCTAATTTCTTGTTTACAAAGAAAGAGCCCTTTTTTAAAGGACGTATAAGTTATCCCCATAAAATTTCATACTTAACGAGATGCAGATCTCTCAAGATAGATTAAACTGATAAACACACACTTTCAAAGATTTAAGGAGTTTGCCATGAGCCAGGTATATACAGACAACTCTCTCTCGATCGGACGCACTCCCCTTGTGCAGCTGAATCGTGTAGGAGCGAAAGGCGGGGCGACCATCCTTGCCAAAATAGAAGGGCGTAACCCGGCCTACTCGGTTAAGTGCCGTATTGGCGCGTCAATGATATGGGATGCTGAGGAAAAAGGCCTACTCGGACCCGGCAAGGAGCTTGTCGAACCGACCAGTGGCAATACTGGCATCGCCCTGGCTTTTGTTGCTGCTGCGCGCGGCATCCCGATTACGCTGACGATGCCGGAGACAATGAGCCTGGAACGTCGCAAGGTCCTTAAAGCCCTCGGAGCGAACCTGGCCCTGACCCCTGGCGCAAAAGGCATGAGTGGAGCGATTGCTGCAGCCGAGGAACTGGCAGCGAGTGACCCCGATCGCTACGTCTTGCTGCATCAATTTAAAAATCCGGCCAATCCTGAAATCCATGTCAAAACCACCGGCCCAGAAATCTGGGATGACACCGATGGCAATGTTGACGTCATCGTTTCCGGAGTCGGAACCGGCGGTACTATCACCGGCATTTCACGGTATTTCAAAGAAGTTCGCGGCAAACAGATCATTTCGGTCGCTGTGGAGCCAGAAGATAGCCCGGTGATCAGCCAGCAACTGGCCGGGGAGATGCTGCAGCCGGGACCGCACAAGATTCAAGGTATCGGGGCCGGTTTCATTCCCGAGATCCTTGATCTGGACCTGATTGACCGCGTTGAGCTGGTCAGCAATGACGAGGCGATCGAATTCGCCCGGAGGCTGGCCCGCGAAGAAGGCATCCTGTCAGGGATCTCGTGTGGCGCGGCAGGGGCTGTCGCTGCCAGACTAGCGGCTCTGCCAGAATTCAAGGGCAAAACGATCGTTGTCATTTTGCCTGACTCCGGTGAGCGTTATCTCACCAGCGTTCTCTTCGAAGGCATAGTCTGAGGTATTTCCACAGAAATTAGGATATGAACGACAGTCAATCATTACCTTTTCAGTTGACATTTCCAGCATATTTCTTTATCTCTGTGGTCAAATAGTTGCTTAACAGCAGCGTCTTTATCAAGAGTGGTGGAGGGACAGGCCCTTTGAAGCCACAGCAACCGATGACCCGGAGCTTTACGTGACGGGGAGTGCCAGGTGCTAATTCCTGCCCCGGAATATCGGGGGAAGATGGGGACGGAGCTTAGAGGACATGTTTATTGTCTTTCCAGGCCCCTTCTCAAAATCCGAGAAGGGGTTTTTTCGTTCCCCTCTCACCCACCGAGGAGGAAAGATGAAAAAAGCAGTTCATTTTACCAAAGAAACCAATCTGATCCAGTTGGGTGTCGGCTTCGATGAAAAAACCGGCGCAATCAGCGTTCCCATTTATCCGAGTGCAACCTATCGACATCCAGGAGTAGGCGAATCTACCGGCTACGATTACACCCGTTCAGGGAACCCGACCAGGCAGGTTCTCGAGAATGGCCTGGCGGAGCTGGAAGGGGGCTCACGCGGGCTCGTCTTCTCCTCGGGAATGGCAGCGCTCACAACCTTTTTCCTGCACTTTTCCCAGGGCGATCATCTCATCGTCAGTGAAGACCTTTATGGCGGCACCTATCGCGTTCTTGACCAGATATTTGCCAACTTCGGCCTGACCGTCTCCTACGTCAACACCACAGACACAGAAGCTGTGGCAGCGGCGATCTCCGATCAAACCAGAGCACTTCTGGTTGAGACGCCCGGCAATCCCCTGCTTGGGATTTCAGACCTTGCTGCCTTAGGAAAACTCTGTCAACAACACGAAATCCTCTTCGCCGTAGACAACACCTTCCTCAGCCCGCTCCTGCAGAGGCCTTTCGAGTTCGGCGCCGACGTTGTCATCTATAGCGCCACCAAATATCTAGGAGGTCATAACGATCTCTGTGCCGGCGTACTCATCGCTCGAGACGAAGAGCTTGGTGAAAAACTTTACTTCCTGCAGAACTCGACCGGCGCAATTCTGCCACCTTTTGACTGCTGGCTTCTTTTGCGCAGCCTGAAAACGCTAGCCCTGCGAATTGACCAGCACTGCAAAAACGCCATAATAGTGGCAAAGTGGCTCGAGCAACATCCCAAAGTCACTGAAATCTATTATCCGGGGCTGAAACAACATCCCGGCCATGAACTCTCAAAGAACCAGGCTAAGGACTTCGGCGGCATGCTTTCATTCAGAGTCTGCTCTGCTGAGCATGCCAGATCTGTCCTTAAACGCTTAAAACTGATCTCCTTTGCCGAGAGCCTTGGCGGCGTAGAATCATTGATGACCCTCCCGGCAATACAAACCCACGCCGACATCCCGGAAGCTGAGCGTGAACGCCTTGGCATCTGTGAACGACTGCTACGACTTTCCGTCGGCACCGAGTCCGTCGAGGACATTATTGCCGATCTGGAACAGGCCTTGACTTAAGGTGAATTAACTGAGAAATCAAGCTCAAAGCAAAGACGAAACGCAAAGGCGAAAAGAGGTGAGGCAAGCCGCAAAGGGTTAAGTTTCACGCATTCAAACCCTAGAGATCTTCTTTGCATCTTTCTTTCACTTGGCGACTTTACGTTACGCTTGAAGAATTAGATTCTCCAACTACAAAATCCTATCCATTTCAGGAGCACCAAAAGATGTACCACTCAAAATACCGCCCAGCAACAGTACTGGTCCACCAGGGCACAGACCGTGACCCGGCAACCGGGGCTTCAACGGTGCCTATTTACCAGGCCTCCACCTATCATCACGAGGGCGGAGTGTCCGGTGAATATGATTATGCCCGTAGCGGCAATCCAAGTAGAGACCAGGTCGAAGATGCGATTGCACTGCTCGAAGGTGGCGTACGGGGCTTTGCCTATGCTTCAGGGATGACCGCTATCGGCAGCAGCCTGGCAATCCTCAAAAGCGGTGACCATTTAATCGCAGCGGCCGATCTCTATGGCGGTTCCTGGCGTTTCATCACCGGAGTTCTACCGCAACAAGGAATCTCGGTCAGTCTGGTTGACACAACCGACATCAATGCCGTGAAGGCAGCAATCACGCCGCAAACCCGAGCTCTCTTTCTTGAGACACCGTCCAACCCTCTCTTCAAGATTACCGATCTGAGAGCCATGGTAAACATCGCCAAAGAGAATAAGTTGATCACCCTGCTCGACAACACCTTTATGACCCCGCTGATGCAGCGTCCTCTGGACCTCGGCATTGATATCACAATTCACAGTGCCACCAAGTTTCTAGGTGGCCACAGCGATATACTCGCAGGGTTGGTGACAACGTCTGATCCAGATCTGGGCAAGCGCCTGAAATATTTCCAGAACGCCTTTGGGGCAGTCCTCTCTCCCTTTGACTCGTTCTTACTCTCCCGTGGCATCAAGACCCTTAAGGTGCGGCTTGAAGCAGCTCAAAAGAGCGCACAAGAGCTTGCTGAAAGACTCATGGGTCATCCTTCGGTTGCTCGCGTCTGGTTCCCGGGACTCACAGATTTCCCTGGTCGCGACTTGCACTTTTCTCAAGCGACAGGAGCCGGAGCGATCCTTTCTTTTGAACTCAAAGACGAAGGTCAGATCAAAAACCTTCTTGAGAACGTCAAACTGCCAATTATCGCACCGAGTCTGGGCGGCGTCGAAACCATACTCACCCATTGCTGGTCGATGTCCCACGCCGCCATTCCTGCTCAGGACAAGCTGCAGCAAGGGATATCCAAGAGTCTTTTACGCATTTCCGTCGGGCTTGAAGATGTTGACGACCTCTGGGAAGATCTGGAGAAAGGACTAGGCTGAAGAAAAAACTGGCGCTTTTGTGGCATCGGTTCAGGGTTCAATGTAAAAGGTTCCAGCTTTTGACTATAGAGTTCAAGCTTTATCCTTGAACCTTTTCAATGAATTTCATCCTCACTCCATGTATAAAACTGGACATGAAATTTAATTGAAAGACAACTGAGTTTGTTCTAAATATCGGTGCCTTAACAATGTTTGCCGTTGTAGCTCAGTCGGTAGAGCAGCTCACTCGTAATCATCCGCCCTTCCTTAAAAACCTAACAATTACAGCAACATACACCTTTTTTTTCTCACTGTCCCAAACTTGTCTCACACTCCTAAGTTGTCAATAGAACTCCTTTGTGAGAGGATGACAATGTGTAAACCTTATATAAGACGATCATAGGCTTCTAGCTGGTTACAGAGCGCTTGACCAGGAGCTATAGATCGCATAGAAGGTAGCTTTAATTTCTTTCTTTAGGGGGTGGGGACTCACTGTGAATGTTCAAGAAATACTGGCATCACTCAGAAAAGACAACGGCATATCTAAAACTAGAGCGGCTCAAATTGCTGGTGTTTCTGTGAACACATATTCTTCATGGGAAATAGATGGCATCCAACCAAAAGTACAGAGTGGTATAAATTTAGCGGACCACTATAAAGTTACCCTTGATTATCTGTATGGCAGAAAAACGGAAAGTAAATCTCTAAGCAATGAACTAACAGAAGACGAAACAGAATATATTGAGGTACTCCGCTCACTAGAACCAACTGACCAACTAAAAGTCGTCAACCTGTTGCTCCGACTTCACAGAAGCGGCGATGCCATGGAGAACCTATGAAAGAGGCTGTTGGTAAAAAGCTTAAAAAGCTCCGCGGACACTTAACGCAAGACGCTATGGCATCAGGATTGGGCGTACCAAAACCTACTTACGTAAAATGGGAACACGGGTCTGTATACCCACCACCCGAAAAGCTGTGCGAAATTGCAGACAAATATAAAGTCACAATTGATAATCTCTATGGGAGAGAAACGGAAAGCAAACCTCTCGGCGGGGAACTAACAGAAGACGAGAAAGAATACATTGCAACAATGAGATCACTTCGACCAGAAGAAAGAATTGTTGTCGTCAATCTTCTCTTGAAGTATAAGTGTTCTGTCGTTAAATAAAGACATTGACCTAAACTCAAACAAGCAGTAAAAAAAACATACAAAAGCACTACAAAGTGCTAAAACTTTAGTTGTATGTCTCACATGGACCGTGAGACAAAAACCCCGTAAACGCCCACGCCGTTGTAGCTCAGTCGGTAGAGCAGCTCACTCGTAATGAGCAGGTCGTCCGTTCGATTCGGATCAACGGCTCCACAAAAAAGCAGGCCTTGTCCAATGACAAGGCCTGCTTTTTTATTCGATGTTATTTCTATAGTCTCAGGCCTTTACAACCTCAACCAGGTAGCCATCAGGGTCGGCTAAAAAATAGAACCTTGCGCCCTGTCCTGGCAAACCTTTCAACGGTTTTGGCTCCAGCCCCATCTCTTCATGCTTTTTATGAGAAGCCTCAAGATCGACAACAGACACAGCCAGGTGAGAGTAACCGTTGCCAAGCTCATAAGGCTCTTCTTGATCATGATTGCAGGTCAGCTCTAACTCAAAATCACTCCCGGAGGAGCGCAAATAACTGAGGGTGAACTTGTATTCAGAGTAGTCCTTGCGCCTTGCGACAGTAAATCCAAAAGCCTCCTGGTAGAAGCTTTCAGACTTTTCAAGGTCCATAACGCGAATACAGGAATGAATCATTTTGTATGACATGGTCACTCCTTCTCTTTTTTTCTGCCTAGTTCAAAAGGATGAGCCTGACGGCTGACAATAAAGTCTGCAAAAATTTTCATCCAGAGTGTCACGCCAGCGATAGAACTCCAGGTCTTGTAAGGAAAGAGTGCCAGCACAACACAGACAATCGTCACCAGTGCCGCACCACCAGCAGCCAAATTGACAATGCCCGTGGCAGGGGCCCACTTCTTGGGGTTCGGTGGAGACTCACCACGTTTTAAAGCGACCTCGGAATAATCGTGCTTGATAAAAATCCGCCAGGCTCTGCGCAGCCAGATAAAAGCCATGGGGAAAAGGGCGAGGAACAACATCCATGTGATCGCAATACTTATGTCAAAAACCATTCAATACTCCCGTGGTCCTGCCGAAACAGAGCCATAAATAAATTTGTTCTCTCTTGTACCCGAGGATGTTGGGCTAAGCAATTAAATTTTGTAAAAAAACCCCGCCAGACTGGCTGGCGGGGTCAAGAGATCAGGCAAAAGCCAAATCAGATTTGCACTGAAATTTAGTGAGCGTGAGAACCGTCAACAGCTTTGGAACCGCGAGGGGTACGCACGCTTTCGACCATATGCTGGATATGCTCAGGGCATTCCGGAGTGATTTTGCTGACCACGTAGGCAACAGCAAAGTTAACCAATGCGCCGATCGCGCCAAAGGCGTTAGGCTCAATGCCCATGAAGAAGTTCGCTTTGCCACCAAAGAGACCGAGGAACGAGGTGCCCTTGATGAAGAAGATACCTTTGTGGGCGAAAACGTAGAGCATGGTAACGCCGATACCAGCGAGCATACCAGCCATTGCGCCTTCTTTGTTCATCTTCTTGTTGAAGATACCCATCATCAGAGCCGGGAAGATCGAACTTGCAGCGAGACCGAAGGCGATAGCAACGGTACCTGCCGCGAAGTCAGGAGGATTGAGACCGAGATAACCAGCGACCAGAATCGAGCAGGCCATGGCGATCTTACCGGTCATCAGCTCATTCTTCTCGCTCATGTCAGGCATGAAGATGTTTTTGAAAAGGTCGTGGGAGATCGCCGAGGAGATCGCCAGCAACAGACCGGCAGCCGTTGAAAGAGCAGCAGCCAGACCACCGGCAGCAACCAGTGCGATAACCCAGTTAGGCAGTTTTGCGATTTCAGGATTCGCGAGAACCATGATGTCGCGGTTTACTGACAGTTCGCTACCTTTCCAGCCAGCAGCAACAGCACCAGCTGGAGCGTTCTTGTCATTGTAGTACTGAATACGGCCGTCGCCATTCTTGTCTTCGAACTTGAGCAGGCCGGTTACTTCCCAACGCTTCATCCAGTCAGGTCGCTCATCGTACTTGATGCTGGCACTTTCAGCGAAGAGGTCGCCACCAGACTTAACAGACGTGTTAACAGAAGCGTGCAGGTTCAGGCGAGCCATAGCAGCAACGCCAGGAGCCGTGGTGTAGAGGATCGCGATGAAAACCAACGCCCAACCGGCGGAGGAGCGAGCAGCCTTAACCGAAGGAACCGTGAAGAAACGCATGATAACGTGCGGCAGACCGGCAGTACCGATCATCAGTGACATGGTGTAGACGAACATGTTCAGCGTGCTGATACGAGTCATCGTGGTGTACTGTGGGAAACCGAGGTCCATTACAACCTGGTCAAGCTTGCCCAGAAGAGTCATGTCGGTGCCAACAAAGTCGCCACCGAGGCCGAGCTGCGGCAAAGGATTGCCAGTCAGAGTCATGGAGATGAAGATTGCAGGAATCGTGTAAGCAAGAATCAGAACGCAGTACTGCGCGACCTGAGTGTAGGTGATGCCTTTCATGCCGCCGAAAACCGCGTACATAAAGACGATACCCATACCGATGAAAACACCCATTGTATTGGAGACGCCCAGGAAACGGGAGAAAGCAACACCAACACCGGTCATCTGACCAATGATATAGGTGAGCGAGGCGGCCAACAGACACATAACCGCCACACAGCTGGCAGACTTGGAGTAGAAACGGTCACCAACGAACTGGGGCACAGTAAACTTACCGAATTTACGCAGGTAAGGCGCCAGCAGCATCGCCAGGAGAACGTAACCACCGGTCCAACCCATGAGGAAGAGACCGCCGCCGTAGCCCATGTTGGCAATCAGACCGGCCATGGAGATAAAGGATGCCGCAGACATCCAGTCAGCACCAGTTGCCATACCGTTGAGAACGGGTGGTACGCCACCACCAGCGACATAGAATTCACTGGTGCTACCAGCGCGGGCCCAAATAGCGATACCGATATAAAGAGCAAAGGTAGCGCCGACAACCATATAAGTCATAGCTTGAAGTGACATTAATTAGCTCCTTTATTCTTCGTGAACGTCAAATTTGATATCGAGATTATTCATGAGCTTCCCATAGACGAAGATCAGAATAACAAAGACATACATCGAACCCTGCTGTGCGAACCAGAAGCCCAGCGGATAACCACCGATGCTCATGCTGTTGAGTGCATCCGCGAACAAGATGCCACAGCCGAATGAGACGAAGAACCAAACAGCTAAAACCTGTGCGATCAACGTCAGTACTGCTTTCCAATATGCTTCTCCAGATTTGTCCATAATAACCTCCTTCAGGTTAGTTAAAAAAACTCTTAAATCTTTAAAGTGCCGAACGTGAACTCCCTAACCACCTCCTTATAGCTCTGCTCGGATAATAATGGGGATAACTCCGATGCCGTTAGTGTCTCCCAGGTCAGTGGCTCTGGCCTATTGGAGACGAAGTTTTAATTTCTAGTTACAACGTTTGAAAAACACCTTATTAAACGACTGCTTAAACCTGTAAAAGCCAACCTTTAAAAAGACCTTAAAACCAGATTTTAACCATCGTTCTCTTTGTGTAATCAGTAAAAACCCCAAAGATAAGGAGGTTTAACGAGAAGATAGCTTGAGTTACACAACTTAGTCAATAAAAAAATATAACGTTGTTTCGTTTTTGTGAAACAGCCCTTTCAAAACGCGCAAAAGCCACAACACCCAAAGGGCCACCACTTGCGCGTAACAAGTATAGCAGCAAAACACAAGTTTGGTAGTGAACGTGCTGTTTTGCTTGCCACACCGCGGTTTTTACTGCCTCCGTATTCAGCAACGAACGGTTGCATCTGGAGTCAAAAGCGTAGACAATAGCGACAATTCCCCCTGTTTTATTTCTGGAGAGGTCATGCCAAACAACAACTTTTCCGAAGAGAGTTTTTTTTTCCTGCATATCGATAGCGTCTGCCGGACTCCAGCGATCACCTGCCCTCCCGACATGAGCGTCATTGACGCTGCTCGATTAATGCAAGAGCACAACATCGCCGGACTCGTTGTGGTTGAGGATGAGACCCCGACCGGCATCCTTTCGGTCAGAGATTTACGAGACATCATAGCAACGGCCGGTGAGGACCTTACCTCACACCGTGTGCGTGACATCATGCATGTCGGAGTTGTGACCGTTCGCAATCAGGCCTATGTCTTTGAGGCCATCTTCAAAATGGCTAAAAACAACATTCATCGCCTGGCGGTTGTCAACGAAGAGAAGAAACTGATTGGCGTGATCAACGCGACCGATCTGCTCAGCATGCAAACACGCAGCCCCCTCTATCTGACCCAGGAAATGGAAGCGGCAGAGTCCCTTGACGACCTTCGCGAAATCAACAGCCGCATACTCGATATGGTGAAAAGGGCGATGAGCGCCGGGGCTGACACCAGAAGCCTGGTCCACCTGATCGCCCATTTCAACGACGGCTTCACGCATCGCATCATCTCCCTTATGGAGAGCCAGGAGGGAATCGTCCTGCCAGCGAAAGCAGCCTACCTTGCACTTGGCAGTGAGGGACGCGGTGAGCAGACCCTGCGCACCGACCAGGACAGCGCCATGGTCTACTCCGACGATATTTCAGATCAGGATCTGGAGCTGTGCGCCCGCTTCGCCTCAAGACTGGTTGATGCTCTGGAATTTGTCGGCATCCCCCGCTGCCCGGGAAACACCATGGCCAGCAACCCGCAGTGGCGTCATAGCCTCAGCGAATGGCAGGAGCTCATAGAACAATGGATCTCCGTACCCAAGGGAGAGCATATGGTCAACTTCGGCATGTTTCAGGATTTTCGAACGATTCACGGTGATGGGTCCCTGGAGAAGGCGCTCCACAAGTTCGTCCATGAGACCACCCAGGCAAACATGATCTTCTTCCCACACGTCGCCAAAAACATTGTCCGCTTCCCCGCACCACTGGGGATATTCGGGCGAATCAAAGTTGATCGAAAGGGTAAGAACAGGGGAAAGGTGGATCTGAAGAAAGCGGGAATTTTTGCCATTACCGAAGGCGCCAGCCTACTGGCATTGGAAAACAATCTCGGCGAGGGCACCACCTGGGACAAGCTAGAAAAATTGGGACAAGCAGGAATCCTGTCCCAAAAATGCAGCGAAACAATCAGTGAGGCGTTTTCTCAACTGGTTCACTTTCGGTTAAAAAGGCAATTGAGCGATCTCGCTGCCGGCAATACGCCCAGCAACGCCATTGACCCGCAGAGGCTCCCGGAAAAAGAACAGGGGCAACTCCGTGAAGCTCTACGTGGAGTCAACCGCCTGATGCGCATCATACGCGACCGTTACCACCTCGATTCGATCTCCCGCTAGAAACAGCGAAACAAAAAAAACAGGTCTACGCCCCAAACAAAGCGAATACGTCTTTACACCAAAACAGATAAGAGCTGAAATCAAAAGACCAAGGCAAAGACGCTAAGAAAACCAAGCAAGACGCAGACGGTGACAATTCTCGTTTTTTTGAAGTGGTTTTCTTTGCGGGTTCTCTCTACCCCTTCGCGCCTTCGCCTAAAGCGCCTACTTCTGGTGCGTTAATTCCTTACTACCTTTATTTAGGTTATAAGTCCGATAAAAAACAGGCAGACCGGCCATACAGCCGATCTGCCCGTCAAACGAAAATATTCAGATAACGTTACTTGCTGGAAGGGTCAAAGAACCATATCTTTTGCTTCTTCCGCCAGCCTTTCTGCCACATGCAACTCTCGTAGCTCACCCTCTCCTGATTCTTCTCTATCCCCTGAGTAGGGCCACCTGTCTCGCTCTGGCAGGCCCTGTCGTCAGCAGAGAACTCCGTTTGCCGCTTGGTCGAATGCTCCCACCGGGAAGCACAACCCATCGTAAAAAGCACCATCAAACCAATCACAATCCAACGCATCATCAGCTCAGACTCCCAATAGAAAAAAGTTACCAGACCCAAGAAACGCCAACATCATTAATAATACCAACAAATTATAACATCCTCATCAACAATTGAAAGAAGCTTAATCTACCGTGACCTACAAAAAAATCTTGACCTGAAATCAGTAATTCCATAAATTAACCAATACTTATTGCGTTAATCTAACCAAAAGGAGAGAAACATGAAAAAACTGATGATTGCCATCATGCTGGTCGCGTTCGCTTTCACCGTCGTTTATGCCGCTGACATGGTCACCTATGAGAACAAAAAAGGGACGGTCACATTTGATCACAAAACTCACGGCGAGAAGATGGAATGTACTGCCTGCCACGAAGGCACTCCGGCCAAAATCGAGATCGACAAAGATGCGGCTCACGGAGACTCTTGTAAAGGTTGCCACAAGGAAAAGGGCGGCCCTACCAAGTGCAACGATTGCCACAAGAAATAATTCCCACCTAAAGCAACACGCAAAAGCCTCCCAGTACGGGAGGCTTTTGTATTTTATGCCGAAGTCTCTTCAAAAGTTGATCCGTTCAGTTCAAACCTTACAACTTGAATCCTGGCAAGAAGATAAAGTCGTAAAAGCTTCATAAAGAACGATAGCTCTATCTATCTAAAAACACTTGACTAAAAGACTGTTTTAGTCATAAATTGCAGGTCGTCCACATTATGCTATAATCGCCACTCGGCACCAGTTCTCACGCAACATTTGAATTCTTTGTCTCAATCGGGTTCGCTTTGCTCAACTTAAGGAGGATGCCATGTCCCTGAAAGGCTCCCAAACGGAAAAGAACATACTGACGGCCTTCTGTGGTGAAAGCCAGGCAAGAAACCGCTACACCTATTTCTCTGCCCAGGCCAAAAAGGAAGGCTTTGTCCAGATTTCAGCGATTTTTGAAGAGACAGCAAACCAGGAGCGCGAACATGCCAAACGTCTTTTTAAGATGCTTGAAGGCGGCGAGGTTGAAATCAGCGCAACGTTTCCTGCCGGAGTCATCGGAACAACGGCAGAGAATTTGGGAGAAGCGGCCGGAGGCGAGAACTACGAGCACACAATCATGTACCCGGAATTTGCAGCAAAAGCACGTGAAGAAGGTTTTACGGAGATAGCAGAGGTCTTCATGTCGATCGCTGTTGCCGAGAAATACCACGAGGAACGCTACCTGAAGTTACTCAACAACATCAGAGACAAACAGGTCTTCCATCGCAAGCAGGTAGCGACCTGGAGCTGCCGCAACTGTGGATACCAACACGAAGGGACCTCAGCTCCCGACCCATGCCCAGCCTGCAACCATGCACAGGCGCACTTCGAATTAACCCCGACCAACTACTAACCAACAAGGAGAAAGAAAATGCCTCAGCTGAATGAAGTCTACAAGTGTGAGATGTGTGGCAACATTGTTGAACTCGTGCACGGTGGCCCAGGAGCCCTATCCTGCTGCAACCAGAAGATGGTGCATCTTAACGAGAACACAACAGATGCAGCCCAAGAGAAGCATGTCCCTGTCATCGAAATTTCGGCAGACAGCATTACCGTAAAGGTTGGCAGCGTTGCACACCCCATGCTGGACGAGCACTCAATCGAGTGGATCGAACTGATCGCCGACGGCAAGGTTTATCGCCAGAATCTGAATCCAGGAGAGGCCCCCGAAGCGACTTTCCCGGTTATCGCTCAGAAGGTAACCGCTCGAGAATACTGCAATCTACATGGCCTCTGGTCAGCAAAGAACTAACAGTTCAAGGAAAGGCCCTCATTAACGAGGGCCTTTTCGTTTAGTGGCAAACCCAAGGGACGGAGTTATTGACCGCCCGACCTGCAACTGGCAGTATGTCGGTAGATCCTATTTCCCTGCGGAGAGCCCTGCGTGAACGCGACCACCCCCTCAAATCGATTCCAAAAGCCCCAACCTAAAGGCGACAAGACGCCGGCAAACTGGCGACTGCTCCTGCACGAGGTTATCTTCGAAGCCGACACCCCGGCCGGCAAGTTCTTCGACGTCGCCCTGATTCTCGCCATCATCTTAAGCATCATAGCCGTCATGTTTGAAAGCGTTGCCGAGATTCGCAATGAACACGGTCACTTGCTCCACGTTATTGAATGGATATTCACCATCCTCTTCACCATCGAGTATGGTTTAAGAATTATCTCCCTCGGCCAACCCTGGAGATATATCCGCAGTTTTTACGGGCTTGTCGACCTTATCGCAATCCTGCCCACTTATATCAGCATGATTGTCCCGGGATCGCAGTACCTGATGGTCATCAGAGTTCTACGCCTGTTAAGAGTTTTCAGAGTTCTGAAACTTGCCCAGTACCTGAACGAAGCGGAATACCTCCTCAAGGCAATGCGTGCCAGCGCTCGCAAAATCTCGGTGTTCCTCTTTGCCATACTGACCCTTGTCCTGATCTTCGGCTCGCTGATGTACATCATCGAAGGCGACGAAAGCGGGTTCTCTTCGATCGGCGTTTCATGCTACTGGGCGATCACCACCTTGACGACTGTAGGTTACGGCGACCTATCGCCACAATCGCCGCTCGGGCGCGCGGTTGCCAGTATTATCATGATCATGGGATATGGGGTGATTGCGGTACCGACGGGGATTGTCACAGCGGAACTTGTCGCACCAATCACAGGCAAGGTATCAACCCAGGCTTGTCCTGATTGCGGCGCAGAGAAACATAGCTATGACGCCATCCACTGCAAATATTGCGGCACAGAGTTGAACCCGGATTCGCGCCTGAAAGAATAAGTTTTCAAGACGTTCAGTCGTCGATCTTGATACTCTCGAGAAATTCCTGCAAGGCCGCTACGAATGTCGGGCTAACACTCATGAATTCCAAGCCAACACCACAGGGCATGGAGTTCTTTTTGCGCCATTCCGGATGGTTGACCCATGCAACCCGCACAGCACTTTGTAAAGCCATCTTAAACCCGGGCAGCACAAACTCCACAGCTAACTCCGTATCAACAGGAAAGAGCGTTTCTGTCGCCAGGAACATGCCCCCGAGGTTGAGATTAACACAGAGGCCGACGTGCTTTTTCTGTTTGGAATCGAGAAAAGATAACTGGAAGCTGACCGGAAAACGTCGCGCCAACCTCCGCGAAATCCCGAGCAATCCACACGCCGCATCCAGGAACCGTTCTGCCGCCAAAGGACGATGGACAACCGCATCGCAGCCGGCAGCCCAGCAGTCATCAGCGAGGTCTTCCTCGGCGTCTTCCGGGAGCAGAAGCAAGACCGGTGTTGCTGCAAGCAAAGGATCGCCTTTAACGGCCCGGCAACAATCCACGGCCTGCTCACCAAGATGCATAAGGTCAAAAACTGCAAGGGTTGGCTCTTCGGCTTCAATCGCCTGAAAACCAGTCTGGCCATCCTGCACCAGAACCATATCAAAGCCTTCTCGTTGAAAAAAAGAGTTGTGCAGAATCGACAGCAGGAGAGGGTTATTGGAGAGGACGATCTTTTTATTGGGCATAATTCAATCTCCCTGAGCTAAAAGTCAACCATGACCTAACGACTTGCAGAGTTCGTGCCGCCATACTCAAAACATAAGCGCAGAGAGCCTAAAGACCGATTACAAGCAGTCGAAGCCCAGAGAAAACGGCAGGGTCCCGAGGAAAGAGCGTCTTCACAGATTCACAGCAGAACGAAAAAAGGCCGCCACAAAGTGACGGCCCTTGTCATTCAACCAGACATTCAGACAAAATCGAGCAGTTCTATTTCGAAGTGCAACTCTTTACCCGCCAGGGGGTGATTACCATCAAGTACGACCGTTTCGTCGGAGAGCTCGACAACCTGCACTTCCAGAGATTGGCCATCTTCCATGCTGACCTCAAGCATACTGCCCAGCATCAGCTTGTCGTTATCAGGAATCTGCTGACGCTCGATTGTAGCGACCATCTCGGGGACATGCTCACCGTAACCATCGGCCGGAGCCACCACAACCTTGCAGCTCTCTCCCGGTTTCAACCCAATAACAGCCCGATCGAAGCCGGCGATAACCTGTTCGCCTCCGACCGTAAACTCAAGAGGTTCACGCCCTTCAGAAGAGTCGAAGAGCTCACCGTTATCAAAGCGACCGACATAATTGACCTTGATCTGGTCGCCAACTGCAACAGCGCGTTGATTCGGGGCAGTCATCAGTTGCTCCCTTTTTCCACACTGATCAATTCCACGTCAAAAAGCAGAGTCGCGTTGGGCCCGATATCCTGACCGGCACCACGCTCACCATAGGCAAGAGCAGAAGGAATAAACAGCTGCCACTTTGCGCCAGGCTTCATGAGCTGCAGAGCCTCGGTCCAACCAGGAATGACGCCACCCACCGGGAAGGTCGCTGGCTGGCCACGATCGTAAGAGCTGTCAAACTGAGTCCCGTCGATCAGTGTGCCTTTATAGTGTACGGTTGCGACATCCGCCGCGCCTGGGGAATCACCCTCACCCGCTTCAAGGACCTTGTACTGCAAGCCACTCTCGGTGACCACGACACCGTCCTTGTTTGCGTTCTCAGCAAGGAAAGCTTCGCCCTCTGCCTGATTTTTCCCTGCAGAGGCTTCCATCTCTGCAACCATCTTCTCTTGCATTTTTTGTTGGAAGGCCTGGATCTCGGCGATCATCTCTTCGTCGGTCAGTTTGAGTTCCTTACCTTCGAGACTCTCCTTAAGGCCCATCAACAGGATATCGGTATCAACGTCGATCTTCTGGCCCTTGAAATCCTGACCAATATTCACGCCGATCGTGTAACTGATACGATCCTTCGGGGTCTCCAACTTCAATTCGGGAGCAACTTTGGCCTCTTCAGCAGAACAACCTACGGCAAACAGCAGAACAAACATGAGAACAAATAACCTGGAATACATAAATAACCCTCTCTTGGAAAAATTATGGGTGAATTCAATAAACGAAGCACTAAAGATAACTATGGGTTTGCTCAGTGTCAATACAAACCACGAGATTAACAGTCTGTTTCAACAAATCTGGTCACCCTGCTGGAATATCATGAGTTGAGGACAGACCCGTCAAACGTGACAGGTGCACAGCAAGGGACAAAGCAATTATGAGAACCGAACAGAGCAGAAGGATAAAACCATTCCAACCGAAGTCTCGATACACATAACCGGGGAGGTAAGAGCCGATGGCCCCTCCGCCGTAGTAGAAGGCAACGTAGAGACCATTAATCACACCTTTGGACTGTGTAAGATGCTGATTCAGGCAGCCGGTTGCCGTTGCATGAGTCAGAAAGGACGCACCACAAAGAATAAACATGCCACCGACCAGAGCCCAGACCTGCGGGATCAGCATCACCAGCAAAGCGATTATAAAAAAAGCAAGAGCAGCAACCATGACCTTCTCGGGGCCACCACTGAGGCGATGAATGCGCACAGCATTCAGAGAGACCGCGATACCCATCAGGTAGCCGGAATAAGCCAGGCCAATGCGAAACTCATCGGCGTTGCTGCTCAACTCAGTCAAACGGAAAGGCAGAAAATTCATCATCGCGGCAAAGACCAGAAAGAAACAAAAGACCATGGCGTAAGTGGTCCGTACGACAGGGTCAGAGAGAACGCCACCAATCGTTTTCATACTCGGTCGCGCCAACTTAACCGCGTCCGTATCGGCAATACGCCCGAGCCAGAGCCAGGCGACCAAAAGGCCGACACCGAGGAGAAGAAAGCTGAACCGCCAATGAAACAGGCTCGCAATCAGACCGGAGATGGCACGACCGGCAAAACCGCCCAAAATAGTTGCCGCGATATACCAGGACATCGCCCGCGCCATATCGCTTTTCGCAGAGACTTGCGAAACGTAGGTCATCAAGGACGTCAGCATAGCCGGAATCAGGAGACCCTGTAGCAAACGCAAAGCCATCAACCAGGCGAACGGCTCAACCAGGAACATCAGTCCCTCAGTTGCGGCCAGAAGCAGAACCGCCAAGCGCAACATTTTTCGCGCTGAAACCGATTCAAGCAAGGCGCCGTAGAAGAGCGGAGCAAGACTTAAAGGGATGAATGCAATCGTCGTCAGGAGCGCTGCGGTCTCCCGACTGACGCCAAACTCAGCGGAAAGGACAGGCAATAATGGCTGCGGCACGTACAGCGCAGAAAGAGCCAGAACTGTGGTAAAAAGAATAGCCGCCATGGCGCTTAAAGACGTCTCTCTGTGCCTGTCAGCCTGGCAATCCGCTCGACAACAGGCGGGTGAGAGTAATAGAACCAGGCGTAAAAGGGGTGCGGATGCAGGTTACTCAGATTCTCCTTACAGAGTTTCACCAGGGCGCTGGCCAAAGACCCGGGCTCACCGGTCAGATTACGGGCAAACTGATCAGCTTGCCATTCGTGGCGTCTTGACCTCAAACTGGAAAATGGCGTCAAAGGGAAACTGACCAGGCTGGCCAGGAAGCCAACCAGCAGGACCTTGCCGAGAAAAGAAAGCTCAACAAGGCCAAACCAACCAGACAAGCCATCCCAAGAGAGCACCCGCCAGAACGACCAACAGACAACAAGAGAAACCAACTCCATGCTTAACAAGCGTTTCCAGATATGTCCAAGCTTCCAGTGCCCTGCTTCGTGGGCAAGGACACCGAGAATTTCATCATCGGACATCTGCTCCAGAAGCGTATCAAAGAGGACGATTCGCTTGACGCGTCCGATGCCTGTAAAATAGGCGTTTGAATGCTTGCTCCGCCGCGAAGCATCGACCTGCTGAACCCGCTCAACCTGCAAACCGGCCTGCTTCATAACGTCCTTGACGCGTTCGGCCAGCGCTTGATCCTGTAATGGCTGAAACTTGAAAAAAAGCGGTTCTATCAGCACCGGAGAGAGGTACATCAGAATCAAGGTCATCAAGGCAAAGAGCCCCCAAACCCACAACCACCAGAGTTTCGGGCTGGCTTGCACGAGGGCCAGGGAACCCGCGGTGAGTAATGAGAGAAGAATCATACCGACAGCTAAAGACTTGAGCAGGTCAGTGATCCACAGTTTCGGAGTCGAGGTATTAAACTGAAAGCGTTCTTCAATAACGAAAGTGCGATAAAGACTGAACGGGATGTCTATCAGCGTTTGCGCCAAGAGAAGGCCAAGGACAAACAGGCAGCCCTGACCAACAAAAGACGTTGTCACACCGACAATCAAGCCATTGTACCATGCCAACAAGCCACCGAAGACGAAGAGGAGCAGCAGCAGGCTCGAGAACAACGATTCGATCAAGCCGACCCGACTGGTGGCCAGAGTATAGGCCGATGTCCTGGCAAGCAGTTGCCGGTCAACAATCCCTTCGAAACCGGCAGGGACCTCCTGGCCGTAGGCTTTCAGGTGTTGCAGATTCAGGTGACGCAGCCAGAGGCGGCAGGCGAGGACAAGCAGGTAGAGTGTAAGGAGAAGCCATTTCATAGCTGGAATAATAACAAAAATGCGCCAGCTTTGGCGAAGAATGTCGTGCCTATGTGCCAGAAGGGACGAATCAAGTCAGGCTGTCAAGAAAATCGAGCAATGCCGCGTTAAACAACTCCGGCTGTTCAAGGTTTGCCATGTGCCCGGCCCCGGCAATAATTTTCAACATAGCGTCAGGCAAGCCTTCTGCCAACACCTGAGAGTGTTCAAGGGGCACAGCCAGATCCTGCTCGGCACCGACCACCAGGGCAGGAAGAGCAAAGGCAGGCAACTTATCCACGGCATCATAACGCTCGCGCATGGCCACAAGCCCCCAGATAAGCCCGGAGGAGGGAGTCGATTCCACCCATTGACGCACCGTGAGAATTAACTGGGGATTTTGCCGGGGCGTTTCCTTGGCAAAGAGAACGGGGACAAAGGTTTCCGGAATCGTCAGGACGTTGCCAGCCTTGACTTGCTCCACCATCATCGTACGTTTCTGCTTGCCAGCGGCATCGTCTGCAGCCGCCCGTGTGACCAGGAACATCGCCCCCAGCAGTCGTTGAGGATAACGTTCAAGCAGATCGAGCAACACGTAGCCCCCCATCGACATGCCTCCAACCACGGTCTGGTCAATACCGAGTTCATCGAGCAGCTCGATGATGGCATCGGCATAGTTCGACATGCTGGCCGGCCCTGCCAGGGGAGCACTCTCGCCGAAGCCTGGCAAATCAGGGCAGATAACCCTGTAACCGGCATCAGCAAGAGCAGTCATTTGCGGCGCCCACATCTGCCGGCAGAGCGGAAAACCGTGCAGCAGCACCACAGGAAGACCTTGGCCCAGTTCATCGTATTTCAGCATAATTTCCTCCTTCAACCAGAAAGGGACAGCGCACGCATGGTGACTGTCCCTCTCT
This sequence comes from Deltaproteobacteria bacterium IMCC39524, assembly GCA_029667085.1. Classification (NCBI taxonomy): domain Bacteria; class Deltaproteobacteria; species Deltaproteobacteria bacterium IMCC39524. The sequence continues at coordinate 208,002 of JARUHJ010000004.1, forward strand.
GCTTACGATCAGGGTTCACCCTTCGCATTGCAAACTAATAGACTTCATCAACGACAATCTCGATATCGACGAGGGCTTTGCCCGTCTCTATCTTGATCGAGTGATCCGGCGTACCCTGGTAGCGCCCGTAGACCTCTCCAGGAGCAGGTGTTCCGCCCAGTTCATTGCGAGCAGCGAGGTAGTAGTATCCCCCTTTAGGGAAAGATAATTGATAGCGCCCGTCTGCAGCGGTTTTCTGCGACACATAAAGGGGTCGATTGAGCATCATCGAATCTTCGTAGAGCAGGACCTGCAGCCCGGCCACAGGCTCTCCCTTTGGATCAAGGACCACACCGGAAATCGAGGTATTGCCAAACAGGTTGGCCGCATGGCGAGACACCTTCTCCGGGACCTCGATCAGTGGGATATGCACGCGAGCCGGAGCGCCCTCATTGATGACCAAAGGATTCCCGGCCAGGTAGCCAAATAGATCCCCGGCTTTTAAAGGCCCTGCCATCTGGCCGCTCTGACGGACCCTGACCACCAGGTAGTAGGTGCCGACAGTGAGCGGCAGCTCAAAATAGCCCTGCTCATCTGTCGGCGCCGCCATTCCCAAGCCCATGCCCTTCAACTGGCTGGAGAGATCCGGGTAAACGGTCACAATTGCACCTTGCACCGGCTGCCCATCAACACTGACGGTACCGGCAACCCCGGTTTCCAGTGTAGTTGGTTCTCCTGGAACAGGAAGATTGTCGGGGGTCAGCAGAAGGTTGACATCAGTCAGGCCCTCCTCCGGTACGGTTATCGGATTCCGGCCATAAAAAGCAGACAGCTGCGCCCCCTCGGCGAACAGGTAATACCGCCCGCCGGGCAGCTCCAGCGAGAAGAGACCGTCGTCTGCCGTCGCCTTGGAAGAGTGCGGAGCCGGGCCGTCAAAAGTCATGACTTCGGCCGGATAAGCGACAACGACAATACCGGCGATGGCCCCTGAGCTGACTGTCGCTTTACCTTTGATGAGGGCGGCGTGAGAGGTAATTGTCAGCATCAGGCTGGCAACCACCAAAAATAAACAGACCCTCGATAAGTTATTCATAAATACGTCCTCAAGATGGAGAAGATGACCGGATACCGAATTCTAGCCCTCACACGCACATTCGGTCAACAACTCTGACCGACACTAGAAGCAAACAACAAGAACTGTTGCTGTGGTTGTTCAGTTAGACTGGATTCGCGTTGTGTTCTCAACTATAATGCGAAAACTTTGCCAACCAAGAGGAACTCCTATGCGCACACTGATATTTGCAAGCCTTTGCCTTACTCTGTTCTTTGCCTCAGGATGCCAGGAAGAGGTTCAGCAACCTGTTGAAACACCGCCAGCGTCAGCACAAAAAGACCAGGAAGAAACCAAAGAACTAACAATCGTTTCAGAACAGGCCACGAGCCTCGAAGAAACGGATTCTCAGGCTGAGCAAGAGAAGCAAGAGCCACCCAAGCCACCAGTCTTTGAAGATTTCCAGGGAGCTCCCAAACTCTCGCTCTTTCCAAGGGCCGGCGACTTCAGGCCAGCAGACGATAGCGACCGTCTGCCCTATTGGAACACCTTTATCGAGCACCTGGTCAAAGTCACCGGCGTGGCCGAAGAACAAAGCTCAGGCAACCGCGGCTGGACCTTCCGCAGCATCAACACCATCGACTCTGTCGGTTTTTTCTCGCCGCTGGCGGTTGAACCGCAGTCTAAATACCAAGTCTCTTTTAGACTGGCTGCGGAACTGCCTGAAGGAGCGTCGGCCGGAATCGGCATCCTCGAATTTGACCAGTTCCTCTGGATTCCATCTCAGTACACAGAAGAGTTACACAATAAGCATTACCGTGGCGTACACGAGGGGAAACGTGTTACCGGTACAACCTCAGACACACACTCCTTCACCTTCACCACAGGTCCTGAGACCCATATGGTTCACGTGATTCTCTTCCGGGAAGGCGCCCATGACCGCAACAGCTTGATGTTTGATGATATCGAGATCACATTGGTAAAGGAGTGAGGGTTGAGGAACAAAACTTACCCCATTCAAGGTTCTGTCCAAGCATTGTAACTTAACCGTCCCTCCCACTAAAAAATAACCACAAAAAGAAAGAGCCGGCTTATCGCCGGCTCTTTCTTTTTTCTTTAGCAGGGATGTACGTTACTGCTCCCTACAACTCTAGGCTTCATGTACTTCTTCATAACATCCTCCTCTGTGAGGGCCGCCCATCTGAGAACCAGCCCACGGTTTTATGGTTATCTTTACGAATTCCTTATTTAACCTTGACGGTTTGACCCGTCTTAACAGCCAGACTGACCGCTTCACTGCCAGGTTTGGAAATCTTTGCCACGTAAGCCTTGCCAGCCTCAGCACCGAAATGCACGACAGCAGGCTCCTGAGCACAGAAACCGGTGGCAGATCTGACTTCACGGGTCGCGACCAGTTGCTCACCATCGTAGAGAGCAACTTTGGCACCAAAGCCGAGACCGGCAATCTTGACAAAGTTACCATCGTTCTGGTTGTTCTTGTAAAGCTTGTTCTCGGCCCCCCAGTTGATCACATAGAGGTCCAGGTCGCCGTCGTTGTCGATATCAGCAAAAGCGGTTCCCTTGGTACGAACGGTTGCACATTGCAGCTGAGGCTGATCAGCAGCGACGTTAACGAAGTTGCCGTCACCATCGTTCATGTACATCTGGTTGGCCAGCTTGCAGTCACCTTCGTAGAGGTCCAGGTCGCCGTCATTATCAACGTCACCAAAGGTCGGCCCTTTGCCCCAGCCTTCTTCACCGGCGATCTTGTGACTGGCCTTGGTAAAGACGCCAACGCCATCGTTCAGGTACAGGTTGTTGCCGCCGATATAATTGGAAACGAACAGATCCTGATCACCATCGTTGTCGATATCAGCAAAGCTGCCACCGAGGCCCCAGTTGGCATCGTTGACACCCGCAGCAGCAGAACCTTCGACAAAGGTACCGTTACCGTTATTGACGAAAAGTTTGTTTGGCTCACCGGCCGGGTAACGTCCATTGACAACATAGAGGTCAACATCACCATCGTTGTCGATATCGGACCAAACGCCCATCCAGCTCCAGGATTTATCGCCCACGCCGGCAGCATCGGTCACATCAGTGAAGGTACCGTCGCCGTTATTAGCGAAGAGTACGTTCTTGGCACCGACACCATAGTTGGCGCAGTAGAGGTCAAGATCGCCATCGTTGTCGTAATCGGCAAAGCTTGCCGAGTAAGTAAACTCTTTAAGGCCAACGCCAGCAGCGGCGGTCACATCAGTGAAAGTGCCATCGCCATTGTTGGCGAAGAGGCGGTTGGCTTCAATTTCGTACTGACCACCTGTCGCCAGGTAGAGATCGACGTCACCATCATTGTCATAATCACCGAACACGCTACCCATGGTAAACCCAGGAGAGTCGATACCGGCTCCGGCGGTGGCCGTCACATCCTTGAAGCTGCCGTCACCTTTGTTGAGGAAAAGCTTGTTGCTGCCTCCCTTATTCGACACATACAGGTCGACGAAACCATCGTTGTTGACATCGGCAAAGGCAACCCCCTTACCCAGACCGTCATCAGCGACACCCGCCTGCTTGGAAACGTCAACAAACTCCTGCCCAATGGCCGGACCAGCCGCCAAGGCAAGTAGTGCAACGCTTATCAGCCAAATACCTGCTTTCTTACTCATGGCTTTCTCCTTTTCACCGACATTACGATTGTAAATCATATATCAGAATCGATTCCGCACGCACTCCGTACAGAGGAACGCTTCTGAAAAGCACTTCTAATATAGCGAAATATAGCAACAAATCAACCCGAACCAACAAGGCTCACGAAGATTTCCGTATCTTCAACAACCTAACGAGCCTTATGGTCATACATTATACTTGCAAAACATGAGCCTAAAAGCACAAGACAAAACCAGACTGTCACAAAAAGACGCCCGGTTTACCCGTAAGTGACAGCCTGACGACCATAGCCACAGATAATTCGTGGAAAACTTTCTAAGTTTCGTCTAATATCTATCCGCCCACTCAAAAGGATAAGAGACACTAATAAGCAACTCAACCTCTAGCAGCCAGTTCATGGTTAGTCCGGCAGGTTGCTAGCCATCAGCCTCCTCCGGAGAACACCACATGTTCACAGCCTCTGGCTATCAACTCATTCACCATGGCGCTCAGCACAGTGTAACCGGATCCTGCCACGAACTGCGTATCTCAGAAGAGTGTGGCCTTCTGATCGATTGCGGGATCTTTCAAGGCAAAGAATCTGGCAAAGAAATGGAGATCACCTTTGCCGTCAAGCATCTTCGTGGTCTGGTCATTACCCACGTCCACATTGATCACGTCGGCCGCCTGCCCTACCTGATTGCCGCAGGCTTCAAAGGGCCGATTTTCTGCAGCCTGGCCTCCGCACACCTCCTGCCAACCGTTCTCGAGGATGCCCTGAAAATCAGCTTCACCCGTGACAAACGGCAAATCGAGTATTTTTTAAAAATCATCAAGAAGCAACTGCACCCCATCGAGTACAACAGCTGGCAACAGGTTGAAACGTCAACTAGGGACAGCCTGAGCATTCGCCTGCAACCTGCGGGTCACATCATCGGCTCCGCCTATCTGGAATGCCGTTTCAAAAAGCATCACGGCCAACAAGAGAGCATCATCTTCTCCGGCGACCTCGGTGCCCCTTATGCCCCTCTCCTTCCAGCGCCGAAGCCTCCCTATGGAGCCGACCTGGTGGTCCTTGAAAGCACCTACGGTGACCGTCTTCACGAAGACCGCAAACACCGCAAGAAAAAGCTAAAGAGAATGATAGAACTCGCACTCCAGGATCGCGGCGTCATCCTGATTCCAGCCTTCAGCATTGGTCGAACCCAGGAACTTCTCTACGAAATAGAAGATTTAATTCACCGCAATCAGCGAAGCTTTGCTGCATGCGACCTGCCCTGGCAAGAGCTGGAAATCATTCTCGACTCACCCCTCGCCAGCCGCTTCACAACTCTCTATCGGCAACTGCAGCCCTACTGGGATGCGGAAGCACGCGGCAAGCTCAAACGCGGCCGCAGGCCTCTCGCTTTCGAACAGATGACCACGATCGACAGTCATCAGGATCATCTCTACACCGTCGACTATCTGCAACGCAAAGCGCGACCCTGTATCGTCATCGCCGCCTCTGGCATGTGTAGTGGCGGCCGCATCGTCAACTACCTGAAAGCCACAATCAGCGACCCACGCACCGACATCCTCTTCAGCGGTTACCAGGCCGCTGGCACCCCGGGACGCGCCATCCAGCAATATGGTCCACAGGGAGGCTATGTCGTTCTTGACGGCAAACGTTACGACATCCGCGCCCGCATCCACAGCATCTCCGGTTATTCAGCCCATGCCGACCAGCAGAACCTGGTCAACTTCATCAAACGCATGCGCAAAAAGCCCAAACACGTTCGCCTCGTCCACGGCGAACCCCACGCACAACAAGCCCTACACAGAAAACTCGCAGAACTCAACATCCCAACCATCGATTAATTCGGTGACAGTATACTTAACCCAACCATATGCCGGGAAATAAGTATACTGTCACCAAATTGTAATCATTTACCTTTTCGGGCCGGGTTTTTGAGGACGCATCGGCCGGTTAAAGATACGCTCCAGTCCCAGGATAAATTCCTTTCGCCCAAGCGGTCGGCCTGTATTTGCATGGTGGATAAACCGGCTATCATGTTGAGAATCACCCGAGGCAAGGAAGCCCTTCCAATCGTCAACCCGCTCGAGCATGGGAGCTGTATTCACAAGGATATCATCCGCCTGATGCAAATGTGCTCGGGCGCTGCTCCAGGGATAATCTTCCGCAAAGGTGGTTAATCCAGCCCGCACCGGATTCAACTCGACATAGCGCACGGCCGCCATTAGGTATGACTCATCCATGACAAATGAGGCAAAACGCTCCTGCCAGAGATGGCCACTCCAGCCTTCCCTTGCGTTGACTATCAGGGCGTGATGTCGATGTGCCTGACCGATGGCGCGCGCCAGTCCTTCGGCAGTCTCGGGCACGGCAACCAGGTGTACATGGTTTGGCATCAGGCAATAGGCCCAGATCGAGACTCTCTGACGGCGACACCATTGTGCCATCAGGGCCAGGTAGTTCTGATAATCTTCTTCGCGGAAAAATGTTGCTTGACGACGACTGCCACGTTGCGTGACATGGTGTGGATAGCCGGGGACAACAACCCGAGCAATACGTGCCATGACTCCCTCCATTCAAAAATTTCATAACAATACAATGCCACCCAGTCTAACCAAAGCGAGCGACCTGTCAATACAACCAAATCAATTCGGTGACAGTATACTTATTAGCTTCGCATGCCTTGAATTAAGTATACTGTCACCGAATTCAGGCTTGTCACCGAATTCAGGCTGCTAGTGGCGCTCCCAAGGTGGTTGAAGACGCATTTTATGCTTGGCATCCAGGGCCTCAGAATGTCGGCCAAGCCTGGTGTAGATCTGAGAAAGGTTATAGTAACCAATTTTTTTGTAAGGATATAATGACACCGATTTGTGAAGATACTCAAGCGCCGGCTCCACCTCACCGTTCAAATACAAAGTGACCCCCATATTGTGATTGGCAACCGAGGATTGCGGGCTGACAGTCACGGCACGTTGCCAGAGTAGAGCATTGGTGCGCCAGTACTGTGATTGTTGAAAACTAATAGCCGCAAAAGCCAGGCACAGAAATACAATCACTGCCGCTGTTATTTTGTGATGGCTTTCAAAAAGCGGTCTTATTGCCTGCAAAAACAAATAAATCAGTCCGGGAAGAATCGCATACCAATACCGATCCGCAGCCAGCGCTGCCGCAGGCCAAAGGTTGGAGACTGGCAACCAGAAGGTCAGGCACCAGAGAAGCGCAAAGAAGACATTAGATTCATGCTGCCCGCTGGATCGATAAAGGGCTATCAACACCGAGGCACTCGTAAGAACAGCCAGGATGACTGGGAATTCGTGCCATGTCGCCGGGGCCTGAATAGAGTACTCAGGAGCCAGGTTAACAGGCCACACAATCTTTGCCAGCATGGTTCCCCAAGATTTCAGCAGCAGGTGAACATAATCGATAAAATCAGGTTTCGGGTATAAATCCATGCGGCTTATGGCCTTCCACGCATGCAGCTGCAGCGCCCCCACCCCGCCCATAGAGATCAATTTCCAGAGATATGCGCTGCAACCAGCGCAGAAAAGAATGATCAATGAATTCCCTGGCGAGGTTATTGCCAGGACACGTTTTCCCGAAGCGACAAAACGGTATTCATAAGCGAGCCAGAGCAAGGGGACCAGAAACGCATTTTGTTTTGCCGTACAGGCAACCAGGTAGAGCAAAAAGCACCCGAGAAAGAGAATCAACCGTTTGCTTTTTTCGCTGCGATGAGCCCACCCAAACACGAATAAAGAAAGGAGAGAAAAGGCCAGCGACAAGCTTTCTTTGCGATGGGAAATGTTGGCTACGACTTCAACCGTGAGTGGATGGACCAGGAAAAGGGCCGCACCCAAAAGTGCGGGGAGCGCCCGGGAAAAGAGCTTTCGCCCCAGAAGATAGATGAGAATGCCATTAAGCCCATGCCAAAAGAGATGCTGGAAATGGTAGCCGAACGGGCTTTGCCCGAAGAAGGCGTAATCAGCTAAAAAAGTAAATTCTCTTAAAGGCCTGCCCGGTTTGGTATTTTCAAAAAAGCCTGACAACGACTTTATGTCTGGATTGTTGACTAAAACCTTCAGGTCATCGAGAGTCCATTCGTTATAAAAAGTCTGATAGTAAAGACCATAGGTCAGAATCAGCAGAAAAAAACAATGGAGTATAGGGGATGAAAATCCCAGGGGTTTTTTCGGTTTCATAGAAGACTGCATTCAAGTGATCAACAGAGGTAGATTTCAATACATTTTAAGCCCAGTGTTTTTCCCACCCGTTCTTACATACAACACAATCGATTGAGAAATGTCATTGGACCTATTAATTCGACGGGGTCAGACAATTCGAGTCTCCCCGTTTGAGTGCATCCAGGTTCTCGGCGACAGGAGACCTACTAGCTTCGCATACTTTGAGATAAGTATACTGTCACCGATTTAACAGAGATCAATCGTTATATTGCATCACCCACTCGATATCACAATAATCAGGTTTCTCACTCCTGTCCCAAGTAATGGCATAAATTTTCACATGCCTGCCGATCGTCTCTCCGGGATACCTATCATTATTCGCTTCATGGTCGTAGATAAGGTCTTCCGTAGCGGAGTTTGAATAACGTCGGACAAATTCCTCGCAAACCTCAATTTTTAGATCCGGCACAAAAATAACATCATCATGAGCCCCGATGTTATCCAGGTTGTCATATCCGTTTACATAATTAAATTCGTACTGAACAGGATCAGCAAACGCGAAAGGGGGAACCTCCGGCCATGCCTTGAGATAGCCAGAATCCAGAAACTGGGATTTTATTGTCTTCAGATTCCCAGGCGGCAGGCGACCATCATGATCAAGCGCATACCGCTCAGCGGCCTCACTGATGGCGTTCATGCCATCGTAAATAATGTCCGCCGACTGAGAGACACGCGCCATAAATTCCTTCTCGGTGAGCACCCTGCTTTCATCCTGCTCGTGGCGTAGCACCGAGTTCTGAGATGTCATGCTTGTGCAACCATAAACCATTAGGATAACAAACAGAATTAATAGCTTACGCATCCTGACTCCGAATTCTTGAGAAATAACGGCAAACTTTTCATGCACACTTCCACCATGTATGAGTTTTTGATAATATAACATGCTCCGCTCGTTTAGACGATCACAACCTGTTGATAGATGAGCCTTTACCTCCACCTCAATAATTCTAAAAATCGCCTTGAGTTGTTATGATCCTCGGCCTGGAGTTTCCATGTTCCGTCACATCACACTGATTTGTGCCACGCTGTTGCTCTTCTCCGGTGTCCATCTTTGCCAAGACGCCCTGGCTGCCAGTTTGCCACACAAGGCAGCAGAGTCTGCGAACGAAACACCGCAGGGAAAGATCCTGTTGCATGATTCGATCGAACTGAAGCATTACGAGTTGCCCTTCCAGGCATTGCAGAAGTGGTACACCTTTCGGGATCTGCGCCCCGCGTTACTGCTCTACTCGAACGACCCCCTGATGCAACCGGCCCCCGCTGCCATTCAAAAAAGGCTTTTGGAGCGGCTCGCCGCGCAAGACCGGGAAGCTTTACGCTACGATAGCCCAGATCCTGCCATTATGCCGAAGATGGCTCTCCACTCAGCGCTCGAAGCCGGCCTGTTTTCAGCAGTTTACTGGATGATGCCGACAGGTGTGAACAAAGAAACTCTCTCGGTCGAAACCTTCCGTACTCAGATGGTCGAATTTGGCGCAATGTCTGACGAAGAAGCGAAAAGCTTGACTCTGCATGACGGAGTCTTCTCCGGAACAGTGCGGGGGCTGCCGTTCCATGCCCTGCACCCTCAGGCAGAGGTCAAGATTTCCGGACCGGCAGTTCTCCACTTCGACCTCAGTTTTCTGGCGCCACTTTACCAGGGAGAGATCAAAACCGGCATCTATTCGCTTGTTTACCAGACGCTGAAGCAGCTGCGCGACCAACAGGTTAAAGCCATCTTCGCCAGCGTCTCCTATTCACAGGTCTCTGGCGAAATCCCGCTGAGTTCGCGATTTGTTGGCGATGTCCTCGCCCAGCTATTTAAACAACCTGACATGCTGGACGAGAAGTTGCCCCAGGCATGGCAACAGCGTGCCAACGCGCTTTACCTGCCGGAAATGTTCCTCTCCGGAGAGACCCGCAAGCTCTTGTTGCAGTTGGCCCAGAACAACCCGGAAGACGCTTCGCTGCAATTCGCTCTGTACCAGGTCAGCCGGGAACTCAAAGCAACCGCCGGCGCCGCACTCGGCCACCTTGCCGAAGCCGTACAGCACGACCCGGTATACAGCCTCGAGTACCTGGCTTTAGCGTCTGAGGCCGGCGAGAAGGGGTTGCCTTACGAAGCCCAGAGAATGCTTCGTCTGGCGCTTGAAAGCCACCCGAACAATCCCTTTATCGCCCTTAAACTTGCTCAAGGTCTTATCGATGCCAAGCATGGTGAGAGTGCCATACCACTCCTTGAACAGCTTTTAGAGCTAAAGTGGGCGGCCCTTTTTTACCCCAACATCCGTGAACACCTGCAAGGGCTGCTTGACGAAGCCCGCAGCCAGGGCTCTGTAGAGACAAACAGTTAACGTGACACCAGTGGCTCGGGTCAGCCGTTTCTTTGCCTAAAAACTAAAGGCACTCCTTATTTCCAAACCACAATCAAAAACAGGTCTCTTGAGCAAAGGACTCAAAAAAGCCCCTTCTCCGTGCAAGGATACAAACCATAGACACCTTAATAACTACGAAAAACAATAAAAGAAGGCCGGGACAAGCCCGGCCTTCAATCTTCAACATCATTTCATGGTCTGCCATTACAGCATCTTGGGCCTCGGGGTGACCAGGTTCCAGCCGCCGCCCGTGCCACCCTGACCGCCATTCTGGGCGGGATCACCGAGGCGGTGACAGTTCTGTGCCGAAGTCAGGTTAGAGAACGACTTGTTATTGTTGTCGGCATTCGGAGAGAGAGTTTCTCCGCCACTGGTGCCGGAAATAACTTTGCCATCGTCCCAACTGTTCTGCTTGGTGTCGAGACAATTGGTAATCAGCAACTTCGGCAGACGCGAAGCATGAGGGTTATGGCACTTGGAACAGGTAAAGGAATGATACCCCTGATTGATGGTCCCGTTATCTTGAGTTGCTCCCCAGCTATACGAAGCGTAGGCGTAATTGGCATCAATCTTCGGTTCAATTAACCAGCCGTAGGTACCTTTGTAGACCGAACGGAAGCCGTCCACCTGGCGATTTGTTGCGCCATCTGCGATGTTCACGCTTTGATAACCCATCGAAGGGTTCTGCGGGTCGGCATAGTTGGCGGTCAGTTCAGGCGGAGGCGTACCGCTGATCGTGTGCCGTCCTCCGGCGTTGGTGAAGTTAAGGATATCGGACGCCTCCCCCGAGGTAGCAGGAGTACCGCCAAGGGCCGAGTTGGAGTGGCCGTTTTTACCGGCAGTCATCCACAGACCATCGCCACCATTATCCGAGGTGTAGTCCATGGTGTTGACAACTGTGCCATGACACAATGTACAGATACCGGCCGAGTTAGAGAGTGACAGGCCCTTGGTGGCGTCCGGGTTATTCTGGTCGATCTGGAAGCCGCCCGACTGATTGTAGCCAGAACCAGCGCGTGGCACGGCGCCGTAATTATTGTTCGTCTGCCCGGCGCTAAAATCGGTGCCGGACTGCGGCGCACCGTCTTCGGGATAAGGGTTACGGACCCAGCTGCCACGCAGGTAGGGAGGGCCGTTCATCTTATCGTTCTCAGCAAAGTTCATGTCGTGGACATCGTGACAGTTGTGACACTGCAGGTTGCCAACCGTATCCAGGTCTTCCGACCAGACATCAATACTCGTGTTGCCGTTATTGGTATCGTTAATGATTGAGTTATAGACCAAGCTGGTTCCACCCGTATTGGTCGAATGCGTGGACATGATGAGGCCGGTCTTGTAGGCGAACTTGTCACTGGTCCAGGTAGCACCAATCCAGTTGAGTTGGTTCAGGTAGCCGTAGTTATAGTTGGAATCGCCGGCCGTCAATGAAACAGTGTTCAGGTTATTGTTCGGCGTACCGCCCGGGCCATCATCGGCATACCACTCACTGACCTGGTCTGTTTGTGCATCGTGACAGCCCCAGCAGAGCTCAGCCTGTGTCTGGTAAACCGAGTGCCCGCCGCCTGTGCCTCCTGGTTGCTTGCGCAGGTGGATGCCCTCCGACGCGTAGTTGACACCGACCAGCGCGTTGTTGGGCAGGATCAGGGCAGTGCCATTAACATCATCGCGCGGATGACCGGCAAAGTGGCACCAGGTACAGTTGCCCGGGTTGCCCTCGTAGCTATTCTGCTCTAGAGGATCAACTACAAGGCTTCCGACTTCATCCGAGAGGTGACCGATATTGTAAATATTGTCAACGCCACCCATGGTGTGGCAGCCGATACAGGGGAAGTTGTCCTGGTTATCCCACAGAGGGGTTTCATCGTAAGGATGACACCTGTAGGCGTCCATATTACCGCAAGATCCCGCTACACCAGTAGTGCCTTCAGCGTAGTAGGCATCGGGACCTGCTGCGATGGTATCGAGCTCCACATCGACGATCATGTCGCCGTGCTTGCCGTCGAGCTCTTCCACCTGACTCAGATCGTAATGGCCTGGATGGCAGAGGTTACAGCTGTCGCCCTTGCTGAAGCGGAAGCTGTAGTTGAGGTGCTTCTCATGCTGGCCGATATGCTTACGTTCATCTACGTTCGCGGAGTTGTAATCCCAGCCACCGCGGTTGTCGGCGCCCGGTGAACCGATAATCTGATCCTGAACGGCATTATAGAGCACGGTGCTGTCATAATCACGACCGTAGAGATCGGTAGTCCGGTTCGGATTACCGTGACAGCGACCGCAGTCCAGGTTGGCAGACTTAAGCCAGATCGGCGTGTTATAGAGCGGGTACTGACTACCAGCACCATCGGGATCTTCGCCGGCCAGGCCGTGGCAACCGAACAAGCCCTGTGAGCCGAAGTTGAAGCAACCGCCGTCGTCGATTCCGACACCTACCGAGTTGTAACTGCCATCGCCGAAGCCGCCAAAACCATCAGTGTCCTGATACATGATGACACCACTCGCATTATAGTAGGTGATGATGGCGCCATTGATCGTTGGGGTCACAGGCCCGTCCTGCAGATAACCCATGGTCAGCTGGCCATCCTGGTGGTCGAGGCCGTAGTTAGCAGAAACCGCGCCATGACACTTTGTGCAATCGTTCAGGGTGTAGCCGTGCAGCTTGTGGTTACCTTCCGACTCGACAACACTCGGGCCGGTGGTATGACACATGCCGCAGCGAGGGCCGCCGTTGACCGGGCCGACAATGTTAGACTTCTCAGAGAGGTTACCCGCCTCGTCCATCGTCTTCATCGCGAACCAGTAAGGTGTATCGGGGAGTAAACCGGTGACCTCGAGCTCGTTGATATGGCCACCGAAATCGGGGGCAGGCGAACGTTTAAACACAGTTGCGCTATTGTAATCAGTGAGGGCAATATCGGAATCCAGATAACGGATATCAAAGGCACTGGCGCGACCGTTGTTGTAAGTATCATCGCCTGGAGTCGTCCACCTTAGCGTGACCGTACCCGACTTGGGCCGCGACCTGACACTCAGATCGGTAATCTTATCGGGAGCGACATAATCCCAAGGGTCAGCGGTTGTCTGAGGCAAGACAGGAATTTCTACAGGCGTGTGTTCATAGCCGTCACCGGCCCTGATCAGAACCCCCAGGGTACCGCCGGTGATGCCATCGGCCTGGGTGTTCCATTCAATGTTGTTGGTGGCAAAATCGAGTTCTTCGGCAATGACGTATTCGTAAGGAGCGCCACCCGTGTCTGTCCCATAGACATCGAAGTGAATCGGGTCTTCTGTCGCGTTGTCCAATCCGTCACTATCAAGGAGACCCGGCGTCCATGAAATCTGAACAATCGCCTCACCCGGGTTGAGTTGCGCAGCCCCCGTAACGGCGGCTGGGACGGTGTTGATAAACCGTGAGCCAATCGTTGCTGAGCCGCCGGTTGTCCCCGAGCCATATTCGACGTTAGCGGTATTGCCGCTCGACGTTTCTGTCGTTAGCCGAACTGCAATAGACTGGCCATTAGGCACAATAACGCCACCGGTATCAGCAATCTTGAATGTCGCCAGTTTTGGCGAACGCTTTGAAAAGGCTGATTGACCCATGGCCCCGCCGCTGACAAAGCTACTGCCAGTCCAGACCCCGGCTTGCGCGTAAATGGTCTGACTGGTGTTCCCCGGATCAATATAAGCCGAGAAGCTGTCGACATAATACCTGGTCTCCGCGCCGGCAGCCGGAGCGTAGAAGGTAATCCCGGCTGCACCTTCGCCGAATGCCGTTGGCCCTGTTGGCGAGCCAGCCGGTATGCCATCTATCGGCATGACCAAACTGCCTTCGCTAGTATAAATATCTATGGAGAGCGGGGTGTCGGGAACCTTGGTCGGTGTCCCTTTCACGATGATGGTATTGTCATCACAGTTCTTGGGTGTTTCCGCGTCACAGGCACGGACACCCACCTGGTAGGTATCCTGATTTACCAGGCCCTCAATCTCGTAGGCGGTTCCGGTAAAGCCGGTCACCTGGGGTCCGTGAGTAGGATTATCCATATCAAGGTCACCGTCAACATTTTCATCTCTCCACCAGATGTCGTAGGTGATCGGCTTCATAGCCAGAGTCGCCATGTTGTACATCGAGTGGTCTTCGGCGTTGGTCCACCAGAGGTTAAGGGCACCGCCCTCGTCACCACGCTTCACACTGTCAATGCCATAGAAGTCTGGAGCGACTTGGTCAGCTGCAGGTGAGAGTACGTCTGTCGCCGTATTGGACACCGGTGACCAGTTGCCTGCAGTATCCTGGGCTTTAATCTCAAACCGGTAGCTCTTGGCAGGGTCCAGGTTATCGACCATCAACTCAGTTGCCTCTCCGCGCAGATACGTGATCGGCAAGCCGCCAACAAAGTTGGTCGCCGAGTTATAATCAGCGCTCCAGTCGACAGAACCGCCGTCATCACTGTAGCGGACGTCGTACTTGTACGCTGTTGTGTTCGGATAGTTCGTGTCGCCGCCCGGAGAGGTCCAGGTCAGCTTGATCCGGCCGGGAATATCGCCTAGGTGCGAAGTCAGATCTGTAATCTGCTCAGGGCCATAGACATCGTCATACCATTGCGGCGTGTAGCTGTTACTGAAGTGACAGTTGACGTTTGTACAGGTGACTTCCTCATAAGGAGCGACCGCTGTCGAGCCACGGTTTGCGTAGTTGACGATAACATCAGTATCATCAACCCCGAACATGTCGGTAAAGGCCCAGTCGGCCGAAGGCATGTAGTCCGGATATCCAAGCGCTGAATCATCATGGGTCGGGCCGCTCCCGCCATGGTTCTCATGACAGTAATTACAGGTGTTGTCACGGTTGGTGGCGTTGTCGGCGCCCATGTGCGCAGCAATGGCGTGGACATGCTCAGTGTGCTTACCGTCACGGTTTGGCCAATCCGCTTCGTCGCGAGAAGCCAGGAGCGGCCAGGACTCATCTTGGCCGTGGCAGCTGGTGCAGCCCCCTTCGGGAGTTTCTGTACCAGCCACATAATTGATAGATGCCGGGAACGCCAGCGAATCGAGGAAAGTGTGGGTGCCAGTATTATATGCAACCTCGGCACTGCGATCATCGTGGCAGTTGGTACAATACCAACCCGTTGCGCCCGATGCGAGGGTAAATGTGGTCCCACTTCCGGAGAATGTGATCGTATTCGCCACTTCGTGAGAAATCGCCGAATCATAACCATGGCAGGCTTCGCACTGGTTCGGGTCATCAGGCGTGTGGGAGCCATCGCCCTTCAGTTCGTTCGCACCGGAGCCGGATCGGAAGTGGACCGTGCCCTCACGCCAACCTGTTGAATTGGCGATGCTCGAATAGGTTCCGTGACAGACATTACAAACCGCCTGGCTTGGATCCGGACTGGCGACGTAGTCGACATCGGCGTCTGTTGACCAGAGTCGGAACCAGTTGCCGCCATCACTGTGGCAGCTGCCGAGAGCCGTTCCGGTTCCGGAACAGGTCGAGCTGTTGGGAGCCTGCTCGCCATAGGTCATGGTGGCAGAATTCAGGAAGCGGGTTTCTCCGTTGCTGGTCAAATCATCTTCCCAGACAGTGTCAACATGGCTGGGTGGTGCCGCATCATAATCGAGGTGGCAGTCGACACAGTAGATGTCGGGCGGGTTCTCTCCATGTGAGGTGACATTACTTGCCGTGGTGGCATGCAGACCGGACACAGAATTGTAGTTCTTGCCTGTTATGCCGCGCCAGTTGTTTCCGCCGACAAAAGTGCCTGCGTGACAGTCGACGCAGTTCACCACCGTCGTGCTGGACCAGAGAGTGCCCCCCAGTGCTGATGCATGACAGTTGTTGGTACAGGTGTTGTCCCAACCGCTGTTGTTGAGCGGGTCCGTGATCGCGCCGCCAAAATCGACCTTGGTATCGATGTGTTTGATGTCATCCGCAGCCGTGTGACACTCACCACAACCGCCCGGCACGTAGGTGGTGCTGGTCATGTGGTCCGTGTGCGCAGCCGTTGCCGCCGGCGGATCAGCGTGGCAGATATCACAGTCGGTCAGGCCCACACCCCATCTGTAGTCGGGGCTGGTATCATAAGCAGGTGCTCCGCCGTTACCATCGTTATGGCAATAGTTGGTGCCGCAGCCCACATCGGTGGTGTAGACATAGGTGCTGCCGTCAATCTTGTCGCCACCTTCGACGGCAAAGGTGCCATCGATATGGTTGCTGGTCGGTGCAACGCCGTCCGAGGTTGTGGGTGCATTGCTATCCCAGGAAACCGTACCGGGACCGTGGCAATCACTACAGGCGATCGTCATGCCGAAGTTTGCGGTGGTTCCGAGAACCGCCGAGTTCATGTGGGCGACGTGGGTGCCGCCGTTGGAGTCCACTACTGAACCGTCGGTGACATCGACGTGGCACATGATGCAGTCGCCGTCGTTGCCGTCGTACCAACCGTAGACGTCGTTTATTGTATCCTTATTGAAATGGCAGTCGATCGAGGCACAGGTGTCCTGCAGGCTAACAATGGCGCTGCTGTTGTAATAGACGCCGTCACCGTCAAGCGTCTTACCCACCATAAAGTAGAAGTTGTTGTTGTTAACATCGGCCGGCAGGCCATCGTTATGACCAGAGTCGCCCACCAGGTTCGGGGTGACGTGACAGTAGGAACACAGCTCCTTCTGCTTCTCTTCGGAGGTCCCTGGGTGGAGAGTGTTGTCCGTAAGCAGGTTAGTGATCATCTCTGTATCGTTCGCGCCAACATCTGACGGGTAAACCACCCTGGCGAGTTCCAGAATATGAGTGTTGTGCGCGCCGGAGTTATTGTCTTCAGCGTTGTTCTGTTCATTGCCATCACCATACGGCCAGAAACTGTTTTGAGCCGGGCCGGTATGCTGACCACCGTGGCACTGATAGCAGGTCGATGCGAGGGTATCACCGAGCACCTGGTCTAATGGCCAACTGGTTGTGGTAAAAGAGAACTGGCCTGGGTTGATCCCGTCATATTGGGGGCTGTGACAAGGGAGACAACCGGAGAGGGTGCCTCCGTCACGACCGAAAGTAAAGCCGTTATAGTTGAGCGTGATCAGGCCGTCACCATGGTTGCTGGTCTCTGCAGTCAAACCGGTTTGGCCCGGATCATTGTCGTTCCAGTCTGCCGTAAGGGGAGTATAGGTGTAACCGGTTGCAGCCTGCAGGGCATGGCAGTCTTTACACCCCAAGGTCCCGTTACCGTGAGTATTTTTCGGTTGGGGATCAGTAGCCAGAACCTGGCCTCGGTGATTGACGCCGGCCCGGAAATCGTCCCATACGCCATGACAATTCTGACACTCGGCACCATCGCCAGCGTTGCTGTAGGCGGTGAGGCTCCACTTGTAGGCCCATGAAGTACCGTTCTTGTCGGCCAGGTGACAGCTGGTGTTACAGGTCAGGTTGGTTGCGTTATAGCCAATGGCCAGGTCGATGACCGCCTGCGTACCAAGCAGGTTGCCATCCATGTGACCGCTGGAGGGGTCCGTGGTGTGGCAAGTGACACAATCAGCAGGGACGGCCAAGGTGGAGCCGTTGTAGAAGCTGCCATCATGGGCGTTACCGGTTACCGTCAGGGGCGCGGTATTGTTGTGCAGGCCAGAGGTCGGGTTGAAGTTGGTGTCGAGGGTATCAGTGTGACACTGCAGGCAACCTGCATTGCCGTCATCAATGGGGGTATACCACTCCGCTGCGCCCGTAGCATGGCAGCCGGTGGTGGCGCTTGAACAGGTGTTGAGATCATCATAACCAAGAGCGGGGAGGACGTCGCGCACACCACCGCCTTCATCAAAACCGGCTTCGTTGGGTTCTGCCAGTGCTGCGCCGTTATAGTATGCAATCGAATCGATAACACCACTGTTAAAATTGATATGGGCCAGCGGACCTGGAATGGAATTACCAAGGATGCCGCTGTTGTATTCTGAGCTGGTCATGTCGTGGCAATCACCACAGACTTTACCCGCTTCAAAGTGCTCGCTATGGCTGAGACTGATCGATTCGGCGCGACCGTCACCAACGCTGCCATGATTGTCGTTGGCAGGGCCGGACGGACTGTTGGAATAATAGTGGCACTTGTCACAATCCAGGCCGTTTGCATCGCCGGCCCAGGTACCGTCGGACAGGTCCGTATTGTGACAGGCATTGGTACAGGTATCGTCCGTATTGTCCGTAAGTGTTGCAGCATTGTTGAAACCGATCGTGGTGTTGAGCACATCCTGACGATAAGCCCTGCTGACGTTGTGATTAAACTCGCCGACCGCGTAGGTGTAACTAAGAACGTCTGCACCATGGCAATAAGCACAGTCTGAACGATCATCAGTGCCATCATCGTTGGTCGTAGCGCTATGCAGCAGATGGGCGCCTATTGGCGGCGGGTATCCATGACAGCCGGTACATGACGTTCCCGCTCCGGGCTTGAAAACATCCGTCGGATCTGCAGAATTATGAGCAAGATGGCACTCAAAGCAGTCTGTCCCAAGTTGATCAGGGAGGCTAGCATGACTCGAATTACTACTTATATTATCTATGTTGTTATGGTCTATACCTGCGGCCACGCTATGACAGACAGCACAGATATCGTCAGCGTTGCTTTCCAGAATCGCGACATTATCAACGCCGTCGGGCCAATTATCATCCTCATCGTAGGAATTCTGGTTACCGCCCGTAAAGTCGGTTCTGTTGGTGAAAACAACGTTCCCGGCGGCGTATTTACCGGTAGATGTTTGGTCGTGAGGAATCTGGTCGCTCGGGGAACTCCAGATCATGGTGAGATTAAACTCTTCGCCGTGAACATTGTGACAGGCCACGCATTTTTTGCCTTTGTGGGTCGCCATGTTCTGATTATCTGCATTCTGTGCAACATGGGTCGGATGGTTTCGGCTGGGTGCGTCACCGTGGCAGTTGGCACAGTACTGGTCTTCCTGGCCAACGTAAGGTGCAGGGGCAAATCCGGCGGTGTTATAGAGCAGCAGCAGATCGAGCTCATCGGCAGAGGACGCATAAGAGGTTCTATCCCAGTGGTTGGGGCTGTCGTCAACGTGACAGGTCAGGCAGTCAGCTTCTGCTGCCCTGTAGCCGCTCGGATAGGCTCCATTATCTGCATCCTTGCGGTCGTGACCGCCAGTTCGGGCCCATGGCATCAGGGGCGGAGATTGGCCGTCAAAAGTTCCACCGCAGGCGCTGCCGGCATGGCAGGTTGCACAGTCGGTTGTATTTGGATCGCTCCACTTGGGCATGACTTCACCCGCTTCGCCATCATAACCATGACAATTCAAACAGATGTCCGCGGTATCGGAGACAAGGGTGCCATCGCCATGAACCCCGAGCAATGCCGAGTTGAGAGTAAGCAGGCCATCGATATGACCGGCATTGGTACCGGTATCGGCACCCGTATCATGACAATCGGAGCAGTCAAGCTGAGGGCCTAAAGGATCTGAAACGTGCCGGGTATGCGTACCAGAAGAAATCACAGTGCCATCAAGGAGAGGTCGGCCACCGTGGCAAGAGTCACATTCCATGGCGCCAGCCACGTCCCAGTCGGCGGACAGGCCATTACCGGCGGGAAGGGTCGTAGAAGTCGCATCGTGGCAGTAGACCGAGCAGGTGCCGTCGCCGTTGGAATCGTAAGTTTCACCAGCAAGGGCATTATATAGAATTGTCGCGTTGTAAACGACATCCTGCACACCGTTGACGTGCTGACCGCCTGCACGATGGTCGGTGGCGTTGGCAGTCAAGGTGGTCGCGTCGATGGCGGTGTTGGCGTGACAGATGTTGCAGTTGGTACCGATAACAACCGAATTAAAATGAGCGTCATGGACCTCCCAGGTGTTGTCGTTTATCGTCCCTGCAGGGTTCATGGAGGCGGTATCATTACCATGGCAAGTCTGGCAACGGTCAGTGGGAGTCTTGCCAAGAATCGCGCTGTTTCCACCATTCCAGTTCGGGGTCGTGACCAGACCGGCGTCGGTGTTACGCGTTGAATCGCCGGTACGAGGGGCTCCGGCGGAGTGACAATAGATGTCGGTGCAGCTGCCATTAACACCTGGGTTGTATGTACTCGTCGCGATGACGCCATTGTAGGTGGCAATCTTATCGAAGATTACATCATTAAAGGTGCCGGCATTGTTCTTCTTGTGATTGCTTAAAATATCATCGCCGGAATTGGGGCCGTGGCAGGGATCACAGGGACTATCACCGCCGCCTAAAGCCCCGTCGAAAAAATACCAACCGTCTGAACCAGGCAGCGGTGTCACGGCATCGGATTTCAGATCGCGACCGGCGTGGGCCTTATGAGGAGTCGAAGCTTCAGGCTTATAGTCACCGTCGTTGAGGTAATCGTAACCGAGCGCATTGTAGTAGGCATAGCCACCGTCTCTGGCATCATATTCTGCGGCACGATCACCACGGATATTTTTATAGGGCGGGAAACCGTGGCATTCGCCGCAGGCCGTTTGTGATTCTGGCGCCGTAAAGCTCATGTTGACATCGGCATGGTCATGACAATCAGTACATTCAGAAGTCGCGATATCACGGTGTTGGGCTGAAACAGCGACTATGCTACCACCTTGAACATCACCGTGGCAGGCTTCGCAGAAACCGTTAGCGTCTCCGTCAGTCCTGTCTGACCAAGTAATACCGGTGTTATATGTGACTGTAAAAGGAGGAAAATTGACCAGCTTCACCGTGTTGAAGACCCGGTTGGCACGAGTCGGCACGGCATCGAGACTCCAACCACCGTTCAGGACATAGAGGCTCGGCGTGTTATCATTATAAGAATGGCCGCCATGGCAATCGAGACAGCCTACTCTATTGGTAGAGGCCGTTTTGCCGTGCAGCTTGTAGGTGTGGCAAGACTGACAGAGGTTGGAGCGCAGTTGCGCAGTCTCGTTGCGGTCTACACCTAGGCTGGTTGGGCCATCACTGCGCAGCAGTATGCCATCACCACCTGAGGCCCCGGGTCCATCAGATGTCGATGAGTTGGAATCGGTAAAGTGCGGACCGTGGCAGCTCGAACAGCTGACACCGCCCTCGATCAAAATTGCACTGTTGGTGTAGGGAGCAGCCGAATTGTAGTTTTGAACTTGCGCCATATTGTAGGCGGGATTTCCTGTGACGTAGGTGCTAATTTCTGCAGAATTGACTATCGGGTGCGACATCAAACCATGATTATCCCGATCGCCTATAGAAACAAAAGTGCTATGGCAGGCCACACACAATTCGTCCTCAGCCATTGGGTTTATGTTGTCAGAAGACAAACGCAGCAATTTGGGATTGGTCTCAAAATCACCATGAGGATCATGACAACGGGTGCAGGTCACCTTGCCAGTAGAGACGTTGTACTTGCTGTACATATTCGGGTAGAGAGTACGATTTGGCTCCTTTGACCCGGCAGAGGAATTGTACGTAGTCGCAACCGCCCAGTGATGGGAAGTCTGAGCGCCAGGAAGAACACCACTGTTATACACATCACTTGCGTCACCGGCATCAAAGTGTGACGTTGTAGTGGGAGGGACATTAACCGCAGCTGTCGGATTGTATCGACTTCCTGCATTAAAGGGTGAGTCTTTTGGAGCATTAGCGTCATGGCACCTGAAGCAGACGTTCTGGCCCGCCAATTCATTGAGCGTCCCGCCACTCAGATGGCATTCAGAACAATCAAAATAGTGTGCATTTTCGTGAGCCATCGACAAAGACGGGATGGACACAACTATCACCAACACAAGTGCTACGATCAATTTAACCTTCATGAGCTACTCCTAGAACACTATTTTCACATTGAATAAGTTTGTCCATCAAACCGCTACGAGAATCAAAGATAGCGCAATGATCCGCTCCACCGAGCCAGGCCAAACCGGCAACCAGCACAGCGCTCAAGCCACTCGCGGCCAGGAACTCAAGCACTGGTGAGCAGATCACAAGAACTGACTTGAGCCATATCACACCGAGAGGCAGCAACATCGCCGTGAAAAGGCTGAAAAGAACGTAAAGTTGTTTCAATGCAGCACCCCCTGAGCATACGAAGCAGCTCAAATAAAGCCTATTATTACAGTAACTTAATCTTCTCATTAATAAAATCCGTTAACTTTAAAATGTTAATTAATCATATTTCATTGCAACCTTAATACCAATTTATTTTAATTGAACAATGCTCATTAAATCCCAAGACCAACGACTCCCCTTGATATGCCCCCAAAAAAAGACTGAAATCACGCGTTAAACGTTAGAACAACTGTTTAGGGAGGAGAGTCATAGACATACAAAAAGGCGACACACAAATTGTGTGTCGCCTTTTTATTGACCTACTTTAACGACCATTCCCTCATTAAAGAATGAACGCGTAACTCTTTGCTTTTAAGCCACCATAGCGAAGGGTTCTTTCATAACAGAAGGCTAGAAAACCTCAAGCCCCTACAGCTCAACCGGCACAAGGTTTGCAGTGGCTAATAATACTTTTATAATTTGTCGGGTTTCACTTATCGACAGGGGGGCAAATGAGTAAGATCAAAGGGCGACACAGGTTCACCATCTTCCTGATTTTCTGTTTTTCCGGCTTCAGTGCCCTGGTTTACGAAGTTCTGTGGACCAAGTACCTGTCGCTTACTTTTGGCACGACCATGGCTGCCGTCAGCATTGTCGCCGCAACCTTTATGGCCGGCCTGGCCATCGGCAGCTACCTCCTTGGCAAGTACGCCGACCAGGAATCCAATCTGTTACGTATTTACGCCTTTCTGGAGATTGGTATCGCGCTCTTTGCCCTGAGTTTTCCGCCCGCCCTTAAGGTTGTCAACCACCTTCATATCTACTTTGAGAGACTCGTCGGTCACCTGCCGCTTCTTGATCATTTTCTTCATCTGTCGTTGTCTAGCGTCCTACTGATACCACCGGCAGTCTTCATGGGCGGAACCTTTCCACTCATGTGCCGCTACTTCGCCCGTAACAAATCCGGTGCGCAGATAGGGCGCCTCTACGCTATTAACACCATTGGCGCAGCCTCGGGAGCCTTCCTGAGTGGATACCTCCTCATCCCAAGCCTCGGACTATCCAAGACCAATACTCTCGCTGCCGCCATTAACCTGGTCATCGCTGCCATTGCCTGGCACATGTCCAGATCACACGGAAGACTGACGACTGTCGAACCTGTCAGGCCAGTACGCAAGAGCACAATCAGAATGGCCAAAGGGCAGCGTTCGGTCCTCTTGGCCAGTGCCCTGATTGGTTTCCTCGCGCTGGCCTATGAAATTCTCTGGACCCGAGTCTTTATGCTTTTTCTCGGCAACACCAGCTACGCCTTCGCACTCATCCTGAGCTCCTTCCTGATATGCATTGCCCTGGGCGGAGCTCTCTACTCACGGATCATAACTCCTGAGACCA
Source organism: Deltaproteobacteria bacterium IMCC39524 (assembly GCA_029667085.1). NCBI lineage: Bacteria > Deltaproteobacteria > Deltaproteobacteria bacterium IMCC39524. Next base: position 231,667 of record JARUHJ010000004.1, read on the forward strand.
ACGAGAAGAAACTGTTCGTTCGCCTGACCGTGATGATGGGGCTATCGATCATGGTTACCGTCCCTTTCTACGACCAGCTGGCCCATGTTATGCTGTGGGCCCACGAGATAACCAATGGCCAATGGTGGTTGCTTTCACTACTTTCCGCCACAATCGTCTTCGCGGTCATCTCTGTCCCAGTCATCATCTCAGGCTGCCTTCTTCCTGCGGCAATCGCCATCCTGGACCCTGGCCGGCAGCGGACCGGTGAAGGTGTCGGGCTGGTGGTTCTCTACAACACCTGTGGTGCGGTCCTCGGCAGCCTGACAGCCGGTTTCGCCCTGGTCACCCTGATCGGCACCCAGAACAGTTTCCTGCTCCTTGGCGCGCTTAACGCCCTGCTTGGTGCCACACTATGCATGACCTTCATCGAGGCGGCCCCGCGGCGCAGCGCCCAGGTCGGTGCGGTCTGCATTATCGCCGTCACCCTCGCTTTTCTCAACCCGAAGTGGGATCAGGGATTGATGAACAGTGGGGTTTACATCTACGCATCGAAGTACATCGAAGCCGGGGGGATTAAACAAGTCCTGGCCGAGGAAAAGATCATTAAGGTCATTGAAGGGATGGAGGCCACTGTTGCTATCCACGAAAGTAACGATGGTCAGGTCCGCTTCTTTTCGGTTAACGGTAAAACAGACGGCGGCACCGGACGTGACATGGCGACCCAAGTCCTGGTCGGACACCTGCCAATGCTGCTCCACGAAGCCCCCAGCGACGTCCTTGTCGTCGGGCTGGGGACCGGCATCACCCTCAACGGCATGAGCTGCCATCCGACCAACAATATCAGTTGTGTCGAGATTTCCTCCGAGGTCGTGGAAGCTTCGAGTTACTTTAATGACGCCAACGACAATGCTTTAGACGACTCTAGAACCACCCTCCTGGTCAACGACGGCCGCAACCTGCTTCTGACCGAGGACAAGCTCTATGACGTCATCGTATCAGAGCCATCCAATCCCTGGCAGAGCGGCAACGCCAACCTGTTCACAGATGAGTTTTATCAGCTGGCCGCAAGCCGTCTCAAAGTCGGCGGCCTGTTTACTCAATGGATCGGCATCTACGACATCACACCCGACAATCTACGCATCGCCGTCAACACACTGCTGAAAAACTTCCCCGAGGCCCTGGCTTTCAGAAATGGCAGCGACCTGATTATCGTCGGGGCCCAGCATGACTTGCAATTTGACTACATGAGACTGCGAAAACGCATGAACACACCTGGTATCCGCGAGATCATGGCCCGCATAGGGGTCGATTCTCCCGGCAGCCTGATTACCAAGCATTACCTGCATAGTGACCAGCGCTTGCGCAGTTTTGCCCATGGCGCCCAGGTCAACACCGACGACATGCCTATTCTCGAGTATTCGGCTCGCGACCTGCTCGGTGACATCACACTGGGAAACCTGCAGATGGAAAACGTAAAGGCCCTGGCAGCATCGAATCAACAGACCGTTCTGCCAATAACCAACCTTGGACAGGATGTGCCAAGCATCATCAACTCGCTACGTGAGCTAAGTGAGCATTTTTACGAGGTAGGCCGAACCGCAGAAGCAGAAAAGTTCTTGCTCAAAGCCGAAGAACTTGAGTCAAAACAAACGCATTCCAAGGTATCCGTCTCCATAAATTCGTTACCACCCCGGGGCTAATATCAAGTCGGCCTGAGAGGGTTGGAAACCCTGACAGTCCGGCAGGCTGCTAGCTGGTTTCCAAATCAGAAATCTACACTGTATCCATGCAGAGTTCCTGGATGGGATCTAGCTATCTTGAAAAGAATCCTGAACATGAAATCGGTGACAGGAAATCGGTGACAGTATACTTATTTAGGCTCTCCTTCGGTTAATTAGTATACTGTCACCGATTTCCGATCATTCTTCTTCTTGGCCGCTGTTATTGCTTTGAGCATCTCTGGATGGGCGACCTTCAGTTCAACCGCATACGGCTTGAGAAAGTCGTAGATCCAGCCGGTGAAGAGGGTCGCTTCCATTGCACCGATCCAGGGGCCAGAGATCTCCGCTTGCCATTCCCGTAGGGTCTGGCGTTCAGAGCGGACGGTTCCATGCTGAACAGTCTTCCCGGCCACCGTCTTGATGCAATAAGCAATGGTTTTCTTGTGGACGTCGAGTCCGATGTAGTGAATACTTTCCATGGGAGCCTCCTTGTGGGTCTGACTTGGGGCGATTTATTCGACCCTGCCGCTCATTATGAGCTGTCCGCCACTTGGAGGCTTCCGCTTTTAATTACTTATACATTCAAACACACAAATTGTGTGTCCACGAGCATCAGGATAAATGAACTACCTCGCAGCAAGCTACGAGGTATCAACAGCTTGCAACCTTTGCAAAAGCGCGCAGCAAGCTGCGGGGAATTAGACCCACTCTTTCGATTAAAATGGTTATTAGCTGGCTGTTCAGATTGAAGTATATGCAATTCGATGCGATAATATAAAGCAAACTTATAAGGGACAATGAAGGCAATAGACGACCCAAAGACCTTGCTATTGTACAATTGAAACCTGCAAGAAAGACATTAAAACCTAAAGCTTCGGCCCTCACAAGGGGAACCAAGAAAATTGAAAAAACCGCTCCTTATCTTTACCGCTCTGGTTATTTACGGTTGTGCCAGCCTGCCACCCAGCAATAAACCGACACTGCTCCATGAGGAATCTGAGCCCAATCTCCTCACAAAACAGGAGTTTATAGACAGATCCGTTCAATCGGCCCTACTGATTTACGAAGGCATGCGTACCATCAGCGAAGCGGCCCAAAAATATGCACTTGATAACAACGACACGCTACCTATCAGCACCCCTCAAAAACCTGTGAAGGAACTGCTCCTGGAGGGGGGGTATCTCAAGTCGTGGCCGACGGTTCCGCCTTTTGCATTTACAGACCCAACCCAACTTGAATTGAATTACGCGAACGGATACGACGATATGGATGGCACCGGCGCACCAGACGATGTTATTTTTTTACAGGACGTAAAGATCGAGGTATGTAAAGAGTTTATTCGACGTTATTCCAGCGCCGGCCCCGATGACATTATTTACAACTACAAGGCTAACAAGGAAAAGTATCCAGGAGAGGTTTTTGGCAGGCACATAAAAATCTATGCGATCAACTGGCCTGGTGAAGAGTATATCGAATATTGCGATATCGAATGGGTGATGCAGTATAATGACTAATCCTGCCAAACCTTTGCCATGCACGTGACACGCGACGAGAGAAAACATCTCGCTTTGAAGAGAACTCAGCTTATTCGCCTTATCTGTAGACCCAAATCACTCACTTTGAAAAGCCTTTACTCGATTATTTTTTCTGGAACGTTTTCATATATACCCATATAATTCCAGATATATACATTGGACATTCGTTTCGCCTGCCACGGACCCTTATATGAGCGACCAAGAAATTATCAGTAATTTTATCCACAAGCTTCTCAGAGACCACGACTATGTTGATGAAGTGACGACGTCAGCATCGCTTATTCTTAGCGGACTGCTTGATTCACTAGCCGTGATCCACATTGTTGTTTTTCTGGAAGAGCAATACGGCATTGATTTTTCCGATGTCTACTTTGACCAGGCCAGCTTCGACACGATCGATCAGATCTTAGACTTCGTGAAAATTAACAGAAGACCATAAAGCCATGAATCAAAAGATTTCTTTTGACATTGAACTCAGTCAACGCATCAATCAGTGGTTTCAACTGATCCCAAAGGGCTGCAAAGCACATCACGTCAGGGAGATGATGAACGAACTCGAGTGCACTCCCGGAGACACGGTTCTCGACCCTTTTTGTGGCGAGGGATCCACTCTCATCGAAAGCCAGATTGCCGGCTTGAATGCCGTAGGCTTCGAAATCAATCCCTTTCTTCATTTTGTCAGCAAAACCATAACCACCTGGGATATTGATCTAGACGAACTGGATCGACAAAAAGACCTGGTTATTAACCAATTCCTCTGCCGCTCCAAGGGGGCCACTCTTGCCACACTCGAGCAGCTTGGGCTTGCCATACCACCCATCCATAAGCCTTTTTCATGGTGGCGAGAGGATATACTTGTCAATCTCCTGATTTTGAGCCAAGCCATCAATCAGCAAGCGACAGACCCAATCGTTCGCCATTTTCTACGGCTCGCCCTGGCAAGCATCCTGGTTCCGGAACTTTCCAACACCAGACTTGAAGGGCATTTGCTTCTTTTAGTCGAACGTCAGGATAATTCACTGGACGTACTGAAGAGTTTTACCAATAAAGTTTCTACGATGATCATCGACCTTGCAGCGCTTGCAAAAACTCCCTTCAAAAAAACGACTCAAAGTTACCTTCAGGACGCAACCTGCCTGGACAACCTCTCTCTTGAGAGTGAAATCAACTGCGTTATCACTGCCCCGCCTTATCCGGCACGCTTTAGCTATGTCTGGAACACGCTCCCACACCTCTATTTTTTCGGTTACCACACTTCCCCCCGTGAGCCTTCGGCTCTTGACGAAAAAGCTCTCGGAGGGACCTGGGGCGATGCCACCTACAAACTCATGCGCGAACCGGTCGCCGTTGAGCACAGTAGCGTTGCAAAACATATCAGCCCTATCGCTGACCAGTTTCGGAAAGAAGATCCTCTAGCTGCCAATTACCTTATTAAGTATTTCAATCTGATCACTCGCCACCTCATTGAACTCGACAAGCTAGCGCAGCGTAATTTTCGCGTCGCCTACATGGTCGGCTCTGCAGAACTGGGTGGAACACTCATCAACACAGGGCAACTGCTTGGATCAATCCTCGACGACTTCGGTTACAGCATTCGTAAAATCCAGGACTGTGGAAACTATGTTGCAGGTCGCTCGCAATACACTGAAAAAATCGTTTACGCATGGAAGTGAAGAACTCCGCACCAGACCAAAAGAATAATCTCGCCTACGACTTTTTCAGTCACGCGTGCCGCTCTGCCGATCGCACAGCGGTCTGGGTGAATGGTCAACTCTGGAGCTACAAAGAGCTGTCCGTACATGTCTCTCGGCTCGCCGGATGGCTCCGCTCCCGCTTTCCTGGTGGGGGCAAGAACATCGGCATACTGGCGAACCGCAGCGCAGAAACATACATCGGCCTGCTTGCTGTGCTGTGGTCCGGCAACACCTACGTGCCACTCAACAATAAATTACCGGCACCTTACCTTAAAAGCCTGATGCTTCAAGCCGATGTGGAGAACCTGGTTGTGGACAGACAAACGCTCCCCACACTCACTGATCCATGCTTCAAAGAAAATCATGCGCTGACGGTGATCTCCCCATTAGAATTCCTCAAAGCACCAGTCGAACTTAACCTGGTGAGCCCAGATACAATTAAATCCGTGCGCACCCTTTCGGAGCCAGTGGCCGTCTCCGCAGAGCAGACCGCCTACATCATCTTCACCTCTGGCAGTACAGGCGCTCCCAAAGGGATTGCTCCTAATGTCGCTAATGTCGCCTGGTTTCTGGAGGCCACCCAGGAGCGTTATCAACTCCAACCGGACGATCGCATTTCGCAGGCCAATGATTTGTACTGGGATCCTTCGGTGTTCGACCTATTCAGTAGCTGGAAAGTCGGTGCCGCAACCTATGTTGTCCCAGACAGACAACTTGTTGCGCCTCTGCACTTTATACGTGAGCACGCCTTGACTGTTTGGTATTCAGGACCAGTCCAGATTAATTTTTTAAATAAAATGCATCTGTTAAAAACAGGGGTTTTCCCATCACTGCGGCTATCACTCTTTGTCGGCGAGCCTCTCCTGAAAGAAGCCGCCGAAAGCTGGCAGAAGGCCGCCTGCAACAGCCTGATCGAAAATGTTTACGGCCCCACAGAAACAACTGTGGTCTGCACTGGACAATTGTTCAGTGACGACCCGGCCTGCATAACCCCAGAGCGCGGTTATCTCGCAATCGGAACCCCGTATCGAGGAGCTCAGATCAGAATCCTCGATGAGCAACAACGCACTTTGGCCGAGGGGCAAATCGGGGAGATTGCCATTGGTGGTCCCATGGTCACTCCCGGCTACTGGAAAGCGCCCGAGCTGACGACGGGCAGTTTTGTCTCGCTCCCGGGGTCAAAAGATCAGTGGTATCTTACCGGTGATCTTGGGTACCGCACCACACAGGGTGTATTTCACTTCGTGGGTCGTAGAGACAATCAGTTACAGGTGCAAGGCATGCGGATCGAACCCGAAGAAATCGAGTCCCATCTCCGTAAAATTACTGGCTCTGATGAAGTTGCCGTGATCGGCTGGCCGGCGGAGAATCTTTTGATCACTGGCCTTACAGCCTTCATCAGCACACCTAAAATGGATCTTGACAACATTCGACGGCAGCTTAGAAAGACTTTGCCTGCCGTCATGGTCCCCAACAGGATCGAAGTTCTCACTCAATTACCGCGCAACCAGAATCATAAAATTGACCGCAAGGCTCTCTTGCAGTTGCTCAAAGAAAAGGGGGCAACGGCGTGAACCTGCTCACTCCCTTTCACGAACACGCCCTCACGTCCCCAGAGAGCCTCGCCCTGTCCGTTTCTGGCCTGGAGCTATCTTACCAACAACTATCTGAAAAGATCAGTCGCATCGCAGGCTGGATAAAGGCAAATGCAGGGTCAAGCAACCCACGTGTCGGCATTTTTTCTTCGCGCAGCATCACAGCCTACACCGGCGTTCTGGCAGCAAGCTACGCCGGCGCCGCCTATGTCCCAATCAACATCAAGGCCCCGCTCAACTATCTCAACGAAACCTTGCGATCAGCGCGACTCGATATCTTGATCGTGGACCGGACCGGGGCAGAAATCCTAGAGCGGTTGCTCCCTGATGGTCTGCCGGACCTTGTCCTCTCACCCTGTGATCTACCACCCGTAAGTTCACATATCAAGATTTCCGGCCCAAACGTGCTTTATTCACTGGCTCCTTTGAGCCAACCAGCAGCCTGCAATCTTCACGACGAGGCCTACCTGATGTTCACCTCGGGGACCACAGGCAAGCCGAAAGGGATTGTCATCACGATTGAGAACATCCTGCACTTACTGACCACATTACAACGCCGCTACCACTTCATTCCGAAGGACCGTTTTTCCCAAGCCTTTGAGTTGACCTTCGACCTGTCAGTATTCGACATCTTCATGGCACTGCGCGCCGGGGCCTCACTGCACGTTATTCCTGAGACACACATGTCAACACCGGCACATTTCATTCAGCAGCACCAATTGACCGTCTGGTTTTCGGTCCCTTCGTTGATCGGCATGCTCAAGCATGTAAAGCTGTTACGCAGCAACATCTTCCCGTCTCTTCGGCTCTCGCTTTTCTGCGGCGAAGCGCTTCCGGAAGAGAGCGCACGAGACTGGCAGGAAGCCGCGCCTAACAGCCGGGTAGAAAACCTCTACGGCCCGACCGAAGCCACTGTCGCCTGCCTGCAGCAGGATTGTAGCTGTCCGAACGCAGTCACACCCGACCGCGGCACTATTGCCATTGGGCGACCATTTGATGGGCTGACCACAGGCATCGTTGATCAGGAGGGGCACTTTCTTCCTCCTGGAGATCACGGTGAACTTGCCGTTTGCGGGCCCCAGGTCGCTACAGGTTACCTCGACAACGAGGAGTTAACCCGACAGCGTTTCCCATACCTCATACACCCCGAGCTCGGTTCTTCCCGTTGGTACCTTACAGGTGATCAGGCCTACATGGATGATGACGGGACCTACCACTTTCTCGGGCGGATAGATAACCAGGTGCAGCTTCGTGGCCAGCGCGTGGAACTGGATGCGGTTGAATACCACCTGCGGACTGTCAGTGGTTGCAGCAATGCGGTGGTCATTTTTCTTGATCCACTCGAACTTTGGGCTCATGAGATAATCGGCGTCATCAGCAGCAGCCCTCTTAATAGCCGAGAAATCCGGACACAGCTGGGAAAACTCATACCCGCCTACATGGTACCGAAAAGGATCATTATATGGGAGGAGCTTCCACGCAATGCGAATGGTAAAATCGACCGCGTTGCCATAAAACGCAAGTTGTCAGCGTACCAAGGGTCGTCATTATGAAGCCGCCACGCTTTTCCCTTGTTCCACAGCTTGATCACTCCCGGCGATGGGTCTCCTTTGCCCAGACCCTGCCCGGGACACTCGTTATAGTTGCCCTTTTCGCCTGTTTACTTTTCCTTCACAGCGTCTCGTTGTGGTGGCTCATTAGTTTGTACCTGCTCGCCTTCAGCCTGTGGCCCGGGCAGCGCTGGCCGATTCTGCTCTTGTCCACATTGAGCTTTCTTCTGTTCGGCCCTGTCGACATCCGTTGGGATCGCATCACGAATATTTTCAGCGAGGCCGGGATATCTTGGCAGATTACTAATACACCTGAAGGGAGTGCCTTTATAGGAGCCGCCATTCTGTTTATTTCCTTCTGCATCTGGCTGGCACGAAGGTTCTCAAAGCAACTCCAACGACCGGTTCTAGCCTTAACGACCTTTTATCTTGGCTTGATGGTGATCGCCTCCTACGCACCCCTCCCGCAATCTGTTTTGGCTTTTATGTGGGCCTTCATTACAGTCTTGAGCCCCTATTTCTGGTATCTTTGCTACTCCCTTAAAGAAACTCGGTCACCGGCCCCCAAACCACTCTACCTCCAATTCGGCCACTACCTGCCGTTTTGGTCGCCGGCGTCGATCCCCTATCCCAAGGGGGCAAGCTATCTTAAAAAAATCGAAGCCAAAACCACCGAGCAGTTCGCGATTTGTCGACTTAAAGGACTTAAACTGCTGATCTGGGCGCTGTGGCTGAGCATTTTCGCACTGGCTATCAACGTGATATTCTACGGTTACGGTGAATTCCTGTTCGGTCGACTGCAGTTCAAAAGCGAGCTCGGCAGTATTCAATTGTTTTTTGACGGTAATTATCTAAAAACGTTATTCACCCTTCCCTTCGAAACATCCTTGCCACGCTATGAGGTGGCCTTTCGCCAGGCAGCACTTGGCAACCCGCTACCCTGGTACCTGAACAGTTTTCTCACAATTGCCCATTTCCTCTACGATCTGCTTTATGTTGCTTTTACCACCCACATTATTATCGCAACCATTCGTATGTGCGGCTTCAATGCCCTGCGTAATACCTATCGCCCGTTAGCCTCGAAATCCATCGCAGAATTCTGGAACCGCTATTACTATTATTTCAAAGAACTGCTGGTTGAATTTTTTTTCTACCCTGTGTTCTTCCGTTATTTCAAGAAGAACCCCAAGCTTCGGATGTACGCAGCCACCATGGCCGCAGCCTTTTTCGGAAACTTCCTGTTTCACTTCATGCGTGACATCTGGTTTGTTGTTGAACTTGGTTTTTTTGAAGCTGTGGCAGCCTTCCACACCTATTTTATCTACAGCTTTGTGCTGGGCAATGTCATCTTTCTCTCTCAAGCGCGCCTGGAAAAGACGAGTCAACAAGTGGCCGGTCCAGTCTCACGTTTTTTCGCGCCTGTGCGCGTCCTCGGCTTTTACTGTTTGCTAACGATCTTTGTCGACTTCCGTCGTGAGAGCATCTCTGATAATATAGCCTTCCTGATGTCCCTGTTCCCTTTTTAGGCCTCGATACAATTATCAACCATGTTTGCCTGGTAATCATTGCCAAGGGATTGTGCCCCGCTGATCGGAGTTACCATGACTAGAATTAAGACATTTGCCTGCCTTACGCTAGCTCTGCTGCTGTTGTGCGGCTGCGAAGAACAGGAGACTGCTTCCGCCAACAGACTACCAACCGGTTCCGGCCAAACGTCAACAGTTAGCGCAACAACAGCACCCACCCCGCCCCCTCACCTTGCGGAACCTGCGCCCGATATTTCTGCACCCCAGGAAACGACACTCCTTTTGCAGAAAGCAACCGCCCTGAAACGTTACGAAGTGCCTTCTCAAGCTCTCCTTTCATGGTACGCTTTGCGCGAAGCGCGCCCCGCGTTGCTCATATATGCAAACGACCCATTGCTGCAAACGATCTCACCTTCCATGCAGAATAATTTGATGGAACAGCTTGCAAAGGGCAATGATTCAGCCCTGGATTTAACCAGCCCTGACATTGCGATCTTGCCAAAGATGACACTCGAGGCAGCCTTGCAGGCGGGTTTCTTCTCGGCTATTTACTGGGTGATGCCAGTAACCGTTGAGATGGCGGAGCTCTCCATCGAAGTCTTTCGCACACAAATGATCCAACTCGGCGCCATGGACGATGATGAAGCCCGCCAGTTGACTCTGCACGACGGGGTTTTTTCCGGCACCGTACGTGGTGTACCTTTCCACGCCCTGCATCCAAAGGCCAAATTCGCTATCAACGGACCGACAGTGTTCCACTTTGACCTAAGCTATCTGGCACCGCTCTATCAAGGAGAGATCAAATCCCAGGTCTACCCACTGATCTATCAGACGCTCAAATACCTGCGAGACCAACGGGTCGAAACCATCTCCGCCAGTTTCTCCTACTCGCAACTCTCCGGTGAAATACCACTCGGCTCACGTTTCATCGGTGATGTTTTTGCGCAACTGTTCACTAAACCGCAACTGCTCGATGAGAATCTGCCTCAATCCTGGCAGCAGCGTGCCAAGGCCCTGTATCTACCTGAACTATTCAACAACAGTGACGCTCGCAAAACTTTACTGGAGCTTTTGGCAACAGAACCGGACGACCCCTCGGTCCACTACGCCCTCTACAGCATCAACCGTCAGGTCCGTGCAGCCCGCAATTCAGCTTTGGACCATCTTGCGGAAGCGGTACGTCGTGACCCGGTTTACGCCCTCGAGTACCTGCAGCTGGCCCCAGTGGCCCGCGAGATGGGGCAACCTGACGAGGCGCTGCGCATGCTCCGTCTGGCCAACGAGGCCAGCCCCGAAAACCCGTTTATCGCCCTGGAACGGGCCCAGGCGCTAATTAAAGCAGGACAAGGGGAAAACGCAGCACCGCTGCTGCAGCAGCTGCGCAACCGCGAATGGTCAAAGATTTTTTACCCGGATATGCCAGCCTACCTGGAGCAACTGCTAACCGAGTCCGGTGGCTAGTGGCCCGTGCGGCTAATCCTCTTCTTTAATTCTGTAATAAATCGGTTCGATAACCTTAAAAGAAGTTTTAACGCGGAGACGCAAAGTTCGCAGAGTAAAAAACGTTTTCAGGGTAAAAAGACTTACGCCTTGGTCATTCTTCCCAGCGTCTCTGCGACAATGATTGGGCTGGCCTTTGTTTGGGCTATAGGTCCTTAATAAATCAGGGTGACACAATCCAATTGTGTCACCCTGATTTAGTCGTAAAAAGAGAGCCTGTCGGGCCCCTGTCAGCAGAGCGCCCTGGGGCTGAAGCTGGCCGTTCTGATCAATGCCAAACAGACTCGCAGCATATTGCCCGGCTTTTGACACCAGAAGAAAAAGTCTTCTCTTCTTTACAATATCTCTACAGCTTCAGCAGCGAGGTCCGTTCAACACGCTTTATGACAGTCGCTCAATCTCAACCCGTTGCCGGCTTTCAGCGGATAGGCACGTTTTCTAGTAGCAATTCCTGGCTGACATCGTTGAGTTGCCCCTGACAATTATTTTACAGACCCAATTCGTCGAAAAAAAGGCCGGGACACAATGCCCGGCCTTTGATCCTGATTCTCATTTCATACAGTTTTTACCTGCAAGCATCCATCTTGCAAAGCCTTTGATTCCCGGCCCACACTATTATAGTGATCCCGGAGGTTTTGCGCTCCAAGGGGTGACGTTGTTCCAGCCGTCACCGGGCCCGCCTGTTGCCTCACCACTTCCGAGACGGTGGCAGTTCTGTGCCGAACCTGCCTGGGAAATAACAACACCGTCATTATCCCCACCTGTTACGCTATTGCTACCACCGCCGTCGCCCCCAGACAGACCACCTGAGGGCCTGTTGTCATCCCAGGTGTTGTGCTTGGTGTCGAGGCAGTTAGTGATCATCAGCTTCGGCAAGCGCGAAGCGTGCGGATTGTGACACTTGGAGCAGGTAAAGGCATGGTAGCCCTTGTCTATTCCGCCGGTGGCCTGAGTCACTCCCCAGTCGAAATCAACATAAGCATAGTAGGTTCCATCTACTTGCGGCAGCACGCCATAACCTTTGCCGCCGTATGCTGAACGGAAACCGCTGACCCGGGTAGTCGTGGACCCATCCTCGCCGACGTTCGCATATCCCATACTCGGATCTGCTCCATCATTGTATTGAGTGAAAGGCGAGGGCGGTACACCGCTCGGATTGCGGATGGCGTAGCTCAGGATGTTGGTAGTAACGGCATCGTCAGCAGTACCGCCGAGCGCTGCGTTGGAGTGACCATTGCGATTTTGGCCACCGATCCAAAGTCCAGTGACGCCATTATCTGCAGTCATATCCATGCCATCGACACCATTCGCGCCGTGGCACAGCATACAGATTCCGGCCGAGTTCCCGACAGACAACCCCTTGGTGGGTGGCAAGCCACTGGTATAATTGTTCTGATCGATCTGATAGCCCCCGGGATTGTTGTACATCGTGCCACCACGCGGAACCGCCATATACTCGTTCTCGGGGGCATAAGTAGAGCTGGAGAGCGGTGCGCCATCTTCGGGATAAGGGTTACGTACCCAGCTCCCGCGCAGGTACGGATTACCGCTCATGGTGTCACCGTCAGCAAAATTCATGTTGTGAACGTCGTGGCAGTTGTGGCACAGGATATTAGCGACAGCGTCAGGATTTTCTTCCCATTGACTATCCGTAGCATTCCAGGTGAGGTTACTCTGGCCGCTTGCCAGATTAGTCGAGTGCGTCGACTGGATTTTGCCGGACTTGTAGCCAAAAGCAGCCGTACCACTGGTCCACTGAGCCGTAGTCCAGTCACTGGTTTGGAACGGCGCGGTACCGTTTGACAAACTGCCATAATTGTAATCAACGGTCGGATTGACGATCGGGTTGGTGGCGGCATTCTGATTGCCGTCGTCAGCATTCCATTCGGAAATGTTATTGGCATCGTGGCAGCCCCAGCAAAGTTGAGCCTGAGTCGTATAAGGTGCACCAGTTCGACCGAGGTTGCCCGGATCCCGACGCAGGTGGATGCCACCCGATTTGTAATTGATACCAACCTGCGGGTTGTTGGGCAGGATAATCGCGGCACCACCCACATCATCGGTCGGGTGCCCGGCAAAATGACACCAGGTGCAGTTGCCCAGAAGACCTTCGGTGAAGCCATCCATATTGGCAGTATTGTCCTTATCTAAGGTAACACCTCCATTCGGGTCGGTGAAATGGCCAATATTGGCAATATCATTGCCCATGGTGTGGCAACCGATACAAGGAAACTCAGCATTCGTATCCCAAACTGGGGCTTCATTATTAGGATGACAGTTAAACGGATCCATATTGAAGCATGTCCCGGCCGTACCTGAACCGGCCGAATTGTAATGCGCACCAGCTCCGGCTGCGGTCGTATCCAACTGGACATCAACGTTACCGTCACCATGCTTGCCGTCCAGGTCGTCAATATCCGAATAATGACCTTTGTGACAGAGATTACAGCTATCACCCTTACTGAAACGGAAGCTATAATTCAGGTGTTTTTCGTGTTGACCGATATATTTGCGCTCATCCACGGTGTTAGCAGTGAGCGGATCATCGTCCCATCCGCCGCGGTTATCAGCACCCGGCGCGCCGAGGATCTGGTCAGGGACCACCCCGGCTGGTTTTGTAGGACTATTATAGAGGGTACCGTCAAAATCGCGACCATAGGGGTCGAATTGCTGATTGACACCCGCGGTCTCATCACGATTGGGATTACCGTGACAGCGGCCGCAATCAAGGTTGGCAGCGGCATCCCAGGTCGGCGTATCGAACAGCGGAAACTTGTTTGCGCCGCCGCCATCGGGATCTGTGCCTACCGGGCCGTGACAGCCGCCAACACCCAAAGCGCCGAAATTACTACAGCTGCCGTTGTCTGTCGAGTCAGGGGCGACATTCGCATAGTCCCCGCTGCCGAAACCACCGAAGCCATTGGTGTCCTGGTACAGGATAGCAGTATTCAAGGTCCCGTCATCAGTGTAGTAAATCGTTCCAGTCGGCTCGTCCAGATACGCCGCTTCGTGAGCACCCCCTGGCCCATAGCCCATGACGAGTTTACCGTCCTGATGCCATAGATCATAGGAAGTCACAGGAGTGGTCCCGTCGTTGTGACATTTATTGCAATCGGTCATGGTGCGCCCGTGCAGCTTGTGGTTGCCGGCCGATTCAACAACGCTCGGTCCCGTGGTGTGGCACATGCCGCAGCGCGGGCCGGTTGTGTTGGTTGCGATATTTGACAACGGCGATTTAAGATCCTGCTCGTCAACCGCCTTGATCGCGAAATCGTAACTGACCTCTGGTGTCAGACCAGTGACTTCAAAATCCATAACGTGATAACCAAAGTCCGGGTAAGGCGGGTTGGGTACCAAGGTCGCACTGTTGAAAGTTGCACCATCGCTGATTCCGGGTGCTCCCGTCGGCGAATAGCGAATTTCAAATTTTGTGGCACGACCGTTGTTCATGTAGTCGTCGCCCGGGCAGGTCCAGCGCAGCAGGACCGATCCGCTCTTGGGCCGAGCCAGGACAGACAGATCGGTAATCTGGCTTGGGGCAACCTTGTCAATCGCGGTTGCCGTACCAAGTATGCCGGAGATATAGACGCTATGCCCAAAGCCGTCACCAGGTCTTATTTTGACCGCGATATCACCGCTGGTGATGCCATCGGCCTGAGTGTCCCACGAGTAGCTATAGTTGGGGCCCGTGGCGACATAATTTTCGGCAATCACGTAATCCCAGGGACCGGTTGGGCCATTGTTCGAACCGTAAATATCGAAATGCACCGGGTCTGTCGTCGCGTCCGGATTTGCATCGGTTGCGGGAATACCGTCAGTGTCGACTCCGTCGTGCGTCCAGCTCATATTCACAATGGCGCCGTCAAGGCTTACAACCGGAGTTATATTATCGGGGGCAATGTTGACCTTGCGCTCACCGACATCAGCGTCGCCACGATTTGCCGCACTACCCCATCCGCAGTTGACAGCGGAGGACGCCGTCAACTTAATGGCGAGACTCTCGCCAGAAGCTACGCTGACGCCGCTGGCATCGGAAAACTTAAAGGTATAGGCTCGTGCAGAACGCTTACCCGGGGTAAAGGTGACTAATTTAGCGGAACCGTTAAAAGTGGTACCGTTCCAGGTCCCAAGCTCACCCGTGACCGGGACAGGAGCATTGCCCGGATCAATATAAACGGTGAAGGAACCGGTGTAGTAAATCCTCGGAAAAGTTTCTACTTCGGTAATAAAGTAAAGTGGTGCAGCAGTGGAGAACGTGCCGGTCTGTGCCGTTCCCGGCGTGCCACTATTGAACATGGTGACAACTTCGCCTCCCCCCCCAGGAACGGAGGCCGCATTACTGACATAGGTAAAGAACTCTTGTGGCACTTCGGGAACTTTTTTAGGCGTCACTTTGACGATCGCCGTGTTTGTATCGCAAGTACCGTGCATATCACAGGCACGCACACCCAACTGATAAGTGATATCGTTGGTAACAGTCGTAGAACCGTAGGTTCCCTCGAGCTCTATCTCGGTCCCGGTAAACCCGGTGATGATAGGAGCATTAAGGCCTGTGCCATCGGCCATATCCAGGTCGCCATCCAACTCGGACTTTAAATAGATATTGTAGCTGATCGGCTGTTGCAATCTATTTGCCTGCACAGCATCATCCATGATGTACATCGAGTGGTCTTCTGCAGCCGTCCACCAGAGGTTGATTGATGCACCCTCGTCACCCGGGGTCGCCTTGTCGGCACCATGGAACATGGGTGCTTCTGTGTCATCATTCGGTGCAACTGGTCCTGCTGTTGCCGGTGTTGCAGACCAGAGGCCTTCTGTGTCCTGCGTGCGAAGTGCGACATAGTAAGTTTTGCCAGGATCCAGGTTTTCAATATTGACTTCCGTCGGCTCACCATAGACATGCGTTGCCGGCAAACCACCGACATAGGTTGCCGCATCGAAGTTGCCGGCATTGATTGCAGAATCACTGATGCGCATGTCGTAAACGTAAGCAGTGGAGTTAGCTAGGCCAGCATCCATCCCAGGCGCATTGAAGGTCACCTTGAGCGAATTAGGGTTAGGCCCTGCAACAAGTGTCAGAGGACTCGACGCTGCATCGGGAGCTATGTTGCTGCTTGTATACCAGTGCGGGGTGTAGCCATTGTCGAAATGGCAGTTGATATTCGAACAGGTGCTGTTGCCGTTAAAGACGCCGTCAGTGTCTACAGCGAGACCGGCGAGAGATCGACCGATCGAGTTGTAGAAGGTCGTCGTGTTGTTGGGCAGGTTGACCCCGTTGCCGTTGTGATCACCAACCTCGTAGGACGACTTGCCGGCATTGTAGGGATGACAGAAATTGCAGGCGTCCGTCTGGCCGAGACCGAGACCTGCAGCGTTCATCAATACATCCATATGCCTGGTGTGCATGCCCGCATCATTGTCTGGGTCGGCCTTTAGACCTTGAGGCCAGTAGTTTCCGCTAGCACCGTGACAGCTGTCGCAACTGCCGCCACCTGCTGCCACAACATCAGTACCTGCTACAGTCGCCAGGTTAAAAGTCGAAGCCGGGAAGTCATGAGTCCCATCAGCGGTCGTGGCGCCGTTGTGACAATCGGTACAGCCTGAACGCCCACCGATATCGTGCTCATTTGCCAAGACGCCACTATTATTCATGGTGATAAAGCCGTCACCGTGAAGCGTGCTTCCGGCTTCAATTGCTTTCCAGTCGTTGCTGCCGCTGGTCCAGGGGTACTCAGAAACGGTGGTGCCACCAAGAACGTGACAGGCGTAACAGTCGAAGCCGAGGTTGATCGGTCCCGGATTGTGAGTGCCGGAAGAACCACGGGTTTGATTTTCCTCATGACTTGTCCCTGCGCGCCAGCCGCTGCCGTCACTACCAGTCGCCCAATAGCCGTGACAACCGGCACACTGCAGGTTACCAGCTGTGGTATCGCTATTTTCGTGCCAGGTACGAGACCAGTCACCGCCGTCAAAGTGACAGCTTGACAGGGTACCGTTTGGTGAACAGGTCGGCTTGGCCGCATCGGCGTAATTAACCTCCGCTGCAAAATTGATCACGGCGTTGGTCGCCGAGTTGTAGGTCATGCCCCAATTACCATCTGCGTGCGCGGTGGCCGGACTGGTTGGAACAGCGCTGTGACAGGTTTCACAGTCGCCCGTGGAACCGCCACCGTTGTAGAGGAAGTTGTCGTCGTGAGTCACTCCTGAAACCACCGGTACTTCATCGTGCAGACCGGTTTGCGCCAGGTAGTTGTTGCCCGAGGCGCGCCAGTTGTTACCACCAACGTAAGAACCTGAATGGCATTCGGTGCAGTCTACAACGGTTCCGCTATTCCAAAGCGTACCGCTCGGGCTTGAAGACGCATGACAGTCGTTGGTACAGGACTGGTCCCAACCGCTGTTGCTGGCGGGAGCAGTGATTGCACCGCTGAAATCGGCATTGCTGTCGATATGAGTGCCAACGTTTGCCGCCGTATGACACTCATTACAGCTGCCCGGCACGTAGGTGGTGTTGTTGATGTGCGCGGTATGTGCGGTAGTTACCGTAGGAGTCGCAGCGTGGCACATAATACAGCTATCCGGATAATCCGTACCCCATGCATAAGGCGCTATGGCCGGAGTCGTGCCGAGATCGCCGTTACCGGCGTTGTGGCAATCGTTGGTGCCGCAGGAGTTGGTTACGCCCATGTCGTAGGTATTCAGAGTGCCATCCATGACGCTGCCGCCGGCAACTTCATAGGTGCCGTCGAGATGGCCTACAGAAGGTGGAGTGGGAGTGATATCCCACTCGGTTGCAGTGTCATGACAGTCGGCACAACCAATGTCACGGCCTAATCCGTTAACCTGGGAGTCGGTGTGCGCGGTGTGTGCGGGATCAGTCGGGACATCGAGATGGCACATGATACAGGCACTGCTGGCAGGGGTATCGTACCAGCCGTACACATCGTCCTGGGTGGTCTTATTGAAATGGCAATCGACCGTGGAGCAGGTGTCGTTGCCGGCTGCTTCAAGGCTGGAGTAGACACCATCGTCCGGGACACCATTTAGCGTATTGGTTTTTGTTGTGTCCCACAACTTGTACATACTGTTGACTTCAGCAGGCAGGCCATTTTTATGGTTTGCACCGCCAGGGGTGTCGTGACAGAAAGAGCAAAGATGTTCTTGCTTGACCTGAGAAAAACCGTTGCCGTTATCGGTCAGCAGGCCAGTGAGATCCTCTGAGTAAACAGCCTGCGCCAGGGCAGTCATATGAACCAAATGCTTTCCAGCAAGTTTTTCATCGCTGTTATCTACGGCGCCGTTAGGCCAAAAACCGCTTTTATTTGTGCCACCGCCGCCGTTATAGCCGCCATGACAGCTGGAGCATTCAACGACCGGGGTATCACCAATTACGGTTGCAGTGGCCACTCCCGTTGTGGTTTCGGGGAAGGTGTGATTGGTGTCACCGTTGATGCCGCCAGCGTTGTGACACCCGGCCGCACTGTTTGTACAACCGACCCGTCCAGTATCAAAAGTGATGGTGGTATTAGCCGGCTGATTCATGGTGAGAGAGCCGTCACCATGATTGCTGGTTTCACCTGCGTTGGCATTCCAGTCGTCAGTTGTAACTGCGTAAGCGTAACCAGAAGCCGAACCGATCGCATGGCAATCAGTACAGGGGTAGGACAGCGTGCCTATTTTACTGTGGACATCCCCTTTACTTGGGGTTTCAAGGTGTGGGGTTACGCCGGCATTCCAGCCACTGGCAAAGTCACCGTGACAGTTGGCGCACTCGCTGCCATCCGAGGCATAGACACTTGTATCCCACTTATAGGTCCAGGTCGTGCCGACGCTGTGACAGCTGGTTGTACAATCGTTGGTCGCCGAGGTGTAAGTCAGAAGCGATGCGTTGTAGGTAATTGCGGCATTGTATTGCAGGGTGCCGTTCATATGATCAGCAGGCGTCACTGTCGGCGATGTGGTGTGACAGTCGACACAGCCGGCAACGGGACCGAAGTTGCCACCATCGAAATTATCGTCATGGGCGTTATTGGTTACCGTCAACGTTGTCGTGTTGTCATGTAGACCCGAGGTCGGGTTGACGGAAGTGTTCGTAGTATTTGTGTGGCACTGGATACAGCCGGCACTGGTCGCCGGGATGGCAACATCCCAGTCCGGAGAACCGGTGGCGTGGCAGCCGCCGGTATCAATACCACCTGAGCAGGTGTTGGCGTCATTGTAGGTCATGCCGGAGCGGACTACGTCGCGGACACCACTACCTTCGTCGAAGCCGGCCTCGTCCTGCGAGGCAAGGGCCGCACCGTTGTAGATTGCTCCTCTGTTGCCGCCGGTCTTATCATTGATATGGGCCAGCGGACCGGCGATGGAGTTGCCGCTATTGTACTCGCCACCTGTGATGTCATGACACTCGCCACAACCCTTGTTCTTGTCAAAATGCTCGTTATGGCTGGCGCTGATGGATTCGGCGCGACCATCGAGAACGCTGCCATGATTATTGTTGTCCGTGCCGGTCGGGCTGCCCGAATAATAGTGACACTTATCGCAATTCAGGCCGTCGTTGTCGATAGGTACACGCAAGGTAACCCCATCGGTCGGGTTCGCGACATCGTCCCAGGTGTACCAGAAGCCATCGCTGGTATCGGTATTGTGACAGGCGGTCGCACAGGTCCACTTGTTACCGGTCCCTTTAGCGAAGCCGACGGTATTGTTCAGAATAGAACGACGTCCTGCCGCGTTGCTATGATTCAGTGTGTTGAGCTGATCGTCAACCGTGCTGTAGGTGTAGCTGCCAGCACCTGTGTGACAATTCTCACAATCAGTCTGGTCATCTGTATCAACGGCAGTTCTTGTATTCTCGGTGTGCACGAGATGGGCCGCCGTGGTCGGCGGATAACCGTGACATTGATCACAGGCGGTCCCTGCGGCAACCAGGAAGGCCTCGGTTGCGTCGTTGTGCACCGTGTGACAGCTTGACAGGCAGTTGGTATTGAGTTGATCGGCACTGCCGCCGTGGCTGCCGCCGGTATTCTCGATGTTATTGTGTGCAACCCCTCGAGATGAGCTGTGACAAACCGCACAAAGGTCATCGGCGTTGTCTTCCAGAGTGCCAGTGCCGTCAACACCGTTGCCGCCGTCATCCTCATCAAAGGAATCGGTGGTAAAATCCGACAAGTTGGTAAAGTAAACAAGAGACCCTGCAAAGCTGCCGGTAGAGGGATCATGCAAGTTTTGATCGCTCGGACTACGCCAGATCATCTGTAGGTTTTGATCCCCGTGGACATTATGACAGGCGACACACTTCTTGCCCTTGTGTGTAACGATATCCTGATTGTTGGCCTGAGCTGCGGCATGGGTCGGATGATTACGGGTTCCGGCTGGCGATGTGCCATGGCAGTTCAGACAGTACAGATCTTCGTTTGTAAGATATGGACTTGTGAAGAAGTTATCAGTGCGTAATAACAAGTCCTCTTCTAAATCGGAAGCAGTATAATTTTTGCCATCCCAGTGATAGGGACTATCTGCAAGGTGACAGGTCGTACAGTCCGCGTTGGCAGCGGGGTTACCTGTAGCGGCATTATAAACTCCAGCGCTTGTCGGACGATTGTGCCCGCTCGTTCTTGCATTGGTTAAGTGATCAGGTTCATGACTACCTGACGAATTGTTAAAAATGGCACCACAATCAAGACCGGCATGACAGGTTGCGCAATCTTTGCCTGAAGCCGGATTTCCCCACGTCGGTTGGAGTGCGCCAGCGGCTTGATCTTCAGTATCCCAGCCGTGGCATCTATCACAGATATTCTGTGGATAAACGCTGCCCCATGACGTTTCATCTCCTACTGACAGGGTGTTATAGGTCACAACACCATCAACATGGCCAGCGTGGGTACCGAGATCCGAATTGGTATCGTGGCACTCAGCACAAGTCAAACGTGGGCCATTGGCGTCGGAGCTATGCCGTTCATGCGAACCGGTGAAGACCGTGGTCTGGTCAGCGTGACAAGAGTTACAGGTCATAGCGCCTGTCACATCCCAGTCGGCTGAGTAAATGGTGTCGTCCGGATTGTGGCAGTAAACCGAGCAGGTGCCGGTCACTGAATTGTAGCTATTCTTGTCAACGGCTAGCGCGTTGTATAGAACTGTGGAATTGAAGACGACATTCTGCTCGCCGTTAACATGCAAACCACCGGAGGCAGCACGGTGATCTGTTGCGTTGGCGGAGAGGGTATCTTTATCAATGGCAGTGTTTTCATGGCAGACACCGCAGTCATAATTAAAAGTCGCAGGGTTGATGTGGGCGGCGTGAGCGGCCGTGTTGTTCTTCGAGGCCATACTCCCGACATCATTGCCATGACAAACCTGACAACGAGGGACCCCTGTGCCACCGATGAGAATCGAATTGTAGCCAGCTGTACCACCGGTACCGGCCCAGGCCGGAGTGTTGGCAGCACCGGCACCCTGGTTCCAGTCGCGAACCACAGTGGAGCCATCATCGCTGAGGCGCGGAGCACCGGCAGAGTGACAATAGACACTGTTGCACACTGCAGAGCCATCATTATAAGTCGGGGTCAAATGGCTCACTTCGAGCGCGTCCAGGCCGGTTGCTATGCCAGAGAAGGGAACATCGCGGAAGGTTGCGGAATTGGAGATTGGGTCAATCTTGTGACCGCCGCTCGGGGTGCTGGCGTCGACGCCGTGGCAAAGCTTACAGTTTTCAAGCCCGCTGTTACCATAGTAATACCAATTTTCGGAACCTGGCACTGGCGTAACGGCATCCGATTTCAGATCGCGACCAGCGTGGGTCTTGTGGGCAGTCGTAGCTTCATCCTTATAATGACCCGAGTTATCTAGGTAATTATACCCAGTTGGGAAGTTAGTGACACTGGCATTATAGTAGGCATAACCACCGTCCCTGGAATCATATTCTGCAGCACGGTCACCGCGGGAGGACTTGTAGGGCGGGAAACCGTGACAATCTCCGCACGTGGCGGCACTCGCATCTAGGTTAAAACTAAAGACGGCATCATTATGCTTGTGGCAATCCGTACAAGCCTGGTTGCCGTCAAATTTGTGCTGAGAATGGAGTTTTCCTACTCCACCGACTGGCCCATCATCCTGGATGTCGCCGTGGCACGTTTCGCAGAAACCATTAGCCGAGCCAAGTGCATCATCAGACCAACTATCTCGGGTTGGTGTTGTATCGAGAAAAACCGGAAAATCAACAGGTGTCACGATATCGTAAATCCGTGAAAGAGCTGTTGAGACGACGACATTGTAAGTCGGTACGGAGGAAGGGCTCACGTCAGCGAGAACATAGGCACTCGGGGTACCGTTGTTGTAGGAATGGCCGCCATGGCAATCCAGGCAGCCGATGTTATTACTAGAGCCAGGATCGCCGTGCATCTTGTAGGTATGGCAAGACTGACAGAGGTTGGAACGCTTCTGAGCGGTCTCGTTGCGGTCGACACCTAAGCTGCTCGGCCCGTCGCTGCGCAACAACGTGCCATCACTTTCGGGGCTTGGGACCAGACCAGGACCATCAGATGTCGATGCGTCAGAATCGACAAAGTGTGGACTGTGGCAGCTCGAACAACTGACACCACCTTCGATCAACACGACACTGTTGGTGTAGGGAGCAGCTGAATTGTAATTTTGAATCCCCGCAATATTGTAGGCGGGATTAGCAGAAGTGAGTGAGGTAAGTTCTGTCGAATTCATGACAGGGTGAGTCATCAGAGCATTATAGCCAGGAACAGCACCAAGAGTTTGGGTGAAATCACTATGGCAGGCCTCACACAATTCGTTCTCAGTCATGGGGTTTAAGTTGTCAGCAGACAAGCGCAGCAGCTTAGGATTGGTGGTAATATCACCATGAGGGTCATGACAACGAGTGCAGGTCACCTTGCCAGTTGAGACATTATACTTGCTGTACATATTAGGGTACAGAGTGCGATTTGGCTCCCTAGATCCCGCAGCGGAGTTGTAAGTGGTCGAAATCGCCCAGTGATGTGACGTTTGAGCTCCAGCACCCACGTTGTTGCCATGGGCATTACTAGCGTCACCTGCATCAAAGTGTGACGTTGCAGTGGCAGGGACATTAGCCGGACCCGTCGAATTGTAGCGACTTCCGGCATTCATGGGTGTGTCAAGTTTATTATTTTCGTCATGGCACCTGAAGCAGACGTTCTGGCCCGCCAATTCGTTGAGCGTCCCGCCAGACAGATGGCATTCATTACAATTAAAAAAGTGTGCATTTTCTCCACCCATCGACAAAGACGGAAGGAACATAATGATTGCCAAGGTCAGCACAACGGACAATTTAACTTTCATGGTCTACTCCTAAAGTAAAACATTTGCACTTATTTATTTCGAATATCCCTCTGCCACGAGTATCAACCTCAAGCAGATTGCCAACCGCACCTGGTCTCATGGGAGACAATCTGGGCCAGGACACAAAAACCAAAGGGGCAAGCATGAGAGTCATGCTAGGCCAAATAACAACAGGTAACTGTGAAACCACTTTAAACACGTAAAAAACCTTACTGAACTGTTCCCATTGGAGCCTTCCACGAAGGATTAAAAAAGCTAGGAATCCAAGGGGTTTAGATGTTTATATGTGTACCCACGTAACCCAAAAGAGGTTTTTGTCATTTCACTTAATTGCAACGAAGATACCGCTTTCGCTAAAAACAGTCGTTTAATCAACTTTACATAAATTATAATCTCGTAATTAACGTAACTAATTAATTAGAGCTAAATAAATAATTTTAATTTAGAGGGTCAATAAAGTAAAATCTGGCTATGGATTAACCTAGAAACGCGGAGTTCACCTGATTGTTTTTTGAATTTCTCTGTGAACTCTGTGTCTCTCTGTTGAGAGGTTTTCTTTAGACGACCTTCACTTGAGCGAAGTGGACAACCAGATTAATTTTTTGAGTCATAGAACCGGAGCTTGAGATGGAGGGGGACAAAAATGTAAAACCCAAAAAGGCCCCAACCGTTGATGACTGGGGCCGACAGGAATGTTTACTGAGCGCTTATCCTAATTTCAGCTAGCTGTTAATTATTGCTCACCGCTCAACCTGAAGGGTCTGTCTGTAAAATCAAAAATCGTTAAAATCTTCAGCGCAGCATAGCTCTGAAAAGTTTCGGACGACCCCGGAAAGAGATCGCCCTATAGCTATTCAACGAAATGGAACCATGAAGTTATAACTATTTAATATGGCAAGCCAGACAAAGAGCACTGCCGGTGTTAGGAGTTATCAGAAAGGGTGAATAGTCCTCGTTACCACCATTGAGCGGATCGAAATTAACGTGCGGATCGTGACAGGAAGAGCACTCCACATTAAGAGCTCCGGTAAAGAACCGAACCCCCTGACCTACCGCTAACCCCGGATCCCGAAGCGTATTAAACTTCGGTTGACCTGACGAATATTCTGGAGAGGCCATGACATCGGTATAACTAAAAGAGAACGGGTGATCATCTGTAAAGTCACCTGTATTTCCGGAGGTAGCGATACCAGGAGAACCACCAATACGGGCCCCTGGAACACCGAAAAAATCAGTAATTTCGTTGTTAATTACACCCCCTGGGCCCAAAATTGGAGCTGTACGATCATTCGGCTCATTGAGCACATGGTTGACAGAGAGACTGCCATCATGACAGGACAGGCAAAGCATCGACTCAGTATTTGGCGGACGACCTGCGGGCAAGCCTCTAAGATTCGACGACAGAGAAGCGCTGTTGTAGTGTTTCCAAGTCGCGGAGGTGGGGTTACCCCGGTTCCACAAAGGAGCATCCAGAGTTCCGCCATGAGGGGTATGACAAAACACACAGATCGCATCTTCGTCATGGTTGTATTGACCAGTATCAGGACTGCTGAGGGAAAGGTTATGCGATCCCCACCTTACACCAGCCGGCCCTCTTACCCCCCAAGCCACGCTGGAAGTAAAGAATATCAGGCAAAAAACAACAACTAAACGTTTCATAAAGTAGATCCTAAAATTATCGATAAAACTTTTAAAGGTTAAGGCTGTTTAAAAGGTCAACCAACTCAAACGCCGACACTTGAGCCGCACCATCAGGCAGGCGTAGAGCCAAATCACTGATCAGCAGCGAGGCTGCAGCATAATCACCAGCGCTGACCATGGCACTCACAGGAGCAAGATCAAGCAGTAAGTCTGGAGACTCAAGAGCCGTTATCAAAGCACTCAGCTCAGCGATCTTATCGTGTAATGCAGCGATAAAACTTGCGACCGGTTTTTCACTGAAGCCACTCAGGTATACCACTTGACCATCGGCCAGTCCAGCCAACAATTGCTTGCCCGAGCCATCCAGATCAATGGGGAAGGCGGCGACGAAAGTTGTCTTCGGCTCACTAAATTGAGCCATAAGCTGATACTGGTCCTCAACCTGAGCATAAACCGTCATGACACCACCCGCCGTTACGAGCAGCTCCTGCTGGCCATCCGCATCCCAATCCACCAGGAAAGGCACCGCGGCACCACTTGCCTGATAAACAAGCTCAGGAGCACTGAGATTCGGAGAGGAGCCTGCATCGGGACCATTCTGGTTATTCGGTGCATTATAAAAGACAACGACCTCACCAGCACCATTGCCAACCAGCAAGTCCTTCAAACCATCACTGTTATAGTCAACAACGACAGGAGCAGCGTGCACTCCAACTGAAAGAGCTTCGCCACCCACCGAAAGATCTTCGCCCTGCCCAAAAGCAGGAGCAACTTCTTCACCGATATTAACAAACAACTTCACCGAGCCATCGGCCTGGCCAATAATCAGATCCTTTTTACCATCATTATCCCAATCTGCGACGAAAGGCACAGCGCCGGGCATGACGGGCAGCTCAAGCGAAACCCCTTGATCAAAGTACAACCGATTTCGACCGGCTATCTGCATATTTGAAAAGAGTGAAACCTGCCCGGAACCATCTCCGACCAACAGGTCGAGATCGTCATCGTTGTCGAAATCAACCAGGAAAGGCATCGCAGCACCACTCACAGAGAGACCAGATCGGCCGTTGATGCCATTGCGGCTCGTGGACAAGTTTTTAACCTCCATACTTGGCACCAGCTTTGCGTAAAGAGCCACATTGGCATCTTCTGTTAAGGTGACATTGGCAACAAATGGCTCAAAACCGTCGCGAGTCACGACGACCGAGAGGGTTCCTGGTGTAAAATCACGGAGCTCAAGAGGCGCAACCCCGGCCACCGCGCCGGCATAAGCATGATTTCCCGAGAAAGACACGACAGCATCGGGCATATTAGCGGTCACACTGAGAGATGTCGTATCATAAACAAATCGTCTGGCGGCCCCGGCAGGGGAAGAAAGCTGGTCACTATCCTGGGCTGTGACCCGCCAAAAGTAAACAGCGCCATCTTCAAATAAGGAGTAGTCCTGAAGAGCGCTCAACTCCAAGTCAGTGGCGTCCACGGATTGGGCCATAAGCACTTCGACAAAGGCCTCATCAGCGGCAATCTCAACCTGGTAAGCAGAAACATAATCATTCGGGTCGGGATCGTCCGATTCGGCCCATGAGAGAAGATCCACCCCGGCAATGCTGGCGTTATCAGCAGGAGCCAGCAATTCAGGGCTGCCAGGGGACTCATCAACGGCATTGACAACAAAATTTGCAACGACGCTAGGAGCCGAGGAGACAGCCGCATCAAAGGCCTGGACGGTCCAGGAATAAGCGGTATTCTCGGCCAGCTCAATTCCGTCAGCGACCACGCTGGTGGTTTCACCAACATCCTCGGCAGACTCTTTCTGATAGACAACTTCGCCATTCAACGTAATGGTGACCAGATAGGTCAGATCGTCGCCATCCGGATCCTCAGCATTCACAAAAGTCAAAACAGGAGAAGCAGAACGAACTTCGCTGTTTCCGACCGGGCTTTGTGGCGTCGGGATCGTTGGCGGGTTATTGGAATTTTCAGGGCTCTGACCACCATCAACGCCGAGCACCGCAATCCGGCCCGAACTGCAACCGACGAACAATCGGCTGTTAACATTGTCAAAAACTGCATCATTCACGTTACCGAAATAGCCAACACCGGAGGCAGCCTGCGAATAGACGCCCAGGTATCCAAAAGCCTCATTAGCGACACGAACCTGCGACTTCATAAATTCAAGGAAGTAAACCCGACCTTGTGCGTCGTAGGTGATACCGCGAGGAGCCTGCATCGCGGGAAAGCCAAAGTTGGAATTCGGATAAGCGACGACATTGGCGACACTCAAATCGGAGTTAAGAGTAAAAACATGCACCTTGGAGTTCATGGCCGAGGAATCAGCAACAACAACCTGGCCGAGAGGAAAGCCTTCACGAGGGGGGCTGATCGTCATCCCGCCTACCTGCATAAACTGGCCGGCAGCGGTGCCGATACCGCCAAAGCTGTTCTGAAATTGCCCATAAGCAGAATAGACCTTAATCGACATACCATCAACCACGTAGATGTTACCCGCAGCATCCAGGTCAATCTCACCAACAGAAGCAAACTCAGGGGCATCAACCACGGCACCTTCCAGTTCACCCGCAATCTCCCCTTCGATAAGATTATAAATAACCACCGACTGCGTGCGCGCAACATAAAGCTTTGAACCGTCTGGCGTTACAGCCAGACCCCTTCCCGTCACCTGCAAATCAAAGCTTTGCAGAAAATCGCCATACTGGTCAAAGGTATGCACCAAACCAGCTCGAGAATCAGCCACATACAGGGTACCCGCCTCGTCCATGTCCATCGCGCCAACGAGCAACATTCCATCCGCCCTGATCTGGCCCAGGGGTTCAAAAACCGGCGCGACTGCTGCGCGTGCCGGGCTGAGCCAAATAACACCAAGGAACAGTGATATCACCGTGACAAGGCTGAATGTCGAGTAAGATTGTTTCATTGTAGAGCCTCCTGCGGGCATATCGAGGTCTTAATAATACTTATTATTACAAACACTTATTACTTCTATACAGAGATAAGCTTGCCTGTCGGCAAAGGTTTCTTTCTATTCCTTCCTGCAACCTTAATACCAACTACAAAAGACCTCTCCAGGAGGACAAAACAACCCCAACACAAAAATCGGACGACCTCCAGTAGAGATCGTCCGACAAGCTTTAAATATTACTCAGAGTAGAGACGGGATAAGCTAACTCAAAAAACCGAATTTCTTCATCCGGTAACGAAAAGCATCAATACCAAGATTCAGTTTTTTCGCCGCCTTCGACTGATTCCCCTCAGCGATTTCAAGCGACTGGCGGATCAGCTCCCGCTCGACATCCTCGATATCTATCCCTTCCGGGGGGATACGCAGGCTCATCGGCCCGGAGGCATCGCCACCGGCTTTCGAGATCAATTCCTGGGGGAGATGTTCCAGCATCAGCGTCTCTTCGTTTTCGAGAATAATCGCACGCTCAATAATATTCCTCAACTCACGCACGTTACCAGGCCACTCATACTCTTCAAGGAATTTGCGGGCCATCTTGGAGACGCCGGCGACGGTTTTGCCGAACTCCCGGTTGTAGTGGCGAATAAAGAAATCAACAAGGGTCATAATGTCGTCGCGTCGTTCGCGCAACGGCGGCAGGTAGATGGGAATGACCTGCAAACGATAGTAGAGGTCGTTGCGAAAGGTTTTATCCTCGATCTTCTTGAGCAGCTCCTGATTGGTCGCGGAGACGATACGGACATCAACCGGAATCTCTTTGTTGCCTCCGACCCGGCGAACGGTCCGTTCTTCGAGGACGCGCAGCAACTTGGCCTGCATGCCCACTTCCATATCTCCGATCTCATCGAGAAAGAGGGTGCCGCCGTCAGTCATCTCAAAGAGACCTTGCTTCTGGCTCTTGGCGTCAGTGAAAGCCCCTTTTTCATGCCCCATCAATTCGCTTTCAAGCAAAGTCTCTGGAACCGCGGCACAATTGATCGCCATAAAAGGCTTGTCTTTACGCGCGCTCTCCATATGAATAGCGCGGGCGATCAACTCCTTGCCGGTGCCGCTCTCGCCCTGAATCAACACGGTGCTGGCATCGCTTTTGGCGACCTTGCGAACCATGTCGAGGACCTGCTTCATGTGACGGCTTTCACCGATGATGTTATCGATGCCGAACTTGCTTTCCTGGGCGGAACGGAGGTGAGCAACTTCCTTACGCAACTGCCGGGTCTCAAGAGCCTTCTTGACAATGATGGACAACTCATCGAGGTTGAACGGCTTGTTGATATAGTCATGCGCTCCAAGCCGCATCGCCTTGACGGCAGTTTCAAGCACACCAAGAGCCGTGACCATAACAACGATAATTTCGTCATCAAGCTCCTTGACCTTCTCCAGCACCTGCAAGCCATCCATGCCAGGGAGTTGGATATCAAGCAGCATCAACGCGGGAGCTTCTTCCTGGACCTGCCTGATCGCTTCCTCGCCGCTGGCAGCGGTAATGACGTCGTAACCCTGCTTTTTCAGGGACTGCTCCAGGGACCAGCGGATCAGGTGCTCATCATCAACAACTAATATTCTCGTATTACGCACAATTATTCCTCGTTCATCTCCAAGACAGCTTCTTTGCTGACCGGTAAGTCTATAACAACCCTGGTCCCTTCGCCGA
This sequence comes from Deltaproteobacteria bacterium IMCC39524, assembly GCA_029667085.1. NCBI lineage: Bacteria > Deltaproteobacteria > Deltaproteobacteria bacterium IMCC39524. The sequence goes on from JARUHJ010000004.1 coordinate 261,369, forward strand.
CTCGGCTACGGACCTCAATCGTTCCACCCTGCTGCTCAACAAGTTGCCTGCAGATCGCCAGACCGAGCCCTGTGCCCTGGGTTTTGGTTGTAAAAAACGGGGTAAAAATCCTCTCCATATCTTCTGGCTTGATACCGGGACCTGAGTCACCGATCAACACCCGTACGGACTGCTTGCCCTGCTCACCGACCAGGTCGGTCTGCAGCAAAAGAGTGCCACCTTCTTTCATCGCCTGGATCGCATTTATGATGATATTAAAAAATACCTGCTGAAGCTGCTTGCCGTCAACCCAAACCGGCGGTAAATTACGGGTAAATTCCTTGGTTTGGTGCACATTTTTGGCTTCCGGGTGCTGACTGACGAAAAACATCGTCTTTTTGAGGAGATCGTTGGTGTCAACATAATCCAGAGTCGGCTTGCCGGGGCGGCCAAAGAAAAGCAGATCTGTCGCCGCCTTATCGAGCCTGGAAATTTGCTCAAGAACTTTGTCAATGACCTCGCGCCGAGGGTCCTCTGCGGAGAAATCGTCAGCAAGAACGGTAATGGCGCCCTTGATGCCAGCCAGAGGGTTCTTGATCTCGTGCGCAATACCCGCCGACATTTCACCGACCGAGGCCAGACGATCGGCCCGCTCCATCTGCTGGTAATGGTAGTCCTGCAATTCATCGTTGGCCAGGCTCAGACGATCGACCATGGAATTAAAGTTGACCATCAGAGCACTGACTTCGTCATTACTCTGCGGCTCCAGCCTGACCGTCAGATCCCCCTCTTCAACCTGGGCCATTTTGGCCGACATCGTCTGCAGGGGCTGCCGCACAAAGCGATTAAAAATCAGCGAGATACCCCAGGTCAGCAAAAGCACAATCGTCAGCATGGTGAGGCCAAAAAGTTGTGACGTCTGCAGCAACTGGGCTTCCATCTCTTCGAGCGACAGGTCAAGATTCAAAACACCGATCACGCGACGACCGGAGCCGTGACAAGGAACGCAGCCCTGCTCGGTATAAATCGGCTTGACGACCCCTATGACATCCTTGCCACTCGCCCCGCGGAACGTATTGTGACTCTGGCCCTGCAGGAAGGTCGCGAGGTCATGCGGGTTGACCCTGCGGCCAATTTCATTCGGTTCCGAGGATTTAAGGACACGGCCATCGGGATGAAAAATGCGCACGCCATCCAGACGCTCGTCACTCCCAACCATTTCCAGGATAGTCTGAACATCGCGGTTATTGCCGGTACTCATCGAACTAAAAATGGCTCTTTCGATAACAGACATCATCAGGTCTGCGGTCCGCAGGCTGGAGGTGGTAATGTGGGTATGTTCTCGACGGATGTGGAACAGGGTGACACTGCCGATCGCAAACATAAAGAGCAGAAAGGAAAGTATGACGATCCGGCCGATCAGGCTCTTGAAAAACATCGTGATCCGTTTCCTGTTCTGCGCCTTATTGCGCGGCTTCTGCGGAAGGTTTACCAGCGGCCCCGGTTGTTTTGGTCGTGCTGGTCGCTTTACTGTTTTTCGTGGACGGCGTATAGACGAACTCCCATTCGCTGTAAGAGTTCTTGCCTGTCAATTTATCCAACGCCTTGGGAAAACCCTCTTTCTGAAAGGGCTCCAGATCGCTGCTGCTCCGCACCCCTATAATCCGCTCGGCCGGGTCGGTGACCAACTGCCACTCTTCCCCGGTCATCGGATCGTCGTATAGTTTACGCAGATGCCTGACCACACCCGGAAAACGCGGGTCACGCAGTAAATGTTCAAGCGTGGCCGGCAACATCTGTTGCGAACCATGCTTGACAGAAGAGTAGCTGGCGATCGCCTGCTGGTACTGCTGGCCGCGCCAGAGTAGTTCGGCCTCACGGGCTCGCTGGACGGTGCTGCGCCAGGATTGGCCAGCCATACCGGCGGTAAGGCCGAGGATTACAACCATGACCAGGAGCATGATCAGAATCGCGCCGCGCTGCCCTCCCTGTGAAGATTTAAAGATCATCTATCCCCGAAGCCCCAGCCTCCAGCACCCAGCCTTCGGCTCACAGTTTGCGTTCAATCATCCCCCATCAAGTAAGAGAGGATAACCTCATCCAGACTGGTTTCAACCGCTGGAGACGCATGTTTCTTGTCAACAGCGACAGGTGTCGCCGCAGGCACAGCAGGTACTACCACAGGTGTTACGGGGGCAGGTTCTGGTACAACAGGCGCTGGTTTTAGTGGCGAGGGCGCTGCAGAGGCTGCTGGCCGAACAGGCTCGAGAGGCCTCGAAGCCGGCGGAGCAACAACCTCTGGGGCTGTGACTTTCACCTCTTTTGGAACGACCTTTTTGCCGGCCTGGAAACGATCAATGACCTCATCATACTCACCGGTCTTGAGACTGCGCAGCATACCCTTATGCTGTTCCTTCATCAACTCTTCGACGACCTGTTCCAGGTTGTCGACTTTGGCGATATCAGCGTAGGAGGTTTTCTTCGATCCGAGGATCGTTCCGCCCTGGTACAAAAGGGTCACGATATTGGGACTCTTCACCCCACTATCTTCGGTCTGTATGTGGTAGACCTCGCCCTTGTAGCGAAAATTATGATTAAAACCGACGACCATCTGCTGAAGTTCTCCGCAATTCTTTTATAGTCTGCTACGGTGTTGGCTCTCAAAACATATCAACGCCCACTCGCTGCGCCCACTCGAGACGCTGAGGAATCCATAGATTCTTGTATTTAGCTCTGATGCTTTTTGATTTTCTCCGCGTCTCTGCGTCTCCGCGTTGAATGCCTTTAGGTTTTTAACCTTTAACCGAGATATTGTGACACAAGCAAAAAGCCAGTGCAAGCCTAGCCTCCAGCCCCTAGTCCCCGGCCCCCAGCAACCGCTTGACCTTGTCAACAGCTTCGAGTGCATCCTTGGCGTAGATGTCGGCACCGATGCTATCAGCGTACTCTTGAGTGACCACTGCTCCACCGACCATGGTAAAAACTTTAATCCCGGCGTCCCTTAACTTACCTAAGGTCACATCCATCTGCTGCAATGTTGTTGTCATCAATGCTGAGAGGCCTACGGCATCGATCTCCTCCTTCTGCGCGACCTCGAGAATTCTCGCGGCAGACACGTTCTTGCCCAGGTCGATCACTTCGAAGCCGTGGTTTTCCAGCAAGGTGCAAACGATATTCTTACCGATATCATGGATATCACCCTCAACTGTAGCCATCAGGATGCGGCCCAGAGAAGGGCCACTCTCACCAGCAAAGTTTTCCTTGATATAAGCAAAGGCTGTCTGCATCGTCTCGGCGGACCGCATAACCTGGGGGAGAAAGACTCGATTATCAGCAAAACGGCGCCCCACCTCTTCGAGCCCGGGCAGCAACCCCTCGTTACTGACCGCCATAACATCCAGCCCTTCCTGCATGGCATCCTTGACCAGGGAAACGACTCCTTCACTGTCGCCGCTAACGATCGCTGCGGCAAGACGTTGACGAACATCCAGAGGAGTATCACCCTGCGCTACAGCAGGGGCTGCTGAAGCCTGTTCAGCATAGTGACCGATATAAACTTCGGCTCGCACATCCTGGCAAAGCAGGACCAGCGCTGAACGGTAGGCATCCATCATCCGTTCATCCCTGGGATTGATGATCGCCACCTTCAGCCCCGCCTCGAGCGCCATGGCAAAAAAGACGGACGAGAGAACCGGACGTGAGGGCAGACCAAAGGAAATATTGCTCACCCCAAGGGCTGTGGCCAGGCCCAGTTCATCACGAACCTGCCGTAAGGCACGCAGGGTTTCAAGGGCGCGCTTCTGCTCCGCAGAAACGGTCAGGGTCAGACAATCGATCACCAGGTCCTGTTTTGGCAGACCAAGGATCAAAGCGGAGTCAAGAATGCGGCGGGCGATTTCAACGCGACCCTCAGCCGTTTCAGGGATTCCCGTTTCATCGAGGGTAAGGCCAATCACAGCGGCGCCATAGCGACGCGCAAGAGGCAGAACTTTTTCCAGACTTTTCGCTTCACCATTGACCGAGTTGATCAGGACTTTGCCATCGGCGGCCTTGAGCCCCCGCTCCAGCGCCTCCAGATCTGAGGTATCAATGACCAGCGGAGCGGGACAAACCCCGGTGACGGCATAGACGGCTCTCTCCAGGGAGGCCGCCTCATCAACACCGGGAGCACCGCAGTTAACATCGAGGAGATGAGCTCCGGCAGCAAGCTGGCCGGTCGCTTCGCGACGGATATAAGCCGTCTTGCCGGCAAGCAGCTCTGCGGTAAAAGCTTTCTTGCCGGTGGGATTGATGCGTTCGCCGATCAGGGCGCAGGCAGTGTCTCCACCAAACTCCGCAACGGCGCTCCGGCTGGACAGGAATCCTCGCCGGGGTGGTGGCGTCCAATCTTGTGCGTAGTCTCCCAGAGCGGACCGCATCACCCGAATATGGTTTGGCGTGGTACCACAACAGCCACCGACAACCCTGACACCAAGAGCGATCAGACCCTCATGGTAGGCGGTCATTTCCTCCGGTGTCCCGGGAAAGATGGTCTGGCCGTCTTTGAGAATCGGCAGCCCGGCGTTAGCCTGGGCAATCAAAGGCCTGTTGGTGACCTGCCGCATGCGGGCGAGAACATCATAAATACCATCAATACCAAGCCCGCAGTTGGAACCGATGACATCAACCTGCAGACCGTCAAGGGTGACCGCGGCGGCCTCCGGTGGTGTGCCGAGCACGGTTCGCCCAGCATCATCAAAGGTCATTTGAGCGATAATCGGCAGATCACAAACGTCGCGGCAGGCGATAACCCCGGCCCGCAGTTCGCGGATATCGAGAAAAGTTTCGAAAGAAATCAGATCGGCTCCGGCCCCGGCCAGAGCAGAGATCTGTTCGGCAAAGATATCAACCATCTCATCAAAGCCGGCGTCACCGACCGGTTCAACAAAGCGTCCGGTCGGACCGACGGAACCGCCGACAAAGATCTTGTCACCTCCCGCCTTGCGAGCCAACTCGACAGCCCTGCGATTCAACTCGTCAACGGCCGATTCCAGACCATAGTGACCCAGCTTGGCGCGATTGCCGCCAAAACTGTTGGCCACCAGGATATCGGCACCGGCCGCAGCATACTCGGCATGGACTCCGACTACGGCCTCTGGTGCGATCCGGTTCATCTCTTCCGGACAACCTCCCGGCGGCAGGCCGCGCTCCTGCAAGAGGGTGCCCATGGCTCCATCGAGGACCAGAACCCGATCAGCGAGTGCTTTTCTAAAATCTCTCATTCGTTCCCTCCGGCAGGCAAGCTGAGGATTCCTCCGACAGGGGCCATCCCCTCTTCCACCAGGCTGAAATCAGGATTGATTGGTTGACGTAAATCAACATGGCCCTTCAGTGTTGCTATCGGCGCGCCGTCGACCAGAACCCTCACCTGTCGGAGGTGGGGGAAATTAACGGCGAGTGTATCGGCCAAACCGTAGATCGTCAGCAGTTCGCTCTGGGTTCCACCGGGATGCGCAGAGATCAGCTCCTGGCTGAAATCGACGTTCACCAGGCTACCCTCGACCGAGACATCATTGAGCACAACCTGAGCCGGCAAAATTGCGGCGAACTCGCCTTGAGAACCCGCGATCAGGGCCCTGACCGTGCTTCTCAGACAATCTTCATCTTGCTGGCATTCAGCAATATCTCGTGTTTCGGCGACCAGGGCCTGGCCATCAACAGAAGCGAAATAAAGGATCACTTCCCTGGTCGTCACCAACGAGGTCTCCAACTCCGACGGCGGGGCTTGCGGAGCCTCAGCTGTTTTGAGATAACCCACAACCAGTCCGACGACAAAGACCAGTACAGCAAGGGCTCCCCATAGGATGAGGTGCTTACGGTATGATCGCTTTTTCGAATTGTTTGGTTCGTAATTAGATTTCGGCATCGTTTAACCTGAAGGTTATAGAGAAACTGATTAGCAACTGGATTTAATCGAGGCTGACCGTTGTCACACCTTGTAGAGGCTCTCCCAGGAAGGCCCCGCCCACCCGCTCAAAACGGTCCGGAATATCGGTAACAAAATAACGTGGGGTTGAAGCTGGCTGTCCCTGCCCTTGCAATCGATGTGTGTTGAGTTGTGCCGCAACGGCCTTGGCCGTTTCCTGCGCCGAGTCGACGAGTCGCACCTGTGGGCCAACAACCTCCTGCAACATCGGCTTGATAAGAGGGTAGTGTGTACAACCCAGAACCAGGGTGTCAATCCCCTCAGCGAGCAGCGGGGCAAGATATTCGCGCGCAGTCAAGCGGGCAACCTCGTGTCCGGCCCAGCCTTCTTCAGCCAGGGGGACAAAGAGAGGACAAGCGGCAGTGTGCACCACAACATCAGCCCGTTCGCGACGCAGAGCCCGTTCGTAGGCGCCGCTGCGAATCGTCCCTTCCGTGCCGACCACACCTATCCGGCCATTAACGCTGACTTCAATCGCACGCCGTGCGCCCGGCTCGATAACTCCGACCACCGGAACCTGGTAGGCTTCCGCCAGGCCTTCAAGAGCGACCGCCGAAGCCGTATTACATGCTACGACCAGAAGTTTGACTTTCTGCTCCAGGAGGAAACGTGCCGCCTCGTGGGCGTAGCGCAAAACAGTGGTCGCGCTCTTCGTACCGTAAGGGACACGGGCCGTATCTCCCAGGTAAATGAGTTTTTCACCTGGAACCTGGCGGCGCAGTTCCTTGAGAACAGTTAGCCCGCCCACTCCTGAATCAAAGACACCAATCGCTCTTTCCGGCACCGTTTCAACCCTCATTTCTTAGGTTTAAAGCAGGCCGCTACTCTAGTGAGCGCACCCTTAAAAGTCAAGATTTATGGAGGGTTTTTAGCCTTTGCCCACTTTTCAAAAAATGTTAGTATGCTTTTATGTCACTTTGATCAAACAGCAACAAATGCCGGGGGGCTTTAAATGGATTTTACCGCAGTTATCGAATTCCTGAAACACTTTGAAACCAAGAAGGTCATGGATTTTCTGCAAACCATGGACGTGAAAACGGTCATGGAGCACCCCTACTTCTTGGCCGGCATTGGGCTTCTGGCAGTTATCGCCTACTTCATGCGCTGGCGTCTGCTGCTGGTCACGGTTATGTCTATCACCGGATTCATTTACCTGCTCGGATACACCCTCGCCCAAGATACTTCGCTGAAAGGCGGCATGCCGACGGAATCTCTCGTGGTCCTGATTGGCGGAGGGGCTTTCATTGTCTTTCTTTCAATCTATCTATTATTCATTCGCAACGATTAGCCACAGCGACTCACCCGAAAAAACTCCGCACCCAAGCCATAAGGCAACGCCGGTCTCGGCGATCATGGTGCGTTGAGTACAACCGCATCCGGTTGCAGTGATCGTGAAGTGATGTTATCCTGACCCGGCTGTGCAGGTCTAAAGATTCTTGCCAGCTATTTCTGAAGCGGAACAATACTGCAATAAACTGATACCGTAATAAACAAACCGAGGTCCTCAATGGCTCTTTCCCTTAAAAAACGTGATTTCCTCCTGATCGGCGTCGCTATCGTCATCCTCGCCTTTCTCTGGCAAGCACCACCCGAGTCGACCAGTCGCGTCCCCTACGACGACGACCACCGCCAGTTTCATGACCTGGTCAAAGCTGAAGGCAAAAAAGCCGCTGAAAAGTTTTGTGAAGACTGCCACAACGATGAGGATATCGCTTTTCCTGAAGGGCACCCTCCCAAGGCCCGGTGTCTTTTCTGTCACAAGATGGGAAATCCCTAGTACCGCCACATCCAAGTCAGCTGTTGCCTCATTTAAGGTAACGCTGATAAGTGCAACAGGTCATATGGTCAAATTTCGGTAGAGAACGCCGTCATTTAGTTTTTTTACGCAATCCCTGCGACCAGGAGACACCGCGCCAGAGTATCAAAGCCATGGCCTCTCTCCAGTTATTTCAGTAGCTTACCCATAAAAAACCAGCAACTAACCCTTCTTGGCGCATGCATTGCATTAGCTTTCAGTCCTCAGCATAAAGACAAAGAGGCTTGATAAAGACAAATGGACGGAGCTGATTATGCCTAAAATGATGGACAGCAAAAAATTCTGGTCACAGATCAACCTGATGGATCTATTTCTATACCTGTTGGCCGGCAGCGCCATGCTGATAATCAGCATCTCCTTCCTGCTTTGGCTGCGCTTTTAATGACACTACACTTTCATATCAAAAATCAAAACCCGGCTGATTGGCCGGGTTTTTTATTTTCTGCCTATTTAGTGGGACTTGTAAGCCAAACAAGGGCTGTAAGGAGTTAACGTAATGTGGTTACCCACTTCACTCAACTAACTTATCGAGATTAGCAGAAAACTATTTTATCCACACAAATCAAGAGGCTTTAAGGTCAAAAGAAATATTAATAACAGGGATAGGCAGGATAAAGTCAAAATCTTCGAGGCTTGGATAAATCACTAATATTTGGTTCCTATGGTTTTATCCTGTACATCCTGTATATCCCTGTTCAAAAAAAGTTTAAGACCCTATGGTTACTGGTAGAGCAAAGAAGATAACCCGATAACGCAAAAGTGACAGTAGTCACCCTTAGCGTCTTTCCTGGTTTTTCTTAGCGTCTTTGCGTTAGGCTTTTGGTTTCAGCTCTTACTGTTTCGGTGTAAAGACGTATTACACAAAACACCTTCCTGCTCACACGCCCCGCACAATCACCCGCTGCGCATAACGACTGGCGATATCAGCAAAAGACTGTATCTTTTCCGGCGAGAAGGCTTCAACTTCCCGGGCGTCTCCACAAAGAGCATGCTCAGGGTGATACTGCTGTATGGCCCAGAGCGGGGCGCCATCGATCAATTTACCCAACCCGGCGATCACATCCTCGTCAACCCAGCCCGGTACACAAGTGGTTCGATATTCCAGTTCTACTGAAGCCTCGCGACAGAGAGAAACTGTCTCAATTAGCGTCTCGTAGGCAACGGGCCCGCTGTGCAACTCCGGATAACGCTGTGGCAAAGTCTTCAGGTCTATGGCCAGGTAGTCAACCAACCCTTTGCGCAGCAATTCCGTGATTACCTTGGGTGCGAGGCCGTTACTATCAAGCTTGACAGACAAGCTCAACGCCTTGACCGCCTCAAGAAAGGGGACAAGGTCCTGTCCCAGCGTAGGCTCACCACCGGAGACAACAACACCATCGATAAAGGACTTTCGCTCCGCCAAGTCGGCCAGGAGATCGTCAGGACACAGACTCGGGTAAGTATCCGGGTCAAGCACCAGGGCTGGATTATGACAAAAAGGGCAGGTCAAATTGCACCCACCCCAGAAGACCAAAGAAGCAATTCTTCCTGGAAAATCGAGAAGACTTGTTCCTTGAAAACCTTTGATAGCCATAAGTTGTTACTCTACTCGCAGCCTGTCAGACTAACCATGAACTGGCTGCTAGGAACCCTCTCCCTGCACAGAGAAGGACTCTGTTCATTATATTGTTTTAGCGACGATCTTCTTCAACAACATACTCCTGGCGATCCTCAAACTCGGCTTTCTTACCCTTGTTCCACTGCTGAACGGGGCGAAAAAAACCGCAAACACGGGAGTAGACTTCAGTTTTAGCTGCGCACTTGGTTGACATATCTTTCTCCTTTGACTTTTTACTTTCTACGCCAGACTGATAATCAGAACAACACAATCTTTAATTTACAGGGATAAGCAGGATGAACAGGATAAAGCCTCAAAAGCAAAAATCTCAAAAGCTTTGGTTTGTCTGCCTACCATCCTGCCTATCCTGCACATCCCAGTTAATAAGTCTTTGATTCTAGTGGTCTTTCCCTCGTCGATTCCGTGAAGAACAAACCTGAGGTCGGCCACCTTCGGAATCAGACTCTAAGCAGCCTGCCCTTCATGCACATGCGGACAGGCGAAGTGTTCACCGGAGATGTAACCATGCTCCGGGCAGATGGTAAAAGTCGGACTGAGCGTAAAATAGGGTAGATGAAAATTCTCGGCAATCCGCCTCACCATGAGCCGGGCACTCTGCCAGTCTTCCAGCCTTTCGCCCAAAAAACCATGGAACACAGTGCCGCCAGTATAGAGAGTCTGCAGTGAATCCTGGTGAGTGAGCGCCTGGAAAATATCATCCGTGGTACCGACGGGGAGCTGTGTCGAGTTTGTGTAGTAAGGCTCGGCATCTCCGGCAGTAATAATATCAGGGTAACGGGTCTTATCCGCACGAGCCAGGCGGAAGCTGGTTCCTTCTGCCGGAGTTGCCTCAAGGTTGTAGAGATGACCGGTTTCTTCCTGATAGTTTTCCAACTGGCTGCGCATGAACTGCAAGGTACGCACGGAGAGACTCTTACCTTCTGTCGTATCAATGCCCTTGCCGACCAGGTTGAGCATAGCCTCATTCATACCCAGCAGGCCAATGGTGGAAAAGTGGTTGTCCCAAAAACGACCACTGCGCTCGCGAATCCCCTGCAGGTAGAAACGGCTGTAGGGGTAGAGCCCTTCTTCTGTCAAACGCTCCAACTGCTTGCGCTTGATCTCGAAAGATTCGTAAGCGATGCGCATCAGGTCGGAGATCCTGGCGAAGAAGCCTTCGATGTCCTCAGCCTGGTATGCCGCCCGGGGCAGGTTAAGAGTCACCACTCCGATCGACCCGGTCAGAGGGTTGGATCCAAACAGACCGCCGCCCCGTCTCCGCAGCTCGCGGTTATCGAGTCGCAATCGACAGCACATGGAGCGGGCATCTTCGGGGTCCATGTCGGAATTGATGAAGTTGCTGAAATAAGGAATACCGTACTTGGCCGTCATCTCCCAGACGGGCTTGAAGCGAGGGCTGTCCCAATCGAGTTCACTGGTAATATTAACCGTCGGAATCGGGAAGGAGAAGATGCGACCGGAAGCATCGCCTTCCATCATCACCTCGCAGAAAGCCCGATTGAAAAGATCCATCTCTTCCTGGAAGTCTCCGTAAGTCGCATCCATCAACTGGCCGCCAATAACAATGGCTTCCTTGCCGACATCACGCGGGGGAGCAAGATCCAGGGTGATATTGGTAAAAGGTGTCTGGAAACCGACCCGGGTCGGCACATTCATATTAAAGATGAATTCCTGCATCGACTGGCGGACTTCCTTATACGAAAGTCCGTCGTAACGGATGAAGGGTGCGAGCAGCGTGTCAAAATTGGCAAAGGCCTGGGCACCGGCAGCTTCGCCCTGCAAGGTATAAAAGAAGTTGACGACCTGACCGAGAGCGGTACGGAAGTGCTTGGGAGGTGCGCTCTGGACCTTGCCGTAAGCGCCGCTGAAGCCCTTGAGGAGGAGGTCTTTAAGATCCCAACCGCAGCAATAGACCGAGAGCATGCCAAGATCGTGGATATGGAAGTCGCCGGCGCGATGAGCGTCGGCAACATAGTGGGGGTAAATCTTGTTCAGCCAGTAGTTGCTGGTAACGTTGGAAGCGATATGGTTGTTCAGGCCCTGCAGAGAGTAACCCATATTGGCGTTCTCATTAACCCGCCAGTCCTCCTGGGTAAGATAGGAATCCATCGATTCGATCGATTCCTTGATAATGGCCTTGGTTTCACGCAGGGAAGCGTGTTGTTGGCGATAGAGGATGTAGGCCTTGGCGGTCTTTGCATGACCATTTTCGATGAGGATCTTTTCGACCAGATCCTGAACATTCTCAACAGTCGGAATCCGCCCATCCTTGTAGATGACTTCAAGGATGCCGACAACCTGGCGGCCGATGTCGGAGACCTGTTGCATATCCGAACCACCGACGGCCTTAACCGTCTTCTGAATGGCAGAGATAATATTTTGTTCTTCAAAGGCTACAAGCCGACCGTCTCTCTTACGAATAAATTCCAACACAGCATCCTCCCCCAAGCAAAATAAACCCTCTTGAAAAGTAACACACCGCTTGAAAATGGCAAGAGTAAAACACTAGATATAGTTAAAAAAATCTCCGCACCGCACTATATATTGTGCAAAAACCCGTGGACAGCCTGTGGATGAGAAGTTCATAAGAATCGCTAAGCAGGCAAGATTCTTGACCCTTGCAAAACTCCCATGTAAAGATTCGCAGAAAATATCAACCTGTGCAGAAGCAAAGACATTAAATTACCCTTTGTATTCTAAAGACACATACGTGAGGACGAGATGACAGAACTTGCCCGTTTCGGAATATCAATAAACCCAAGCCTGCTCGACAGCTTCGACCAGCTGATCACCTCCAAGGGTTACGTCAATCGCTCCGAGGCAATCCGCGACATGATTCGTAGTGCACTGGTTGAAGACCAGATCGAAAATGCCGACACCACAGCAACGGTCGGCACGGTTACCCTGGTTTACGATCATCATACCCGTGACCTGTCCGACAAGTTGACCGAGCATCAGCATTCACACCACGATGCCATCATCTCAGCGCTGCATGTTCACCTCGACACCCACCATTGCCTGGAAGTCATCGTGGTGCGCGGTACAGCCGCCCAGGTCAAAAGATTGGCTGATGAGCTGATCGGTACCAAGGGTGTGAAACACGGGAAGTTGGTTTTGACGACTGCTGGAGGGTGAAGCAAGGGTTATAGAACCGTTTTTTTCGGTAGTCTCAGGGCAAAAAAGCGTTAATCTGTTGCTCTTTACTTTTAAGATCAAAGCATAACCGGCGGCTCGCGTGCCGCCAGACGCCATCCTTTTTGTCCAAGCGGCCACAAAAAGGATGCAAAAAAGGCCTTACTCCTTGCGGAGGGCAACTCCTTTGCCTGATTTCATAGCCTTTAAGATGCGGCACAAATAAAGAATCCGGCCCTGGGCGAGGGCCTTCCAGCTCGTGTTCTTTTGCAGCAAAAGACAAAAACACCCCTTTGAGTAACATGAACCAGAGTCATAGAGGTTCTAAAGGGCCTCGGAGCTAGCGGGGGATGCGTAGACTGCCAAAGATTTATTCTAATAATATTTGCCACCAGAATGAATCGAGTAAAACTTGCCCAGCGCAGCGCCAAGCTTTCTTGTGCTTCGTTTTCTTTGCCGCTACAAAGAAAATGACGTTGCTGTCGGGCAACCCCGACGATCTTGCTTTTGTCTCTGAAGCCAAAAGTTCAACAAGGAGAGCAACAGATTAACGATCTGTTACCCTATCTTCATTTCCAACTACAAAAACAAGACTAAACCTTGCCAGCAAACTGAAGGGCGACAGGTCATAAACCTGTCGCCCTGTTTCGTCTGCACCCTCGACAAAGAATCACTTAATATGACAGGGATCGCAATTTTCAACCCCGAAGGCCTTCCCTCCGTTGTGGCAGGCGCCACAGGATTGTCCAATTTCCATGTCATCCATGGTGGCCACCTTGTTTGCGCCGCGGCGTGCCTGGAACAGGCGAGGGTGACAATCGTCACAGCCGAAATTGTCAAGATGGATCGCGTGCGAAAAGATCGTCTTGCCAAAGGCTTGGTAAGCAACATCGCCGGAATGGCAACTGGTGCAATCTTCCTTGACGCTGAATGCATCCCCCCCGTTATGGCAGGCCCCGCACGAGGCACCGGATTCCATCGCCTGCATCCCCACCTGGTTGCTATTCGCTTTAGCCCTGAACAGATCGGGATGACATTCACTGCAGCCGAACATCTCCGTGTGAATACTATGGCTGAAAGGAGCGACGCCAACATTCTTCGTTTGTATCGCCACGTCAACTGCCTTTTGGTGGCAAGTGATGCAATCCCCTGCAACACCGAAAGCCGTACTGCCATCATGACATGAGCCGCAAGACTCTCCACTCTCCATCTTCTTCATGCCAACCTGGGTGCTGTTGGCTTTGGCCTCGAAAATATCCGGGTGGCATTCATCACAGCCGAAGTCTTCGGTATGCACACCGTGGCTAAAGACAATCTCGCCCACCGTACTTTGCATGGCAACATCCACCGCCCCGCTATGACAACTGCTGCAATCGCCCTTGACACCAAACGCTGTCCTTCCATCATGACAGGCCCCGCAGGACGCACCGTCCTCCATCTTCTTCATGCCGACCTGGTTACTGTTGGCCTGGGCCTTAAAGATGTCCGGATGACATTCGTCGCAGGCGAACATTCTGCCGTGCTCCGCGTGACTGAAGGGGATGGTCCCGACATTTTTTGTCTGAATTGCCACATCTACGGAACTGGCATGGCATTCGGCACAATCGCCAGTGACGCTGAAAGCGTCTTCTCCGTTGTGACAGGCCCCGCAGGACGCGCCGTCTTCCATTTTTTTCATCCCGACCTGGTTGCTGTTGGCTTTGGCCCTGAACACATCGGGGTGGCATTCGCCACAAGAGAAGTTTTCGGTGTGATTTTTATGGCTGAAAAGAATGGACCAGACGCCACTCTTGATAGCGACATTCTTCGTGTAGGTCAGCGCGCCGGTATGACAGGTGGTGCAAGCCTCACCGACACCGAAAGCCGAGTCGCCATCATGGCAGGCACCGCAGGATTCGCCATCCTCCATCCTGGTCATGCCGACCTGGTTGCTGTTGGCCTGGGCGACAAAAAGATCCGGATGACATTCTCCACAGCCGAACATCTCCGTGTGGACGTCATGACTGAAAGGAACAGCGCCGACATCTTGGGCCTGAATCGCCACGTCAGCGGCGTTGCTGTGACAGGTCACACAGTCACCTGCGACACCAAACGCGGTATCGCCATCATGGCAGGTGCCGCAGGATTCTCCGGTTTCCATCTTTTTCATACCGACCGGGTTGCTGTTGGCTTTGGCTTTAAAGGTGTCCGGATGACATTCGTCACAACCGAACATCTCGATATGTGCATCGTGGCTGAAAACAATTGCTCCCACCGTACTCTGGATGGGGATATCCTCTGCGCCCTGATGACAACTTATGCAATCGGCTTTGACACTGAAGGCATTATCGCCATCATGGCAGGCACCGCAGGACTCTCCGCTTTCCATCTTTTTCATGCCGACCTGGGTGCTGTTAGCCTTGGCCCTGAAGGTCTCCGGATGACATTCGTCGCAACCGAACATTTCGGTGTGGACGACATGGCTGAAGACTATCCCACCCACCGTACTCTGTATCGGGATATCTTTCGTGTAGGTAAATTCACCAAGATGGCAGGTGGTGCAATCTTCGCCAACACCAAAAGCGGTGTCACCATCGTGACAGGCACCACACGACTCACCGGCTTCCATACGCTGCATACCCACCTGGTTGCTATTGGCTTTGGCGACAAAAATATCCGGGTGACATTCTGCACAACCTAACATTTCGGTGTGAATTGTATGGCTGAAGGGAACAGCGTTGACATCTTTGGCCTGTATGGCCATATCAGCAGCATTGCTGTGACAGGTCACACAGTCGCCGCTGACGCTGAAGGCGCTATCGCCGTCATGGCAGGCCCCGCAGGACTCTCCGTCTTCCATCTTCTTCATGCCGACCTGGTTACTGTTAGCCTTGGCTTTGAAGATATCCGAATGGCACTCATCGCAGCCGAAGGCATCGGTGTGCACATCATGACTGAAGAGGATTTCGCCGACCGGGCTCTGCATGGCGATCGCCCCGGCACTCGTATGACAATTACTGCAGTCACTTTTGACGCTAAAGGCACTGTCTCCGTCATGGCAGGCGCCACACGACTCGCCCTCTTCCATTTTTTTCATACCAACCCGGTTACTGTTGCGTTCTGGCACAAACAGGTCGGAGTGACATTCATCGCAGCCAAACATGTCGGCGTGAACGTCGTGACTGAACATGACTTTCTCGGCAATACCGTAGTTAATTTCCACATCACCGGCGTGGCAGGTGGTACAGTCTTCACCAACGCCGAAAGCTTTGGTGTCATTATGACAAAAACCGCAGGATTTACCGCTTTCCATCTCCGCCATGGTGAAAGCAGGATTCTTCTTGGTGACAATGTGAAAGGCTTCATTGTGACAGGTCGGGCAATTCTTGCCGATAGACTCCATCTCCATATGGGCAAAGTGGCTAAACTCTACCTTGCCTACAGAGTCAGTTTGCAGGTAGACTTTATCTTTGATCCAACGACCGTACAAAACGGAAGGGAGAGCCACCATCATAAGAACTGCGAGTATCATCCAACGCCGTGTCATAAATCTTCCTCCATCAGCAAGTTTGGGCAACATTATACTGATTTTACCTGTCCGACCAACCTTTTAATTTAACATCACCAAACGGCAAACGTCTGCATAACGTCGTGGTTTAAAAAGCAACTTTCATGCCACAGAAGAGGCCTATTGCAGAGTTTCACACTTAAAGTTAAAGAAACGAATGATTTCGCAGAAAGCTGCAGAGGACAAATCCCAACTTTCTGATTTTAAAGAGAGAAAAAATGGACCATCGCAGTACAGAGAACCTTTTTGCAGTCGTTTCACCCGGACTCGAAGCCGTTTGTGCAGACGAAATGACCGCCCTTGGCCTGCCTCCTCAAGAAGTCATTGCTGGCGGAGTCGTTTTTTCCGGAAAATTACGCGATGTCTACCTGGCCAACCTTTGGCTCAGAACCGCCAGCCGAATTCTGGTTCGCTTCGCCGAGTTTAAAAGTCGCGATTTTCCTGATCTTTATCATCGGGCGCATCGCCTTCCATGGGGTCGCTTCATTAAACCGGAGACGTCCATTGCCTTTCGCGTCACCTGTCATACCTCGCGACTTAACCACACCGTGCGAATTGCTGAGACACTTGAATCAGCAGCCAACCAGGCGTTGGGACGCTCGACAAACCCTGTCGGCAAAGACCCGCAAATGGTGATGGTCAGGGTTGTCGATGACAAGGTCACAATCTCGATCGACAGCTCCGGTGAGCTTTTGCATCGTCGGGGTTATCGTCAATCCGTAACAGCCGCGCCATTGCGAGAAACTTTGGCGGCCGGGATTCTGATGTTGCTGGGCTGGCAAGGGACTTCGCCATTGACAGACCCGATGTGCGGTTCCGGCAGTTTTCTTTTGGAAGGGGCCCTCCTCGCACAGAATCATGCGCCGGGGCTGAATCGCTCTTTTGCCTTTATGAATTGGCCCGGCTTCCGCGAAGGCTTATGGACCCTCCTTTCTGGTGAGGCGAAACGAGCCACCAAGAAAGTGCCCCTGACCATCAGTGGCAGAGATGAAAGCATCAGGGCTGTCACCGCAGCAAAAGATAATTGCCAAAGAAACGGCTTTGCCGAGCAGATCAAGATTGAGCAGTGTGCCCTTGCCGAGCAAGCAGTCCTTGAAGGACCGGGCCTGGTCATCTGCAATCCTCCCTACGGCAAACGCCTCGACCTTGGAGAAAACCCCGAGGGCTACTACAGCGAGCTCGGTCAGCAGTTGCAAAGGGCTTACCCAGGCCGACAGATTGCAATGGTCTGTCCAAGCCAGGCGCTCATCAAAGCAACCGGGCTACCTCTCAAACAAATTGCCAGCCTGGACAACGGCGGGCTTAAGGTCGGACTCTTTGCAACCGAACCAGGCCAATAACGACTCGCAAAAGTTTGCATGTTCTTGCTTGCACTCGATTAAAAAGTCAGTTATAGTCCGCATTCTTCTTCCTCCGGGGAGAATAATTGTCTAAGAAAGCGAGGTGATTGCAGGTGGAGATCCATGTCGTCGACAACAATGTCGAGAAAGCCATACGGGTTCTCAAGCGCAAATTGCAACAAGAAGGCCTTTTCCGTGAAATGAAGCAGCGCAAGTTCTACGAAAAGCCTAGCGTTAAGCGTAAGCGCAAAGAGAAAGAAGCCCAACGACGCCTGCGTAAGAAAATGCGCATGATGCGCAAAGACTAATCATCGCGTTTCGTTGATTATAGAAAAGGCCGAACCCCATAAAGGGTTCGGCTTTTTTTTGTTCTGGCTTGAGCATTATTTAGGGGGAGGTGTTTGTCTTTTTGCTGCTTAAAAGCAATTCCGAGAGGCCCCCTAAAACGGGCCGGATTCCATCCTCTTCAGACCATAGAAGCCACTGAAACCAGGCGAAAGAATATGCCCTCCGCCAGGAGAAGGCACTTTTGCATACTTTTGCTGCCGGGCAAAAGTATGGCGTTTGGCGGTACGCGAACCGCCGGTTCAGACTTATTTCTTAACATAACAATCTAAAGCCCCATTATGAACCGGGACAGTCCCCATAACAGGAGAGGAAAGGTCAAAAGCTAAAGGACCTCGGGAAACACAACCTTCTCAGCAACACCCTCCGGACCCAACCCACCTTCCTCTAAGCACTCAAGAAAATCAGCCCGAGAGATCTGGCAGGCACCCATGCTGAAAAGATGGGGATTTGGAACCTGGCAATCGAGCAGAACAAAGCCTTCTTGCGCCAGGTAACGTGCCAACTGTGCCAGAACCACCTTGGAAGCATTGTTCTGGGTGTGAAACATCGACTCGCCAAAGAAAAACTTGCCGAGAGCCACTCCGTACAGGCCGCCGACCAGTTCATCAGCACACCATGCCTCTATGGAATGGGCAAAGCCGAACTCGTGCAAGCGTTGGTAAGCAGCCTGCATATCCTTAATCAACCAGGTCTCCTCACCAACCTCGAGCCGCACGTCTGCGCAGGCGGCGATCACACGTGAGAAAGCACGATTGCAGGTCAGCTGAAAATGACCTTGCCTGATGACCCTCTCGAGTCGACGGGAGATGTAGACATGGCGAGGTATCAGTACGCAACGCGGGTCAGGCGACCACCACAAAACCGGTTCATTTTCACCGTACCAGGGAAAGATGCCGAGCTGGTAAGAGAGAACCAGCCTTTCCGGGGTGAGATCACCACCAACAGCCAGGAGACCTTCCCGGGTCGCCCTCTTCGGATCGGGGAAAATCAATTCATTGGAGAGTCGGTAGACAGGCATCAGAAGAGAGGGACGCGGGACGCGGAACGAGGGACGAGAGAATCAAAAGCATAGGATTTCATGGTGTTCGCGTTCCCCGTACCACCTTCCGCGTCCCGAATGTCAGCTATAGCTGAAATTAAGTTTACCCGCTTTACAGGAGATACGGACCTTACCTCCACCGGCCAAGCGACCGAAGAGGATTTCATCCGCCAACACATTACCGATTTCACTCTCGATCAGACGTCCGAGCGGTCGCGCCCCGAAGACCGGGTCGTAGCCACGCTGCGCCAGATCTCGCCGTGCACCGTCGGTCAGACGCAGGGTCACTTTGCGCTCCTGCAGCGAAGCCTGCAATTGACGAATAAACTTATCGACAACGCGGGCCATCACGTCTTCGTCGAGGGAACGGAAGGAGATAATCGCATCCAGACGGTTACGGAACTCTGGCGAGAAGGTTTTCTCTACCGCCTGACGCGCCTCACCAGGGAGACGATCACCAAAACCGATCGGCGCACTGCTCATCTCCCGGGCACCGACGTTGCTGGTCATAATCAGGATCACGTTATGGAAATTGGCCTGGCGACCGTTGTTGTCCGTCAACGCGCCATGATCCATTACCTGCAAGAGGATATTGTAGATGTCCTCATGGGCCTTTTCGATCTCATCGAGCAGCAACACGGCATGCGGATTGCGAATCACGGCATCGGTCAGCAAACCGCCCTGTTCAAAGCCGACATAACCCGGAGGTGAACCGATCAGACGAGACACGGCATGCTTCTCCATGTACTCGCTCATATCGAAGCGCAGAAACTCTATGCCCATCTGCGCCGCGAGTTGTCTGGCCACTTCGGTTTTCCCGACACCGGTCGGCCCGGTAAAGAGGAATGAGCCGGTCGGCTTCTCGGGTTGGCCGAGACCGGCACGGGCACGACGAATCGCCTGGCAGATCTGGGTAATGGCCGCATCCTGGCCAAACACCTGGCGTTTGACAGAGCGGTCGAGATCCTTCAGTTTACGTCGATCCGTCTGGGCCAGTTTGCGTGCCGGGATACGAGCCATTCCGGCGATCACGGCCTCGATATCGGGAACGCCGATCCTTGCCCGCTTGCGAGGATAGATCCGCAACCGGGCCCCGGCCTCGTCAATCACATCGATCGCCTTATCCGGCAGGCGACGGAAGTTAACGTGTCTTGCAGAAAGATTGGCTGCCGCTTCAAGGGCCGCCGTTGTATATTTCACTCCGTGGTGTTCTTCGTAGGCATTTTTGAGGCCTTGCAGAATCTCAACGGTTTCTTCGACAGTCGGCTCCAGCACGTCGATCTTCTGGAAACGCCGAGACAAAGCCCGATCTTTCTCAAAGAGGTTCTTGTATTCCTCGTAAGTGGTGGACCCGATGCAGCGGAGTTCGCCTGAGCCCAGCCCCGGCTTGAGGATATTGGCAGCATCCAGCGAACCACCGCTGGTCGCACCGGCGCCGACGATCGTATGAATCTCATCAACCACCAGAATCGCCCGCGGCCTTTTAGACAAGGCTTTCACCACCGCTTTGAGTCGCTCTTCAAAATCTCCACGGTACTTGGTTCCCGCCAGCAGAGCACCCATATCGAGCGCAAAGAGTTCAGCATCATGCAAGAGCTCCGGGACATCCTGCTCGAGAATCCGCAGTGCCAGACCCTCGGCGATGGCGGTCTTTCCAACTCCGGGTTCACCGACCAGAACCGGGTTGTTCTTGCGACGACGGCAAAGGATCTGCACCGTACGCTCCAACTCCGCGGCCCTGCCAACCAGGGGGTCTATCTTACCCTTGGCGGCCCGTTCAAGCAGGTTGACCGTAAAAGCTTCCAGCGGGTCAACCTTTTTGGCCGGTTTGCCCTCTTGTGATTTGCGTGGTTGTTCTTCAGACTCGCGTTGCTCAGGCTCGACGTCTTGCAGTGGAACCTTGCTGATGCCATGAGAAACGTAATTCAGGATATCGAGCCGGGATAAGCCTTCAGCCTTGAGAATCTGTGCAGCCAAACAATCTTCCTGCTCCAAGAGCGCCGCCAGGATATCACCAACACCGATCTCATCGCCGCCGGACGCCTGCATATGGGACACTGTCCGCTGCAAAACATTCTGTAAGCCGATCGTTTGCTCGGGCATCTCTTCGTCAAGGTGCTCCAGCGATTCAAGATGCTGTTCGAAATAAAGCTCCAGGTCCGTGCGCAGCAGATCAACATCGCCACCACAGGCCTGCAGGATTTCCTGGCCATGCTCGTCAAAAAGCATGGCATAGAGAACATGCTCAGTCGTCAAGAACTCATGGCGACGACGCTGAGCCTCGCGAACTGCAAGGGAAAAGGTTATTTGAACATCTTGATTAAACATCTATTTCAGTAACTCCACCCAGGTAAAGACAACCCTGGTTTGCGGTTAACGTTTCCTTTATTACATTCTAGCAGAAATTAAGCTTGCTCCAGAGAACACCGCAAAGGAAAACCTTCCCTGCGAGCCATATCATGCACCTTGCTCACCTTGGTTTCAGCAACTTCGAAAGGGTAAACTCCGCACATACCCGCCCCCTTAAAATGGATATGCAACATGATCCTATTCGCCTCGGTTGGCGATTTGTGAAACACAGCAATCAAGGCCTCGACCACGAACTCCATGGTCGTGTAATCATCGTTGTGCATCAGAACAGTAAACAACGGCGGCCGTTTGATACTGGCACGACTTTTATCCTCTGATCGGGTCTGATTTTCAGCAGTCGGCTTTGCCATCTTTTCACCTGCATCCATTCAACACACTACAAATCGAAAAGCTGTCGACTGGCCCTGGCAACAACTCCACAAGACCAGACCCATTAAAAGAATTCTATAGTAGCACAAGCAATCGGGGGCTGTCATCGCCACCCGCAAGCCGACTTGACTTAAACGGAAACATATATAAAATGAGATGGTAAATACTTTGCGGACTGATCCCACTCTTCAGCCCGATACCATGTTGCTTGCAGGCAATTCAAGTCATTATTGAGGGCCCTTTATGCCCAAACCTGAACTGAGAAAAAAACCACTCTTGTTTTTGTATTGCTGTTTCTTCGCCGGAGCGCTCATCGTTGCTTCGGTCACAGCCCTGGAACGCAGCTTTCACGATCTACCGATAGAGCTTGGCCAGCTATGGTTGCCGATTATCTTCGGAGGGCTCATCGGCGTCCTCTTCGGTCGTTCTGACATCCGCATGCGTGTCATGAGCCATCGCCTCGAAAACAGCGAAAAGCGCTTTTTTCAATTCTACCAGAAGACTCCGGCCATGCTTCATTCCATGGACAGAGAAGGCCGTCTCCTCTACGTCAGCCAATCATGGCTTGACGCTCTCGGCTACGAACGCGAAGACGTCATCGGTAAAGATTTCTTCGAACTTGTCGTCGATGACACTATTGACAAACTTCGCACAGAACATTTTAACCGGCTGAAGACCCTTGGCGAGATCCGGGACAGAAACTACCTCTTGCGCCAGAAAGACGGATCAAGCATTGCAGTCGCCATCTCCGAGGTGGCTCAACGGGATGCCGACGGTCAACTGACTGAAAGCCTGGCGGTCCTCAATGATCTGACCAATCATCGCGCTGCTGAGGAACGCATTGAAAAACTGGCCTACTATGACACCCTGACCGGCCTGCCCAACCGTGCCCTTATGAACGATCGCATTCTGCAATCAGTGGCCCTGGCACGACGTGACAATCGCCAGGTCGGCGTCTTCTTCTTCGATCTTGACCGTTTCAAACTGATCAACGACACCCAGGGTCACGCCGTCGGTGACATGGTGTTGCGGTCTGTCGCACAGCGCCTGAAAAAATTTATTCGCGAAGGTGACACCTTTGCCCGACTCGGCGGAGATGAATTCGTTATCATTCAAGCCGACCCGAATCATGACCCCAACTTCACCACCATGGGGCGACGTATTCTGGAAACTCTGGGACTGCCCTTCCAAATCGACAGCCGGGAGTTTTTCACGACGGCCAGCATCGGTGTCGCAATCTACCCGGTTGACGGCGATGATCCGCAAACGCTGCTGAAAAGCGCTGACACCGCCATGTATGTGGCCAAAAGTCGTGGCCGTAACAACATCCAGTTTTTTTCAGATGACATGAACGCAGCCGCGGTCGCCAAAACCAATCTTGAGAGTCGCCTGCGTCAGGCGCTGAGCAGCGGTGAATTACAGCAGCACTACCAACCTCAGATTGATCTAGCCACAGGCAAGGTGAGCGGCGTCGAGGCCCTCCTGCGCTGGTACGATCTGGAAGGCAACCTGATCCCCCCCGGAAAGATCATCAGTGTTGCAGAAGAAAGCGGGCTGATTTTCCCCCTGGGAGAATGGGTATTGCGCACGGCCTGTGCTCAGTCCAGGACCTGGCAGGAGGCCGGCCTGCCACCACTGCGCATGGCTGTGAACCTCTCAGGATATCACATCCGTCAAGCAAACTTCATTGATCACATCGAAGAGATTCTGAAGGACACCGGCATCGCATTCAACGCTCTCGAGATAGAGATGACCGAGAACTCGGTTATGGGCCATGTCAACGACAGCATCATGGCCCTGACAGACCTTAAAATTCGAGGCATCAGCCTTGCGATTGACGACTTTGGTACAGGTTACTCGTCACTCCTGTATCTCAAACACTTCCCGATTCACCGTATCAAAATTGCCCAGGAATTTGTTCGCGACATTATTCACAACCCTGATTACGCGGCGATTGCTGAGGCCATTTTACTGATGGCGAACAGCCTGAACATATCGGTGACGGCCGTCGGAGTTGAAGACCCCAAACAGTTGGAGTTCTTGCGTGAAAGAAGCTGTGATGAGGTTCAAGGCAAGCTGTTCGGTTCTGCCATGAATGCGGAAGAGATGACTGCCTTCCTGAAAGAGGCAAACCTTTTACCCAAAACCTTCGGCAGGAAGACAGGATTCGACAAGATAAAAACAGAGGGCTCCAAGAGAATCCACTAGTCGATCGGAACCATCCCGCCCGAACGAAAGGTTTCCACCAGACCCGGCTCGGCAAGCAGAGCCAGAACGGCAGCGCTTAATCGCCTGGGCCGATGATCGAGCCCCAGCTCCTCCAGTGCACCGCCCAATTCCGTATAAACCGTATCGATCAATTGTTTCTGGAAGAGATTCATTTCCACGCACGGCGCACCATCCAGGGGTGCCATGGCGACGGCATCATGACAAACTTCAGGGTCTGTAGAGGTGATTGAACGGCACAAGAGTGGCCGCACGGAGTGAATCATACAACCCCCTTTCGCATCCAGGAAGGCACAGGGGACACGTACAAAAAGACGTTCTTCATCATCCAGCCAGCGCGTTCGAGTGAGGAGGTCCTTTAACCGGGCACGCAGGCTGTCGAGCTGTTGGTCTGAGAAACGCCGCCTTAAAAACCAAGCGATCGTGATTGCTTCAGGGAAGAGAACAGTAACATTCAACACACAGCAGGCCCCACACCCAGGGCCGCAGGCGACCTGTGCCCTTTCTGCTGAGTCACCGAAGCGGGTCAGGTCTCTCTCCGTAGCCACGGCCAGCAAATGCATCCGCCCGGAGATTTCTGCAGACCCGCCACCGGAGCACAGCAACGCTTTGGAAACCTTGCGGACCTGCATTGCGTAACCAGAAAAATCAAACGATTCCTGCATGCCGTCTCCCTGGGACAACGAAAGAGCACATCATTGCAGTGAAGAGTTGTTAATATACCCTATAATCACAAGACTGTCACATTTCGAGGCTCCACCGGGAGATTGCCCCGGGAGAGTAATGACAGCATCAGAAAAATGTATTAGGATGGCGATGTTTGCCGAGATGCTCTTTCAACCCCTTATGCAGAGGCAGTCTAAACTCGCGGATATGGAGAGATTATCATGTGGCGTATTGCACTATTGGTTCTGCTTGCCCTGGCAGTCAGTCTGCCTACTTATGCCAAATCCAGCAAGCACAACAAAACAGAGAGACTCAACAAACAACAGCAGGCGGAGAGAAGTCGTGAAGAAGTCTTCAGCCCTGCCGAGCGCAATATGATTCGTGCTCAGTTGCAGCAGGAAGAACGTAAAAAGAAGCAGAAAAAACATAAAAACCTTCCCCCCGGGCTACAGAAGAAGGTCGCTCGCGGCAAAGAACTACCACCCGGCTGGCAGAAGAAGGTTGCTCCAGGAGATAGCCTTGATTACCAGGTTTATCGTCAAGGACTAAGCCTCCCGGAAGAAATCTTGCGGCGACTGCCACAGCAACCGACCGGCTCAGAAATTATTCAGGTAGACGATAGAATTATCCGCCTCAACTCCGCAACCCGGACCATTCTCGACGTCTTCAACCTGAACCCGACTCCCTAACTAAGGACGCGGCAAAATGCAAGAGAGCACCCACACGCCATTGATCGGCTACCTGCTTTGGCTTTTCGGTTTCACCGGAGCACACCGTTTCTACTACGGCCGACCCATCTCCGGAACAATCTACTTCTTTACACTGGGCCTCTTCCTCATCGGTTGGCTGGTTGATCTTCTGCTTATCCCGGGCATGGACAAGGAGGCAGACCAGCGCTTTTCCTCGGGTCCCGTCGACTACAATACCGCGTGGATTCTGCTGACATTCCTCGGACTGTTCGGTGTGCATCGAATGTATATGGGCAAATGGCTGACCGGCATCCTCTATCTGGCGACCGGAGGTTTGTTTGGCGTAGGTTATATTTACGATTACTGGACACTCAACGATCAACTCTCTGAACTTAACGCATAATTCTTCTAGATCACGGAGCAAAACATGATTACCCATCTTGTACTTTTCAAGTTCAAACCGGAAACGACCGAAGCAGAGATTCAACAGCTGGCTGAAGGGCTGGGAGGGCTGCCGCAAAAGATCGAAGAGATTCGCGAGTTCCGGTTCGGCACAGACGTCATCCACTCTGAACGCTCCTACGATTTTGGCCTGGTCTCCAGCTTTGACGATCTTGACGCTCTGCAACGTTACCAGGTACATCCTGAGCATCAAAAAGTCGTCGCCCATGTCAAAGCGATCACCTCGGGCGTCGTTGCTGTCGACTTCGAAGGTTAAGTAAAAACTTTGATCGCAAAGTCACAGGGAAACAACGAAGGCGTCATCAAGTTTCACCTTGATTTCCGTGCAGGCCCCGCGCCAGAAGAGAGTCTTCTTCTGGAGTTAAATGCCTGGCGCACCAGGTTCCTTGAGCTTGGGCTAATCGGTCAAGATCCTGACCGTTACGAGGGCTACGGTTTCGGCAATCTCAGCCGCCGCCTGCCGGGCCAGAGGGGGAATGCCTTTTTAATCAGCGGCACCCAGACCGGCCACCTGGACGCGTTACAGGCGAACCATTACGCCACAGTCCTGCAATGCAACCCCGCGAAAAACCAGCTGCAGGCCACAGGGCAGATCAAACCGTCATCCGAAGCCCTCTCTCACGGCATTCTTTATCAGGTCAGCCCGAACATCCACTGGGTCATGCATCTGCACAGCCCGGACATTTTCAACAATTGCAGAAGCCTGGGCCTTCCGCGCACCGACCCTTCTGCCGCCTATGGCACACCGGAAATGGCCTCTGCAATCGAAGCCCTGGCTAAAGAGCGGCAAGACTGCCATTCCTCTCTCCTGGTCATGGGAGGGCATCAAGACGGTATTCTGGCCTACGGTGGTGTTGCAGAAGCAACCGGCGCTCTTGTCATAAGGACCCTGAACAGAGCATTACAGGAAGCACCTTAACAAACGCTGCAAGCGATACGGGCGCAGCAATCATCTTGAGGTTGTTTTTCTGAAAACACTTTAAGTGTAGTGAATTATCCTGTCACACTCCTCTTGCAGGCTTATCCACAGACTGTTATCTTTGCTTGTCGAACTCAACCGGCCCTGGAGAAATCACAGAACCTGAGGCCACTGATGCGGGTTCAACCTCTTTTTCGGAGTTCATCATGACCGCTGCACCAGAACTACCCTGGCTTTTCGCCGCTCTGACCGTGGGCTTTTTCTTCGGACTCCTGCCAGCCATCATGCTGATAAAAACACGCAGCGAAGCAGCGAGAATGTCAGGACGACAGGAACTCTCTACAGAATTGGCAATTTTAGAGGAACGCCTGGCCGGACGTGAGGAGCAGCTGCGTCAGCAGGTGGTCGAGTTAGCCGAGCAGCAAAATCAGGCGGCAAAGCTACAGGAAGAGAAGACCCTGCTGGAAAGGGAGAAAGTGCGCCTCGACACAGAGCTCAAGGAGGAGATTCGTCGGTCTGATGAGAGTCTCAAAGTCCTGAATGACACCAGGCAAGAGATGCAGGTTCAATTTGAGAATCTGGCCAACCAGATTTTTGCCGAAAAAACAAAGACCTTTGCCGACCAGAGCAAAGCCAACCTGGCTACAATCCTGACACCTTTCAAAGAGAAGATTGCCGAATTCGAGAAAAAAGTCACCGACGTTTACACCACCGAAGGTAAAGAGCGCCACTCGCTGATCAAAGAGGTACAACGCCTTCAGGAGCTGAATCAGAAGATTGGTGAAGACGCCGAGAATCTTACCAAAGCGCTCAAGGGTGACACCAAGACGCAGGGCACCTGGGGTGAGATTATCCTGGAACGCATCCTCGAGGAATCCGGCCTGCGCAAAGGTCTCGAATATGACACACAAGGCGGCTTCAGAGATGGCGAAGGCAAACTACTGAAACCCGATGTCATTGTCCATCTTCCGGAAGAGAAGGACATCATCATCGACTCAAAGGTTTCCCTGGTTGCCTATGAGAAATATATGCGTGCGGTAACAGATGAGGACCGCGAGCGGGCGGTCAAAGAACACCTGATTTCTATCAATGGCCACCTGAAAGGCCTGGAGTCTAAGAAGTACGATGAGCTGCCGGGCGTCAAGAGCCTGGACTTTGTCCTCATGTTCGTGCCGATCGAAGGCGCCTTCATGCTGGCGATCGACAAAGACAGTGAAATTTTTCGTAAAGCCTTTGACCAGAGCATCATGATCGTCAGCCCTTCCACCCTGCTGGTGACTTTACGCACGATCCAGAACATCTGGCGTTACGAGCACCAGAACAAGAATGCCCTCGAGATTGCCGACAAAGCCGGCAACCTCTACGACAAGTTCGTGGGTTTCGTGGCAGACCTGGAAAAGATCGGCGACCAGATCGACAACACCCGCAAGGTCTACGATGGCGCTCACAATAAATTGACCAGCGGCAAAGGCAACCTGATCTCCAGGGCTCAGGGTCTGATCGATCTTGGCGTCAAAAGTCGTAAGCAGCTGTCAGCGTCGGTTTTACAGGACGCTGAAGTGGGGGTGACTTTGGTTGAGGGTGATGAGGGGGATGTGGAAAGTTAGTCCGGAATTTGGAGTTGAGGTGACAACTGATTTTTCTGGAGGACCCTAGCGTTAGCGGGTTGAAAAGATTTCCTTTTCTGGCCCCGTGTGCCGCCGCCGGTTCTAGGGGCTGTCCCCGCAGTTAAGGGGACTGTCCCTGAGCTTAAAGTTTTTAAGACTATTAACCCGGGGACAGTCCCGTGAGCAGCCGGGACAGTCCCCTAGTCTTTACCTAGTCCCAAACAATCCCGAAAGAAATCCTGATTCCGATGTCCTTGTACCGGGTTCTTTTGCAGCAAACCGTATAATCGGGTCGCCCGCAAATCACAGGCCAGCATTCTCTCCGCCAGACAACCAAGATCCTTCCTGCCTGAATAAAAACGCCTCAAGACGGCCTGCGCCCTGGCCGGATCCGATATCGCCGGCAAAGTTCTCTTTTTGCGAGAGCCCGCCAGCAGCTGCCGCCCTTTCTCCGTTGCTCCCAGCAACCGCAGATAGAGCGGGCCGCACTCCAGGAAGCTATTCATCTCAACGCTGGACACTTGCAACAAGACATAACTCAGGATGCGTTGAATCCGGGTCAAGGTCCACTGCCGCGATTTAATCGCATCCGTCAAATCCGCATAGGACGTCGCAGTCATGGCGGCATCGACCAGTCTCTGCGCCAAGCCGTTTTCAACCTGGTAAATTCCGGACAAAGTCTCCATCTCCTGCAACAAAAACGTCTGCAAAGAAGAAAAGAGGCGATCATGGTCCAGTGAAAGCCCTCTGTCCAGAGCCTGACTGAGAATGTGTCGACAGGTTTCCGGTACGAACTCCCCAACGGTGCCTCCCTCACCGAGTCGTTTCCGAATCCCGGTGGCACTGGCGATGGGGCTTGTTACATCGGTACTGTGGTATCCGGCTCCCCGGCGCAAAATTGTAAAAGCCTCGATAGGACTCGACGTTTCCAGCAAGGCTTTCAGGTATTCAATGCCGAGGATATTATTCGGTGAAGAGACCAGCTCTGCAGACACCTCCGGTGCCCTGGCAGAGAGAACCTCTGCCCGCGCTGCGGGGTAGCTGACGCCGTTCCTCAGCAGCTGACGTGTTCCTGCTTCGATATCAGCCGCGTGTTCGACCAGAAGCTGTGCGACCGTCCACAATGAACTCACCTTTCCCGCCTCACTGCCAAAGCAAAGGGTATCGACAACACCGAGACCGTTTAGGCTTTGCACCGCTCCCCTGGCAAAATGCGGAGCGCTGTTACAAGCAAAGGAGAATGGCAGTTCAAGGACAAGATCGACACCTGCCGCCATGGCCATTTCGGCACGCGCCCATTTATTGATTAAGGCCGGTTCGCCGCGCTGCAGGAAGTGCCCGCTCATCACGGCAACGCTGGCGTCGGCATCAGCCACACGCAAGCTCTCCTGCAAGTGATGCAGGTGACCGTTGTGGAAGGGATTGTACTCGGTAATCAGGCCAACAGTTCGCACGAGGGATTCCTGTTCAGTGAAGCATATGGGCGTCGCTATGAGCCTTAAGTTACAAAGCCGGGCGGGCGAGGCCCCTGTTCATCGTTACCACAGCCTGGCGCTCTTCCTCAGCTCAGTTGAAAGTCTGATTTTCCTGTTCCATAACACGGATGAAAGTCGTTCTCTTGGACAACTCCCGCAGCGCAGAAGCACCGACGTAGGTGCAGGTAGAACGAAGGCCGCCGAGGATGTCCTTGATCGTCTCCTCGAGGGGCCCGCGGTAAGGCACTTCCACCGTTTTACCTTCGGAGGCACGATAGTTGGCAACCATGCCTGCGTGTTTTTTCATCGCGGTGTCAGAGCTCATGCCGTAATAAAGCTTGAATTGCAGACCTCCACGCTCAACCAGCTGGCCACCACTTTCATCGTGTCCGGCAAACATACCACCAAGCATCACGAAATCGGCGCCGCCGCCAAAAGCCTTGGCCACATCCCCGGCACAAACACAACCGCCGTCAGAGATGATCCGTCCGCCGAGGCCATGAGCAGCATCAGCACACTCGATCACGGCGGAAAGTTGCGGGTAACCGACCCCCGTCTTCACACGGGTGGTGCAGACCGAACCCGGCCCGATACCGACCTTGACGAGGTCAGCGCCGGAGAGCAGCAACTCTTCCACCATCTCGCCGGTCACGACATTGCCAGCAATGATGGTTTTATCAGGAAACGCCTGCCTTACCTTACTGACGAATTCGACAAAGGATTCCGCATAACCGTTGGCGACGTCAATACAGATAAAGAGCAGTTGCGGATGCTGGTTGATAATTTGGACGAGTTTGTCAAAATCTTCATCAGCCACTCCGGTACTGACCATGATCCGCTCAAAAATATCATCAGAAGCCTGCCGATCAACAAAAGCCTGCCACTCTTCGAGGCTGTAGTGCTTGTGAATGGCACAGAGCATCTTATTTTCAGCGAGCACCTCGGCAACCTCAAAGGTACCGATGGTATCCATGTTGGCAGCAATGATCGGCACACCGCTCCATTGGCGCTTGCTGTGTAAAAAAGTATAGCTACGCTCCAGTTCGACCAGGGAGCGGCTTTTCAGGGTGGAACGCTTGGGACGAATCAGAACGTCTTTAAATCCCAGCTTCAAATCAGTTTCGACACGCATAAATGAATCCTTTCGTTTTGCATAGATACGGCAGGAGACAGGCTCCTGCAGACGGGTTTCAGCGGTTTTTTCAGTATACTTGCATTATGGGGGAAATGGAAAACTATCCGTTCATAGGCAGACGGGGAGCTGCTGATCGACCCTGGAGCTTTCCGGCGACACCAGCGTGCGATAAGCCAGGGCTTCAACCCCGCAAGAGATGGCCTCTCTGAGAAGTCGACCGTACTCCGCATCAATTTCATCCGCGGGAGAAAAAGTCTGGGCATCACTTCGCTGGATCAGGAAGAAGATCACAGCTCGCCAGCCCTGCTCTTTTGCCAGCTTCAGGTCGCGCAGGTGTTTCTGGCCCCGCGTGGTGACAGCATCCGGGAAACAGGCAACGCCAGGCTGGCAGCAGAGAGTGACATTCTTGACTTCAAGGAGAACCTTCTCGTTCTCCCCTTCCAGCATAAAATCGATGCGGCTTTCGGCAAAAGGGAATTCCGGGCGAACCGAATAATTTTGAAAACACCGGAGAACATTATTCCGCAAGGCTTCCTCGACGAGCCGATTGGCACGGTGAGTATTAATATCCACCCAGTGCCCATTAACCCGAACCAGTTCCCATGACCAGGCCAGCTTGCGTTTCGGGTTGTCACTTTTCGACAGCAACACCTGCTGGCCGGGCACGGCGCACTGCTGCATGCTGCCGGTATTCGGTGTATGAGCTGTCACCAGGGAACCGTCCTCCAGCTCAATATCGGCCAGAAAACGTTTATAACGACGCACCAGTCTCCCTGCAACCAACGGCTGAGGTAAAACCATTTCGACTCCTTTGCAACGATCTTCTTGCCATTGTAACGAGCAAGCCGACCCACTGCAAAGAGGAAAGCATTTGACTCTCAACCTTCACTCCCCTAGACTGACGTCTTTTTCATTGCCAACCACCTGATTTGTCAGAAACTTTTGAGTCACCATGAGTATCGCGATCAATTCTGAAACAACACGCCCACTGCACCCTGACGCAGTTCGTATCCTGCCTTTGGGAGGCCTGGGCGAAATCGGTCTCAACATGATGGTCATAGAGGCCGCAGGCGGTCTGTTGATCATCGACTGTGGCCTGATGTTTCCGGAAGCCTACATGCTCGGCATCGACCTGGTCATCCCGGACATCGCGACGATCGTTGAACGAAAAGACGAGATCCGTGGCATCCTCCTGACCCATGGCCACGAAGACCACATCGGCGCCATCCCCTTTCTGATCGAAGCTCTCGGTTTCCCGCCGATCTACTCCTCGCCGTTAACCTTGGGACTGCTCGACAACAAGCTGGAAGAACATCAACTGAAAAGTCGCGTGACCTGCAGGAGCATCAAAGTCCGCGAACCGGTCGAAATCGGTCCATTTGAAGTCGAGTTCTTCCGCGCTGCCCACTCCATTGTCGATGGCTGCGGACTGGCGATTCGCACTCCGGCCGGACTGATTGTGCATACCGGTGACTTCAAGCTCGACCCGACTCCGGTGGACAACCAGCCCACCGACCTGGGCCGTCTGGCCTCCTACGGCGAAGAAGGTGTCCTGCTGTTGTTCTCCGATTCCACCAACGTTGAGAACACCGGCCAGACCCTCTCCGAGAGGACTGTTGGCGACGCCCTCAACGAGCTCCTGCCACG
The DNA here is from genome assembly GCA_029667085.1 of Deltaproteobacteria bacterium IMCC39524. Classification (NCBI taxonomy): domain Bacteria; class Deltaproteobacteria; species Deltaproteobacteria bacterium IMCC39524. Next base: position 293,718 of record JARUHJ010000004.1, read on the forward strand.
CTGTACCGGCAAGACCCTGGTGGCCACCTTCTCCTCGAACATCCACCGCATCCAGCAGATCGTTAATGCCGCGATCAAAGCCGAGCGCAAAGTGATGGTCTCGGGCCGCAGCATGGTCAGCAATATCGCCATCGCGCGGCAGCTTGGCTATCTCACCATTCCGGACGACATCCTGATCGACCTGCGCCAGATGCGTGACATGCCATCGGAACAGGTTTTGATTCTGACCACCGGCAGTCAGGGTGAACCCTTGAGCTCGCTCTCGCGCATCGCCATGGACGACCACAAGCAGATCAGCATTGAACCGGGCGACACAGTCATCCTTTCGTCCAAGTTCATCCCCGGCAATGAGCGGGCGATCACGCACCTGATCAATCATCTTTATCGCCGCGGGGCAGAAGTCCACTACGAGACAACCAGCGAGATCCATGTCTCCGGGCACGCCAGCCAGAACGAACTCAAGACCGTGCTCAACCTGGTCAAGCCGAAATATTTTGTACCGGTGCACGGTGAGTACCGGCACCTGGTCAAGCATGCACAGTTAGCCCAGAGCATGGGCTGGCAAGCAGACCGGGCGATCGTTATCAGTAACGGTACGCCACTGGTCATCTCCGAAAATGGACACCATATCGAGCCAAAAGCCGAAACGGGGCGGGTCTTCATTGACGGTAAAGGAGTCGGTGATGTTGGTGAGATGGAACTGCGTGATCGCCGCCACCTGGCAAACCATGGCCTGGTGATCGTTTTTCTGGCACTCAACCAGAACAGCGGCGCCATCGTCTCCGGGCCGGAAATCATAACCCGGGGGTTTGTTCCCGAAGAAGAAAGCGAGGAGCTCCTCAGCGAAGCCCGTGAACTGGTTTGCCAGATGCTCGTAGAACACAGCCCGGCAGCCATGGCCGACTGGGAAGAACTGCGCGTTGAAGTGCGTAAAATTCTGCGTCGCCTCTTCAATAAAACCATGGCTCGGCGGCCACTGATTCTGCCTGTAATTATGGAGCTTTAAGGCTGGGAGCTGAAGCGATTGTGCCTCGGCTATGATTATCAATTCAACATGTGCAAGATTTTTCTTACAACATAAGGCTTACCGCTTAACACTGGATCATCATGACTTTCTTAGACGCAATACTCCTCGGTATCCTGCAAGGTGCCACCGAGTTTCTTCCCGTATCTTCAAGCGGCCATCTGGTCCTTGCTCAACACATGCTCGGCGATTTCGATCAGGTCGGCGTGCTTTTCGATGTCCTCCTGCATCTCGGCACCCTTGTCGCTGTTGCCATCTATTTCTGGAGCGATTTAAGCGGTCTCATCTCTTCCCTCTGGAGACGAGACGACCTGGCCAAACAGCAACGCTTCATGGTCGGCCTGCTGATTGCCGGCTCAATACCGACAGCTATTATTGGCCTGTGCTTCAAGGATTTCTTTATCGGACTCTTTGAGAAACCAGCGATCGTCTGCATCATGTTGCTGGTCACAGGAAGCCTGCTCTGGCTGGCGGAGCGTTTGCGCAACCGCGACCTGGCGCGCAAGGAGATGAACTGGACTGATGCCATCCTGGTCGGCACCGTACAGGGGTGCGCCATTATCCCCGGCATCTCCAGGTCCGGCTCAACCATTGCTGCCTTGCTGCTGCGCGGCGTCGATGGCGAAACGGCCGCCCGCTTCTCGTTTCTTCTGGCATTACCCGCTGTCTTCGGTGCCGCCCTGCTTTCCGTTAAAGACCTCGACACGGTCGCAAGCGGAGCCTTTCTCCCTTACCTGGCTGGAACGGTTGCATCCATGATCACCGGCCTGCTCTGTATCCATCTCCTGATGGGCGTTATCAGGCGTCGTCGCCTGCACTGGTTTGCTCTTTACTGTTGGCTAGTCGGCGGCCTGGGGCTGGTATTTTTACTGTAAACAGCTTTTTCGCTCTACCCACAGAAAAACCTGCAACAGGCAAGCCATCAATCTTTGACCTTTCCCCTATAATTGCGCTAACATGGCGCGAATTACTTATGGGGTTACTTAATGAGCGAAAAACCACGCAAAACCTTTCTACGTGAACACATCAAGAAAGAAATCTCTGGCCTCGTCTGGATGGCTGCGGGTCTCTTTCTCCTCTTGAGCCTGGTTTCGTTCAACAACAACGATCCCTCCTTCAACAACAATCTCGATCCGGCACAGATCAGCAACTTCTGCGGCAGGGTCGGTGCTTACGTCTCTGACCTCTTCTACCAGATCATCGGCATTCCCGCCATGATGATCCCCTTCGCCTGTCTGCTCTTTGCCTGGCGGCTGCTCAAGTTCCGTGACCTCCATCCTCGCATCTACAAGATAGCCGCTTTCATCGTGATGCTGATCTCCATTGCCGGCCTGATCTCGCTCAAAATCGAGAAAGTCGCCCTCTTTGGACAGACCCTCAACCAGGCAGGAGGCTTTATTGGCTTCTTCCTGGCAAGCACCTTGAAGAGCTGGTTCAACCTGACCGGAGCCGCCATCTTCCTGGTCGTCTTCCTTTCGGTTTCTTCGATGCTGGTCGCCCGTTTCTCAATGGTTCTGTTCCTTGAAGGGCTACTGGCAAGACTTGCCGCCGGTATGGAAAAACGCCGCGAAGCCCGCAAGGCCCGCCGGGAGCTGAAAGAAGCTGACAAGCCAAAGAAAGATAAGGCACCAGTCATTCGCGCCCCGCGACCGGCTCCTGCGCCTGTCATCAAAGAGAGCAAAAAGAACAGCAAAAAGAAGGCCCAGGCCAACCAGGAAGCGTTTGAGTTCCTTGAGCCTTCGGGAACCTACCACCCGCCCTCGCTGACCCTGCTTGATCATGATGGTGAAGCGGCAAAGCCGGTCGACAAAGAAGCCCTGATGATGAACGCCCGCCTGCTGGAGAAGAAGCTGCTTGACTTCAACGTCGAAGGCGACGTCTCCGAAGTCAAGCCAGGGCCCGTTGTCACCATGTATGAGTTTGCCCCGGCGCCAGGTGTTAAGGTCAATAAAATTGCCGGCCTGTCTGATGACCTGAGCATGGCGCTCAAAGCACTTTCAATCCGGATTGTCGCGCCGATCCCGGGCCGCGGCGTAGTCGGTATCGAGATCCCCAATCGCGACCGTGAGATGGTTTATCTCAAGGAGATCTTCTCCACCGACGAATTCCAGAAAACGGGCGGCAAACTGCCACTTGCACTGGGTAAAGACATCTTCGGTCACACGGTTGTTTCCGATCTGGCTAAAATGCCGCACCTCCTGGTTGCAGGTTCAACCGGAACAGGTAAATCGGTTTCGATCAATGCCATGATCTTGTCCCTGCTCTACCGTGCTGACCCTCGTGATGTCCGTGTCATCATGGTTGACCCGAAGATGTTGGAGCTTTCGATGTACGAAGGCATCCCACATCTCCTGCTGCCGGTCGTGACCAATCCCAAAAAAGCGTCTCTGGCCCTCAACTGGGCGGTTCGCGAAATGGAGCGCCGCTACAAGTTGATGTCCGACAAGGGCGTACGCAATATCGACGGCTACAATCGCAAGCTGGCCAAAGAAGAGAAGGACAAGAGCTCAAAACGACAGCAGGTGTTGGACAACGATGATATCGTCGATCTCATGGAAGAGGATCTTCCGGAGATTGAAATTGCCGAGGGGGAAGTGCTTGATCATGGACATTTGCCCTACATCGTCGTCATCGTCGATGAGCTCGCCGACCTGATGATGGTCGCCGGTCGAGAGATCGAAGAATCGATCGCCCGCCTTGCACAGATGGCCCGCGCTGCCGGCATCCACCTGATACTCGCAACACAACGACCAAGCGTCGATGTTATAACCGGCCTGATCAAAGCCAACTTCCCGACCCGTCTCTCGTTCAAGGTCTTCTCACGCACCGATTCACGTACAATTCTCGACCAGATGGGCGCCGAAACACTGCTCGGCAACGGTGACATGCTCTTCTTGCCACCCGGGACCGGCGCCGTACAGCGTGTCCACGGGGCTTTTGTTTCAGAGATCGAAGTCCAGCGTGTTGTTGATTTTCTCAAGAAACAAGGGCAGCCTGACTACGACAAATCAATCCTTGAAGCCCCGGCGGCAAGTGAAAGCGGTGGCAGCGATGGCGACGATGAATATGACGAGAAGTGGGATGAAGCGCTTGCCGTTATCGCCGATGCCAAACAAGCCTCCATTTCCATGCTTCAGCGTCGCCTGCGCCTCGGCTACAACCGCGCAGCCCGCATGATCGAGAAGATGGAAGCGGAAGGGATTGTCGGGCCTTCCGATGGCACCAGTCGTCCGCGTGAGGTGTTCATCAACAAGATTGGTGGAGACGAGTAACTAGGCCAACTCCGCCTTTTAAACTCAACAGAAGTCTAAACAGTTCAGACACCCTTTAAAGCGGGAGCAGAGAATCAACCTGCTCCCGTTTCCAATTCACAGCTCTCAACTTAAGCTGAATCGACGAACGCGCTGATGCAGACTGAAAAACTCAACAAAAGCGTACCCAACAAACAGGCAGCCTCTCCCGTCCCCTTATTTGACAGAGAAACGGTTTGAAAATCGCAAGGAGAATGCTAACATGTTTGATTGGAGAAAGAATTGGAGAAAACACCGATGGACGCCAATGATTTAAAGCATTTATTAACAGCTTTGCAAGCGGGTGAGCTTAGCATTGAAGAAGGCCTTGATCGGCTGAAAGAGCTCCCTTTCGAGGATGTTGGCATCGCCAAGATCGACCATCATCGCGCCCTGCGTCAGGGAGTTCCGGAAGTGGTGCTTGGCGAGGCAAAAACAGCTGAGCAGCTTGAGATCATAGTGCAGCGCATGGCGGCCCATGGCGACAACGTCCTGGTCACCCGGATTAGCGATGAAAAAGCCAAAACCCTCCTGAAACACCATCCAGGCAGCGAATACGATGCCGAAGCCAGAACGTTCGTTTTGCAGCAGAAACCGCATGAAGACCTCGGCCGAGGCAAGATTCTCATCATCTGCGCTGGCACCTCCGATCTACCGGTTGCCAAAGAGGCCGCAGTTACGGCTCGCATGTTCAACAACCAGGTCGAAGAACTGGTCGACGTTGGCGTCGCCGGCATCCATCGTCTGCTGGCTCACACCAACGCCCTGCGCGAAGCCTCGGTGATCATCGTTGTCGCCGGCATGGAAGGCGCTCTGCCCTCGGTGGTCGGTGGTCTGGTCGACATACCGGTGATTGCCGTACCGACTTCAGTTGGCTATGGCGCGGCCTTCGGAGGCGTGGCAGCACTGCTCGGCATGCTTAACTCATGCGCCGGCGGTGTCACGGTGGTCAATATTGACAACGGCTTCGGGGCCGCATTTGCCGCCACCCGCATCAATCGAAAAAAATCATCATGAACATTCTCTACCTTGACACCTTTTCCGGGATCTCCGGTGACATGATGCTCGGCCTGCTGGTTGACCTGGGCGTCGACCTCAATCTCATCGAAGCAGAACTGGCAAAGCTTTCCGTCTCCGGATACAAGTTGGAGCAGCGCCCTGAAAAACGTCACAGTATCGGCGGCACGCGCGTCGAAGTTATTTGCGAAGACAAACAACCGGCCCGCACCTGGTCTGAGATCGACGCTATGCTTGCCAAGAGTTCTCTCGCTGAGCCTGTACGCAACCGGGCTCGCAATATTTTCAGGAGTCTCGGCGAAGCGGAGGCAAAAGTTCATCAGGTTGCCCTGAACGAAGTCCACTTTCATGAAGTCGGCGCAGTTGACGCCATCGTCGACATCGTCGGCAGCGCCATCGGCCTGTATCTCCTCGGAGTAGAGAAGATTATCTGCACCCCACTGCCGCTCTCCAGCGGCATGATTCGCGGTTCCCACGGCGCCATGCCCTTACCTGCCCCGGCGACTCTACAGATACTGCAAGGAAAACCGGTCCGGAATGCTGACTGCGACCGGGAGCTGGTGACCCCCACCGGCGCCGCTATTGCGGTCGAAATCGCCTGCTTCGGAGATATGCCGGAGATGACCATCGAACGCATCGGTTATGGTGTCGGCGGCTGGGACCTTGATGACCGCCCCAACTTGCTGCGGGGGATCATCGGCACAGAGAATACGGCTGACGGTTTCGAACAGGATACCGTCACGGTGATTGAAACTCATATCGACGACTCCTCGCCCGAATGGCTCGGAGCCCTGACCGAAAGGCTGTTATCAGCAGGAGCTCTTGATGTCGGGTTAACTGCGCTGCAGATGAAGAAGAACCGTCCTGGAACAGGCTTGACGGTTATGGCTCAGCCACAACAAGCGAAGCCTCTGGCCCAAATGATCCTGCGCGAAAGCACTGCCATCGGCGT